>NZ_DAIMHV010000068.1:0-14972 GCF_036723115.1 Phenylobacterium sp. | reverse complement strand
TCCGCTCTCCGGTGGACGGCTATGTGCTCAACCTCACCCAGTTCACCGTGGGCGGGGTTGTGGCGCCGGGCGAGCTGCTGATGGACATCGTGCCCGCCGACGCGCCCCTCATCGTCTGGGCGCGAGTCGCACCCAAGGATGTGAATAGCGTCCGCGTGGGCCAGGAGGCGCGGATCGACGTCACCGCCTTCTCCACCCGGCGCGCCCGATCGCTCACGGCCACGGTCACCAATGTCTCAGCCGACCGGATCATCGATCCGAACACGGGCGAGGCCTACTTCACGGCCGAGCTTCGGATCGATCCGGCCTCTCTGCGCAACCTGCCGCCGAACGCCAACCTCACCGCCGGTATGCAGGCCACGGCCATGATCACCACCGGCCGGCGCTCGATCCTGTCCTATTTGGTGAGTCCACTCACCGACACCATTGGCGACTCGCTGCGCGAGGAGTAGCCGTAAACCCTTCCGCCACGCGGCTTGCAGCGGGGCGGGGGGCTGGGTCCGGCGGGCGTTTTTCGAGTTGCGCATCGACACCGCATCCGATACGTCTTCACCGGGCTCGTTTAACCTTTGTCACGGCCATGCTGCATGGCGTGAAAAAGGGGACCGCTGGGACCGCTCCATCCGAGGATGGTGGCCAGGCGTTCTGGGGTCCATGTGACACTGACTGGAGAGAAGCATGGCTAACTACATTTTCGAGACGATCACCGACGCTCAGGCGATCGGGTTCCAGAACACCGACACCCTGGCCTTTGCCCCGGGCACCAACGCCTCTACGATCACCGTCCAGTACATCGCCGCTGTCGGCGCTGAACCGGCTCGCGTGAGCATCACCGCCAACGGCGTCACGAAGCTGTTCGGCATCGGCATCTACAACACCACGCACACCACTACGACGGGCGGGGTGCTCTACATTGGCGGCAACGGTAACGACCTCCCGGCGGCGGGCGGCACGGCTGCTGACGCGCTGTATGGCGGCGCGGGTAACGACACTCTTGATGGTGGTCAGGGCAGCAACCTGCTGCAAGGCAATGCGGGCAATGACAACCTGACGGGCGGTTCTTCGGCCGATACCATCTATGGCGGCCAGGGTAACGACACGATCACTGCTGGCGGTGGCAGCAACTGGGTTCAGGGCAACCTCGGTGATGACAACATCACCGGCGGCAGTGCCTCGAACCAATCCGACACTCTGTTGGGCGGTCAAGGCAACGACACCGTGACCGGCGGTGCCGGTGCCGACTTCATCAACGGCAACCTCGGTGATGACAACCTCGCTGGCGGCGCAGGCAACGACACCCTGCTGGGCGAAGCTGGCGCCGACACCATCAACGGCGATGCTGGCAACGACTCCATCGACGGGGGCGAAGGTAACGACGACCTCACCGGCGGCGCTGGCAACGACACCATCTTCGGCGGCGCTGGCGCTGACACTCTGACCGGCACCAGCGGGAACAACTTCCTGCAGGGCAACACCGGTGCCGACCAGATCGTCTCGGGCACTGGCAATGACACGATGTATGGTGGTCAGGACAACGACACCATCACTGCCGTTGCCAACAACGGAAACAACTGGGCCAACGGTAACCTGGGCGATGACCAGCTGACCGGTGGCACGGGCAACGACACGCTGCTGGGCGGCCAAGGCAACGACACCATCGTTGGCACCGCTGGCACGAACTTCCTGAACGGCAACCTCGGTAACGACAACATCACCGGCGGCACCGGCAACGACACCATCTTCGGTGAAGACGGCAACGACGTCATCGTTGGCGGCGCGGGTAACGATGTCCTGGACGGCGGTGAAGGCAACGACACCATCTCGTCTGTTTCGGGCACCAACTCGATGTCCGGCGGCGCGGGTACCGACAGCATCACGGCCGGTAGCGGCAATGACACCATCTCCGGTGGTGACGGTTCTGACACCATCGACCTCGGCGCTGGTGGCAATAATGTCGTCAACGGTGACGGTGGCTCCGACTCCATCCTTGGCGGTGCTGGCAACGACACCATCAATGGCGGCGAGGGCAACGACGCCATCGACGCTTCCGCAGGTGGCAACAACCAACTGCTCGGCGGTGCCGGCAATGACTCGATCCTCGGCGGCGCGGGTACCGACACCATCACCGGCGGTGCGGGCGTTGACACCCTGGACGGCGGCGCGGGCGCTGACCGCTTCGTCTTCGCGGCGGGCGACTCTTCGACGACCGCCGGCTCGGTGGACCGGATCAACAACTTCGCCACGGCTGACTCGATCAGCTTCGGCTTCGCCGGCACGGCCACCAACTACGCCGAGATCAGCGTGGGCAGCTACGCCCAGGCTCTGTCCGACGCCACGGCTCTGATCACCTCCGGCTCGCGCGACATCGTCGCCGTGGCGGTGGGCGCGGACGTCTATGTCTTCGCCGACATCAGCAGCAACAACACCGTCACGGGCGCCGTCCACCTGGTGGGCGTCGGCCTGGGGGACATCTCGCAGACCAACTTCGTCATCTAAGTCGAAGTTTCTACGAGTTGAGACTTTTGGGGGCCGTCCTTCGGGGCGGCCCCTTTCTCGTGAGCGTTAGGTCGTTCCGAGCCTCCGCGACCCTGTGCTCAGGCGGCGTTAGATCCTCATCGGATAAGCCCGCCGAAGACCGTCCGAAAGGACGTGCGCGCCAGCGACGCGTGACAAGCACATCGAAACGCTCCTCGCGCATGACCGCGCGGACGCATAGGAAATTAGATTGTCGGGGAAGCGCGAGAGGCCGGGCCATAGCTGGCATGGGCGCTATGACCCGGCCGAAGCGACACAGCCTTGGAGAGCAGGGCTGACGTCAAACTGTAGCCCACTCTGCCGCAACGCGAAAGAGACTCCGTCGGCAATGCGACAGGTTTGCGGCGGATTCTTGAAGCGAGTCCGACGCGCGGCTCAGAAGACCAGGGCGAAATCCCGCTCCACCACCCGTCGTCCCCCCCGTTCGACGGTGAAACGCGCTTCATAGGTCCCCTCGGCCCAGCCCTCCGGCGGCGTGCGGCGACCCGCATAGGTCAGATACTGGGCCTTGGCGCTTTCCAGGGGGTCGATGCGGGTTTCGGCCAGCACGGTTCCGTCGGGGGCGGTCAGGCGCAGGTGCTGCACGTCGCCGGCCTCCAGGGCGATGGCGCGCACATAGGCCACCAGGGCCGGCGCATGGGCTGCGGGCGGGGTGACGCCGGCCTCCTCCACCGCCTCCAGGGTCACAGCGCCCGCGGAGAAGCCGGCATTGAGCACCGCGCCGCTCTGATAGGCCAGGGCGGCGAGCGCCGCGTCGGACCACAGGGGGTTCTGCGCCTCGCAAACCCGGCCGCCCTCGCCGGCGGCTGGCGCAAACGGGTCCACCACCGCTCCGTCCCGGCGCACGGTGAAGTGCAGATGGGGGTATTCGGTCTGGCCCGACAGGCCGATCCTGCCGATCGGCTGGCCGGCGTGCACGCGCTCTCCGGCGGCCACCTGCAGGCTGCCCTGCGCCAGATGGCAGTATTGCGTCTCCCAGCCGCCGCCGTGGTCGATAACCACGCCGTTGCCGCACTCCGCACCTTCCACGGCCGCGAGGCCGCCCGTGCGGACCGAGACGTCGGCGACGCCGTCCCGCAGCCGGACCACCTGGCCATCGGCGGCGGCCAGCACGTCCACCCCGGCCCGCTGGGCGGCCATGTCGAGGGTGCGGATGTCCAGGCCGTTATGGTCCTGATAGGTGCGCCCGCCGCAGGCATAGTCGCGCACCCCAGGGCCCGGATCGCGGTCCACATAGTTCTGGATGGCGCAGGTCTCGCCGATCACGCAGTCCACCGGCAGCTCAAGGACGGGACCGATCCGCTCGGCCGGCGTGGAGGTCTGTGTCTCGGCGCCCGATCCGCCGCACGCCGCCAGGGCGGCCAGGCCCAGGGCCAGGCCCGCCAGCCGCAAGGGCGTGGGGAAGGATGTCGCCGTCACCGCGCGCATGGGCTGAAACCTGCCCCGGCGGACGGGCCGAATTAAGGCGCAGGCTCTGGCGTCAGCTCCAGACCCGTCAGCGCGCGCAGCCGGGCGGCGTCAGCGCCGTAGATGTCCCGCAGCCAGGCGATATCCGTAGGACCAAGCTCAGAGGGATAGGCCGCCGCCCTGGCCTCATGCACCCGGCGGGGCCGGACCTGCGCCGGCGGGGCGACGCCCACATGGGCGCAAACCTTGGCCAGCGCGCCTGCGGGGTCGCGGTCCAGATCCTCGGCCCGCAGGATCAGGATCTGCTCCCGGGGAAAAAGCGCCAGCGCCGCCTCGATCTGCTCGCCATAGAAGCCCCGCTCCACATAGCTGAACTCTCGATGCCAGCCCCAGGGCTCACCCCCAAACAGGCGCGCGCGACCCTGGCGGATGCACCAGTCGAAGGGGTTCGTCTCCACCCCGCGGGCATATTCCATGCGCCAGTGGGAATAGGCCCGCGCCACCGGATCGCGCAGCAGGATGATCAGCCGCACGGCGGGATTATAGGCGGCGATGCGCGCCAGGCAGTTGGGCCAATAGAGATAGATGGGCGTGGCTTCGCCCCAGACCCGCCCCCGGTCGGCCAGGTCGAAGCGGGCGTGATAGGCGCCGTAGTCCGGGGCGCCCCAGTCCTGCGAATCGTCGTCGAAGAAGTGCGCCTCCTTGACGTCCGACAGGCCGATGCCCGGCACGTCGCCCAGATAGTCGAACAGGGCGGTGGTCCCGGCCTTCTGGGCGCCGATGACCATGAAATCGACCTTGGGCTCCACGCCGCCTCCCTTCTGCCGACGCCCCCGACCC
Organism: Phenylobacterium sp.; assembly: GCF_036723115.1. Classification (GTDB taxonomy): domain Bacteria; phylum Pseudomonadota; class Alphaproteobacteria; order Caulobacterales; family Caulobacteraceae; genus Phenylobacterium. The sequence continues at coordinate 10,190 of NZ_DAIMHV010000068.1, read as the reverse complement.
CTTGCGCCCGTGATCCCTTGCGGCGGGATACGGCTTCATCACCGCAACGATGCGCGATAAGAGGGGGCACGCATGCGGGCCGGGATTCCACCTGACCCGCCAACGGCATACAGGGTCGGGGTCTTGATCACCATCATCGACGAAGAGCGCGGCGAAGTCGTCGTCCGCGACGGCGACACAGAAACGCGCCACAGCCTGTCCACCGCCGAGGGCTTCGCCGCGGCGTCCCGGGCCTGGGTGCGGGCCACGTGGGATTCCAAGTACGTCTATTCCTTCGCCTGGATGGGCCGGCCGATCATTCAGCTGCCGGAGGACATGATCCGCCTGCAGGAGGTGATCTACACCCTGAAGCCCGACGTGCTCATCGAGACCGGCGTGGCCCACGGCGGCTCGCTGATCTTCTACGCCTCGCTGTTCGAGGCCATGGGCCATGGCCGCGTCATCGGCATCGACATCGAAATCCGCGCCCATAACCGCAGCGCCATCGAATCCCATCCGATGAAGAAGCGGATCGAGCTCATCGAGGGCTCGTCCACCGCGCCCGAAGTGGTCGATCAGGTGAAGGCCCTGGTGAAGCCGGGCGAGAAGGCCCTGGTGGTGCTGGATTCCAACCACACCAAGGGCCACGTCCTGGACGAGCTGCGCGCCTATGCCGACCTGGTGCCGGTGGGCTCCTATATCGTGGCCACCGACGGGATCATGGAGCAGGTGGCCGGCGGCCCGCGCACGGGCGAGGACTGGACCTGGAACAATCCCAAGGCCGCGGCCCACGCCTTTGTCGCCGAGGACAAGCGCTTCATCATCGAAGAGCCGGCCTTCCCGTTCAATGAAGGCGCGGTGACCGAGCGGGTGACCTATTGGCCCGACGCCTTCGTCAAGCGGATCGCCTGACGGGCAGGGAAGGGGGCGCGACCATGAAAGCCGTGATCCTGGCCGGGGGCCTGGGCACCCGGATCTCCGAGGAGAGCCACCTGCGGCCCAAGCCCATGATCGAGATCGGCGGGCGGCCGATCCTGTGGCACATCATGAAGCTGTTCTCGCACCACGGCTTCAACGAGTTCGTCGTCTGCCTGGGCTACAAGGGCTATGTGGTGAAGGAGTACTTCGCCAACTACGTGCTCCATAACGCGGACTTCACCGTCGACCTGGCCAACCGGGCCATCGACTATCACGCCACCAAACACGAGCCGTGGAAGGTGACGCTGGTGGACACCGGGCCGGACACCATGACCGGCGGGCGTCTGAAGCGGGTGGCCCAGTTCCTCAATCCCGGCGAGCCCTTCTTCTTCACCTATGGGGACGGGGTGGCCGATGTGGACCTGAAGGCCCTGGCCGCCTTCCACAAGGCCCATGGCAAGCAGGCCACGGTCACCGCCGTGGCCCCGCCGGGCCGCTATGGCGCGCTGGAGATGACCGGCGACCGGGTGGACCGCTTCGTGGAAAAGCCCCCCGGCGACAACGGCCTGATCAATGGCGGCTTCTTCGTCCTCGATCCAGCGGTGATCGGGCGGGTGGAGGATGACTCCACCGTCTGGGAGCTGGGGCCCCTGGAGGGCCTGGCCGCGGACGGCCAGCTGATCGCCTATCGCCATGACGGCTTCTGGGCGGCCATGGACACCCTGCGCGACAAGAATCAGCTGGAGGGCCTCTGGGCGTCCGGCAAGGCGCCCTGGCGCCTGTGGGCATGAGCCGGCCCGATCCGGCCTTCTGGGCGGGCAAGCGCGTCCTGCTCACCGGCCATACCGGGTTCAAGGGCGCCTGGGCGGGCCTCTGGCTCTCGCGCATGGGCGCCCGGGTGACCGGCCTGGCCCTGGCCCCGGACCAGACGCCGGCGCTCTCCGACATGCTGGGCTATGACCATCTGGCGGCCTCGCGCCTGACGGACCTGCGCGACCGGCGCGCGGTGCTGGACGCGGTGGCGGACGGTCCCTTTGACCTGGTGCTGCACATGGCCGCCCAGCCCATCGTCCGCGCGGCCATCGAGGATCCGGTGGGGTCGCTGGCCACCAACATCATGGGCACGGTCCACCTGCTGGAGGCCCTGCGCGATGAGGAGGCGCTGGCGGCCATCCTCGTCATCACCTCCGACAAGGTCTACGCCAACAATGACGCCGGGCGCGCCTTCCAGGAGGGCGACGCTCTGGGGGGCAAGGACCCCTATTCGGCCTCCAAGGCCTGTGCGGAGATCGTCACCGCCAGCTATGCCCGCTCCTTCTTCGACCGTGCAGGCGTGCCTGTGGCCACCGCCCGCGGGGGCAATGTGATCGGCGGCGGGGACTTTTCCCGCGACCGGCTGGTGGCCGACATTGTCCGCGCCGCCCGCGCCGGCGAGGCGGTGGTCCTGCGCCATCCCGAGGCCACCCGCCCCTGGCAACATATGCTGGACTGCCTGGCCGGCTACCTGGTCTTCGCCCAGGCCCTGGCCCAGCGGCCGGACACGCCCCGCAGCCTCAACTTCGGCCCCAAGCCCGGAGCGGCCGAGATCACCGTGGGCGACCTGGCCCATCAGGCCGTCGCCTCCCTGGGGGCCGCGCCCTGGCGCCATGAGCCCGACCCGGCCTCCATCGAGGCCAAGGTTCTGGCGGTGGATGCCAGCCTCGCCCGCCGCACGCTCGACTTCGAAAGCCGGCTCGATGGTCCGCAGGCCGTGGCCTGGACCATGGACTGGTACCGCCGGCAGGGGGAGGGCGAGCCCGCCCGCGACCTCTGCCTGGCCCAGATCGACGCCTACGAAAGCCTGTGATGACGCCTGTCTGCCGCTTCTGCCGCACCCCGCTGACCCAGACCGTGGTGGACCTGGGCCGCCAGCCCCTGGCCAACAGCAACCTCACCGCAGCCGAACTGGCCGCCGGGACCGAGCGCACCTATCCGCTGCACGCCCGGGTCTGCCCCTCCTGCTTCCTGGTGCAGGTGGACGATCCCGTCGCCGCCGACGAGATCTTCGATTCCGGCTACGCCTACTTCTCGTCCTACTCGGCCAGCTGGGTGGAGCATGCCCGCCGCTATGCCCAGGCCATGATCGCCCGCTTCGGCCTGGGGCCGCAGTCCCTGGTGGTGGAGGTGGCCTCCAATGACGGCTACCTCTTGCAGCACTTCAAGGCCGCCGGCGTGCCGGTCCTGGGGATCGAGCCCACCGCCAACACCGCCCAGGCGGCCATCGACAGGGGCGTGCCCACCGAGGTCATGTTCTTCCACGGGGAAACGGGACGTGAACTGGCCGCCCGAGGGGTGAAGGCCGACCTCATGGCGGCCAACAATGTGCTGGCCCACGTCCCCGACATCGGCGGCTTTGTCGCGGGCTTCCGCGAGGTGCTGAAGCCGGAGGGGGTTCTGACCTTCGAGTTCCCCCATCTGCTCAACATGCTGGAGATGGTGCAGTTCGACACCATCTATCACGAGCACTTCTCCTATCTGTCCCTGCTGGCGGTGGCCCAGGTGCTGCGGGCCAATGGCCTGCGGGCCTTCGATGTGGAGCTGCTGCCCACCCATGGCGGCTCTCTGCGCCTGTTCTGCGCCCATGAGGGGTCAAGCCACCGGGAGACCGAGGCGCTCAAGACCCTGCGCGCCCGCGAGGCCGCCGCAGGCCTGCACCGCCTGGAGACCTATGAGGGCTACGCCGCCCGGGTGGACGAGGTGCGCGACTCCTTCCTGGCCTTCCTGAAATCCGCCAAGGCCGAGGGCAAGTCCGTGGCCGCCTATGGCGCCGCGGCCAAGGGCAACACCTTCCTCAACTATGCCGGGGTGGGGACGGGTGACCTAGTGGCGGCCTTCGACGCCAACCCGCACAAGCAGGGGCGCTACCTGCCCGGCAGCCATGTGCCGATCCTGGCGCCCGACAAGGTGGCCGAGGTCAAGCCGGACTACATCCTGATCCTGCCCTGGAACCTGAAGGACGAGATCATGGCCCAGCTGGCCTATGTGCGGGCCTGGGGCTGCCGGTTCGTCATCGCCTCTCCCAAGACCGAGATCCTGGACTGATGCGCTTCTCCCCCACCCAGGTGGAGGGCGTCCTGCGGGTGGATCCCGACCCCGTGGCCGATGCGCGCGGGGCCTTTGCGCGGCTGCACTGCCCGCAGGAGTTCGCGGCGGCGGGGGCGGCCTTCGCCCCGGCCCAGACCAGTCTGTCACGCAACACCGCGGCCTTCACCCTGCGCGGCATGCACTACCAGCCCGCCCCCCATGGAGAGACCAAGCTGGTGCGGGCGGTGCGGGGCAGAATTTTTGATGTGGCCCTGGATCTGCGCCCCCACAGCCCCACCTATCGCCGCTGGACCGGGGTGGAGCTGGACGCCGAAGGGGGCGCGGCCCTCTTTATTCCCGAAGGGGTCGCCCACGGCTTCCTTACCCTGGAGCCCGACAGCGACGTGCTCTATCAGATCGCCCCCCTGTTCGAGCCGGGCCATGGCCAGGGCGTGCGCTGGGACGATCCGGCCTTCGCCATCGACTGGCCCGCGGCGCCGCAGGTGATCTCCGAGCGGGACGCGACCTATCCGGACTATCAGGGCGTCTAGGGAAGAGGCCGTATGCTGAAGATCGACCCCACCGCCGTCGTCTCGCCTCTGGCGGATATCGAGCGCTCGGTGCGCGGCACCCTGATCGAGATCGGGGCGCGGACCCAGCTGGACTCCTTCGTCAAGATCAAGCCGGCCGGCGGCGCGGGCGAGGTTGTGATCGGCGCCGACTGCGCCATCAATTCCGGCACCGTCATCTATACGGGCCATGGGGTGCGGATCGGCGATGCGGTGCTCATCGCCGCCAACTGCACGCTGGCGCCCACCAACCACGCCATCGCCGACCGGGAGCGGCGGATTCGCGACCAGGGCTTCATGGAAAGCCGCGGCGGAATCATCATCGAGGACGATGTCTGGCTAGGCGCCGGCGTGGTCGTCCTGGACGGCGCCCATATCGGCAAGGGGTGCGTCGTGGCCGCCGGGGCGGTGGTGCGCGGCCGGCTCGAGCCCTACGGCGTCTATGCCGGGAATCCGGTGCGCCGCATCGCAGAGCGCGGGGCGGCGTGAGCCGCTACACCGTCATCGGCGCCGGCGGCTTCATCGGCGCGCGCCTGGTGTCCGCCCTGGAGGCCCGCGGCGAACAGGTGCACGCCTCGCGACGGGGCGATGAGAGCCTCTTTTCCCGTGATCTGGGCTGCGTCTTCTACTGCGCGGGGCTCACCGGCGATTTTGACATCCGGCCCTTCGACACCGTCGCCGCCCATGTGACCCTGGTGGCTGAGCTGCTGGAGCGGGCCAAGTTCCAGCGCCTGATCTATCTGTCCTCCACCCGCCTCTATGACAGCCTGGGGCCGGCCGGGGGGGATGAGGCCGATCGCCTGCTGCTGGACCCGGCGGCGGCGCGCAATGTCTATGACCTGTCCAAGGCCCTGGGGGAGAATCTGGTGCTGGCCCGCTCGGACGGGCGCGGGGCGGTGGCGCGGCTCTCCAATGTGTTCGATCTGGACCCTGCGGCCAGCGGCTTCCTGTCGGACCTGCTTGGCCGGGCCAGGCGCGAGCGGCGGATCGAGCTTTCAGCTTCGGCGCCCTCGGCGGCCCGGGACTATATCCACGCCCCCGACGTGATCGCGGCCCTGCTGGCTATGGCCGATCAGGCCGCCTCGGGGGTGGTCAACATCGCCCGGGGCGAGAACCTGTCCAACCGCGACCTGGCCGAGCTGTTCGCCGAGGCGGGCTGGCGGCTGGACCTGGGACCCGACCGGGACCTGCCCGCGCCGCCGGTCTGCCAGACCCGGCGCCTTGCGGCCCTGGGCGTGAGGCCGCGGGATGCCCGTGCGGTGATCGGCGAGATCCTGGGCGGTCTGTAGCGAGCCCGCGGCGACTTCAGGCCGGCTCGGGGGCGGGCGCCTTGCTGCGCTGAACCGCGGCCTCCAGCATCCGGTAGAAGTCGTCGGCGAACTGGCGCGTCTGGCCCAGACGGCTGGCCTTCAGGGTGGGGCGCAAGCTTCGGCGCAGGTCACGCAGACGCTCCACATCCCCCGCCAGGCCCACGGCGGCGGCCAGATAGCCGTCCAGGTCGGCGGCGCACAGGTCGTGCAGGCCGGCATTGCCCAGGATCGAGCAGCTCAGCCGCTCGAACAGCCCCGGCCCCACCAGGGTGACCACCGGCACGCCCATCCAGAGGGACTCGCAGGTGGTGGTGCCGCCGGTCTGGGGGAAGGTGTCCAGGGAGATGTCCATCTCGTTGTAAAACGGCATGTGCTGGCCGCGCACCGCCTCGAAACGCAGGCGTTCGGCGGCCACGCCTTCGGCCGCGAAGATGGCGGCGATGTGATCGCGGAAGGCCTGGGTGCCCCCCTCCGGCCGCACCAGCATGAAGCGCGACTCCGGCACGGCGGCCACCACCCGCGCCCAGTGGCGGACCATCTCGCGGCTGTACTTGTAGGGATTGTTCGCCGTGCCGAAGGTGATGAAGCCGTTCTGCACCACCGGCGGCTCGGCCGCCTGCGGACGTTCCGGGAAGGCCAGCTCCCCCATGGCGATCCAGCTGGACGGCATCAGCAGCGGGGCCTCGATCAGGAGCTCGGGCCGCGGCGGCTTCAGATAGGGGTCGATGATCAGATAGTCGATGTGGGTCAGGCCCGAGGAGTGGGGATAGCCGAGCCAGCTGGCCTGCAGGGGCGCGGGCTTCCAGGCCATGACGTTCAGGCGGTTCATGTGGGTGGAGCCGCCCAGCTCGATCAGCATGTCCAGCTGGTCGGCGCTGATCATCTCGGCGACGGCCCGGTCGTTGATGTCGGGATGCCAGCGGAAGACGTCCACCATGCCGGTGATGCGCTTCTGCAGGGCGTCGGCCTCACCCTGGTAGAAGGAGTAGCAATAGATCTCGAACCGGTCGCGGGGGTAGTGCTCGAACAGCGGCAGGGAGAAGTAGGCCACAGGATGCATCCTGAGGTCCGACGACATGAAGCCTATACGGATCTTGCCGTTGTCGGGGCGTGGGCCCTTGGGCCGGGCGATGGGAAAGTGCTTCACCCGCTCCTGCAGGCGGTCGCCCCACAGGCGGTGCTGGGCGATCAACTCATCCCGGTCTTCCGGCGTTTTCACCCGGGACAGCTGGCTCAGCATGGCCGTGTGGCGGCCCTCCATCGCCCACTGGCGGCCGGTTTCGCGGAAGTCGCAGACCTCGTCCAGGGCGTCGAAATCGCAGACCCGGCCCAGGACTTCCGAGGCCACCTTGAAATGGGCGCCGGTCTTGAGCTTGCCCACCGTCGTGGCGGTCTTCAATTCGGCATAGGCCCGGTCCAGATGGGCCGCCTCATTCCCGTGGCGTGACCGGGCGAAGCTCTCCACCAGGGCCATGCGATAGTCCATGTCGTCGGGCTTCAGGGCCACTGCGCGTTCCAGATGCGCATTGGCCCGCGGCCGGTCCCAGTCGCTGAGCACGGCGCCCAGCTGGTGGTGCAGCCAGGCCTCTTCTCCGTGCTCGGCCAGAAGGGTGTCCATATAGGCCGCCGATTCCCGCAGGCGCGAGCCCCGGCGAAGCGCGATGGCGCGGGCTTCCTTGAAGCGGGGCGAGGGGACGATGGCCAGGGCCTGGTCCAGGACGGCGATGGCCTCATCCACCCCCTGGCTCTCCGCCAGAAGGCCCGACAGGTCGAGCCAGGCGTCCACATTGTCCGCCTTCAGCCGCGTGGCCAGGCGCAGGCGCATCTCGGCCTTGGGATAGTCCTCGGCGTACCAGTAGGCGCGCCCCAGGCTGCGCTGCAGTTCGGAATTGGCCGGGGTCTGGCGGACCAGCTTGGAGAAGATCGTCGCGGCTTCGGCGCCCTTGCGCTGATCGTTCAGCACATTGCCCTTGTTGTGAAGGAAGCCCTCATTGCGGGGCTGGAGCTTCAGGGCCGCATTCAACGCCTCCAGCGCCCCGTCCAGGTCGCCGGTCCGGCGCAGGCAGACGCCTAGCGTGTTCCAGAGCTCGGCCTCCTTGGGATGGTGTTCCACCCCCTGTCGCCCCCAGGCGGCCGCCTTGTCGAACAGGTTGTGGCGATAGAGCAGGGCGGTGAAGTTCTTGTAGACCCGCACCGGCGCCTTGGGCTCGTCCCGCAGATAGGCCTCGATGAGCCCGACGCCTTCATCGAAACGGCCAGCCAGCAGGGCGGCGTCGGCTTCGGCGATGCGTGAGTTCATGGGGTCTTCCTGGCCAGGGCGTGGGGCGAGGGCAGGGCATGGCGCCCCACAGGCGGAGGCGCAACTCTAATGAGGCCCCCTATCGGCGCCAACCTTCGCCGGCGGTGGCGGCTAGAGACCCGGCTCCAGCCCCGAGGCCGGCGGAGTCGGCCGGTGGGAATAGCGCCATTTCATGGCCAGGATCAGGCTGGACAGGGTCAGGCACACGATGTTCGTGGCCAGGATCGGGAGCGAGCCGATCATCACGCCGTAGCTGACCCACAGGGCGAAACCCGTGACGGTCACAACGTACATGCGCAGCGAGATGGAGCGGGCGTCCTTCTCCCGCCAGGTCTTGACGATCTGCGGGGTGAAGCTCGCCATGGAGCAGAAGCCGGCGGCGAAGCCGATGATCTCGGGCATTTCCAGAGCCATCTCAGCCCGTCCTCTGCACCTGGTCGACGCCCCAGCGCTCCAGGAAGGCGTCAGAAAGGCTCAAGCCCGGGGGCGGGGCGGCCTCGGCGCAACCGAAGGCCATGCAGTGGGCCACATAGGCCAGGGCCCGGCGCACCGAGCGATCCGAATAGGGCTTGGCGATCACCCCGCAGGCGCCGGCCAGGTCCTCGGGCAGGCGTTTGACATTGGCGGTCATGAACAGCACGACGGCCCCGTGATGGGCGGCGATCTCCCGGGCGGCGTCCACCCCTGTGGGACCATCGGCCAGGTGCACGTCCACCAGGGCGAGATCGGGCGTATGACGCTCGGCCAGCTGAACCGCATGGGCGGAGTCCATGGCATGGCCCACCTCGACCATGCCGGCCTCCTGCACCAGGAAGCCCAGCTCTACCGCCAGCAGGGCCTCGTCCTCGACGATCAGGACCTTCAAGGGAGCCATGCGCCTAGCCCTCCACCGGCAGTTTCAGCACGGCGCGGACACCAGGCTTCGCCGCCTCGAAGGTGAGGGTCGCCCGCAGCTGCTGGGCCAACAGCTCGGTGATGGTCAGGCCAAAGCCGGGGGTGAATTCGCCCGTGTACGGCAGGCCCGGACCGTGGTCCCGCACGCAGATCACATAATGGCCGTTCAGACGCCGCACCGTCAGTTCGATATGGGCCTCGCCGCTCGCGGGGGCGCCGTGGCGATGGGCGTTGTCCACCAGCTCGTTGACCACCAGAGCCAGGGGCGCGGCCTGGGCGGCGGCGATGTCGATGCGCTGCAGGTCCATCTCCACCTGGCCCTCGGACCCGGCGGTGACGTCGCCCAGCAGGTCGCGGACGAAGGCGCCCACGTCGAACCGGGCGATGTCCTGGCTCTGGAACAGGCGCCGATGGACCGTGGCGATGGCCGAGACGCGGGACAGCATGCGCTCCAGCGCCTCACGCGTGGCCGGATCGGACGTCCGCCGCGTCTGCAGGACAAGCAGAGAGCTGATGAGCTGGAGGTTGTTCTTGACCCGGTGGTCCACCTCGTGGAGCAGGGCGGTGCGTTCGGCCAGGGCCTTCTCCGCCGCCTGGCTCTGCTCGTCGGCCACGGTGCGAAGGCCCTGGCGGTCGCGGTGCAGTTTCGCCTCGGCCAGTTTGCGCTCGGTGACGTCCACCTGGGAGCCGATGAAGAAGACGAGTTCGCCGGCGGTGTTCAGCACGGGGCTGATCTGCAGGGCGTTCCAGAAGGGCGTGCCGTCCTTCTTGTAGTTGACGAGGTCGACAGTGATGGCGCGATTGTCCGCAATGGCGGAAGCCAGTTCGGCCACGGCCTGCTGGTCGGTCTCCGGGCCTTGCAGGAACCGGCAGTTGCGGCCCAGCACCTCATCGCGCCGGTAGCCGCTCAAGGACAGAAAGGCCTCATTGGCGAAGACGATGGGCATGTCCGGCGCCTGGGCGTCAGCGATGATCATGGGCATGCGGGTGGCCCGGACAGCGGCGGCGAAGGGATCGTCTATCCCGGGCCGCGGCGTCAGCAGGCTGTCGGCCCGATGTCTGTCCTGTGGGTCTGTCATTCGGCTTCTACGCTCCCCCGAAAGCGGCAAACGTCGATGGGCGGGCGCGGTTCCCCGGGGCGCCCGAGCCGGGCGGGGG
>NZ_DAIMHV010000067.1:0-15047 GCF_036723115.1 Phenylobacterium sp. | reverse complement strand
GGCCTGACCTGATGGGGCCTGACCTGATGGGGCCTGACCTGATGGGGCCTGACCTGATGGGGCCTGGCGCTCATCCGTCCACCCCGGAGAAGTCGATGTCGCGCCGCGCTGCGACGATGGTGACGATGAAGCCCGCCAGCACGTCCAGCAGCACCATCACCGTGATCAGGAAGAAGGTGGAGGTGGCGAAGGCCGGCGCCAGCAGGAACTGAACCAGGCAGACGATGAACAGAAGCATCGACAGGGCGTGGTTGATGATGGCGATGCGCCGGCTGGTCGTGGACTTCAGCAGCTCGATGAACAGCACCACCAGGGCGGCGGCCAGCAGCAGGTCGCCCAGGCTGACGGGCCAGTCCACATTGGACGCCATGCGGATGGTGAACAGCCCCTCGCCCAGGCGGACGTCGGCGTCGATGGCCGAGAAGCCGCCCGCCAAGGTCAGGGCGATGAGATTATAGCCCAGCACCGGCAGGGCCAGTAGCGGGAAGGCGGCGAAGATCGGCATGGTGGTCCCCCTCGGCCCGACGGCCGGGGCGCAGATTAACCCTGAGCCCGTCCCGGGGTGAAGGGCGCCGCCTAAAGCTCCGAAATGCGCCCCGGCAGGCGCGAGCGCGACTGCAGCCACATGACGCCCAGCAGATCCGAGGCCGAGGCGATGAGCCGGCCGAAATTGGTGTATTTCGACTGGCCGGTCTGTCGCGGGCGGTGGCCCACGGGGCGGAAGGCCACCTCATAACCCTCGCGCAGCATCAGGGCCGGGATGTAGCGGTGGATGTGATCGAAATAGGGAAGCCTGAGGAAGGCCTCCCGGCGGAAGGCCTTGAGGCCGCAGCCCGTGTCGTTGGCGGTGTCGCCCAGCAGGCGCTTGCGCACGCCGTTGCCGAAACGCGAGGCGAGCTTCTTGGCCTGGCTGTCCTGGCGCTTGACCCGCTCGCCGCCCACCAGGGCGAGGCTCTCGCCCCCGGCCAGCAGGGCGTCCACCAGGGCCGGGCCGTCGGCAGGGTCGTTCTGGCCGTCGCCGTCCAGGGTGACGATGACCGGGGCCCGGGCCGCCAGGATGCCGGTGCGGATGGCGCGGCTCTGGCCGGAATTGGCGCCATGGGCCAGGACCCGAAGCTCAGGAATCTCGGCCTTCAGGGCCGACAGGGCCGCGCGGGTGTCGTCGCGGCTGGCGTCATCGACGAAGACGATCTCGAACCGGCGGCCGGCGAAGGCCGCGGCGATCTCCCGGGCGAGGTCAGGGGCGGCGCCGGCTTCGTCGAAGACGGGGACCACCACGGAAATGTCAGGACTGGGGCTCATGCCCTTCCATAGCCGAAAAGCTGGCCTGCGGAAGGATCGTGCTATCACAGCGCCATGACGTTCCAGTCGAGTCTTCAGTGGGCGAGCCAGGGCTGGCGGGGGCCCGTGATCGCCGCCTTCATCGCCCTGATCGCCGGCCTGCCGGGCCTGGTGGCCATGCCGCCGCTTGATCGCGACGAGTCCCGGTACGCCCAGGCCACGGCCCAGATGCTGGAGACCGGCGACTTCGTGGTGATCCGCTTCCAGGACGAGCCGCGCTTCAAGAAGCCCGTGGGCATCCACTGGCTGCAGGCCTTGAGCGTCTCGGCCGTCTCGGCGCCGGAGGACCGCCAGATCTGGGCCTATCGCCTGCCTTCGCTCCTGGGCGCCATGCTGGCGGCCGCGGCCTGCGCCTGGGGGGCGGCGGCCTTCTTCGGCCCGATGGCGGGGCTCTTCGCGGGCGGGCTTCTGGGCTCAAGCTTCCTGTTGTCCACCGAGGCCTTCATCGCCAAGACCGACGCCATGCTGGCCGGCATGGTGACCCTCGCCCTGGCCGCCCTGGCGCGCATCTATTTCGCCCGCCGAGGCGGACCTGCGGCCGGGCTTCCCGTGCGGCTCGCCTTCTGGCTGGGCCTGTCGGGCGCGCTGCTGGTCAAGGGGCCGGTGGGCCTGGCGGTGGTGGCCCTGACCATGATCATGCTCGCCCTGTGGGAGCGACGGGTCGACTGGTTGCGGGACCTGGGCCTCGGCTGGGGGCCGATCCTGCTGGTCGCCATCGTCGGCCCCTGGGCGGCGGCCGTGACGGTGGCCACGGACGGCGCCTTCTGGAGCACGGCGATCATGGGCGATCTGGCGCCCAAGCTGGCCGGCGGTCACGAGACCCATGGCGCGCCCCCAGGCTACCACCTGGTCCTTCTGCCGCTGCTGGCCTTCCCCATGACCCTGCTCATTCCGGCGGGCCTGATCCATGGCTGGACGGCCCGGGCCGAGCCCGGGGTGAGGTTCGCCCTCTGCTGGCTGATCCCCACCTGGATCATGTTCGAACTGGCCCCCACCAAGCTCGTCCACTACACCCTGCCGGCCTTCGGCGCCCTGGCCTGGCTCAGCGCCGCCGCCCTGCAGACCGGCTTCAAGGCGCCCGCCCGCTGGATCGGCGGTCTGCTCATCGGCCTGGTGGGCCTGATGCTCGCAGGGCTCTGCTTCTACCTGGTCTCGGCCTATGGCGGCGCGGCGGACGCCACGGCTGCGGCCCTGGCAGGAGGACTTCTGGCCGGGGCGGGCCTGGTGGGCGGTTTCATGCTGATCAACCGCGCGCCCAAGGGGGCGACGGTCGCCGCCGCGGGCTTGGCCATTCTCGGTCACGGCGCCCTGGCCGGCGGCCTGGCGCCGGGGCTCTCGCCCCTGTGGCTGTCCCAGCGGGTGGTCAACATCCTGAACTCCGAACGGCTCCTGCCCCGCCAGGGGGCGCCGGCGCCGGTGACGGTCACCGGCTATGCCGAACCCTCCCTGGTGTTCGCCCTGGGCACCACCACGGAGTTGGCCGACCCGGCGCAGGCCGCCGCCGCCATCGCCGCCTTCCGAACCGCCGTGGTCGAGGACCGGGAGGACGCCGCCTTCCGCGAAGCTCTGGCCCGCCGGGGCCTGGAGGTCCGTCAGGTGCGGGAGGTTCCCGGCCTCAACTATTCCCGTGGGGCGCCCGCGCGCCTGCGCATCTATGTGAACGCCGAGCCCCGGCCGCCCACCCGGGCGCCGGGCGCCTTGCCAGGGACCGCGCCATGAGCCGCCGGATCGAGATCGTCGAGGTGGGCCCCCGTGACGGCCTGCAGAACGAGGCCCAGATTCTGGACGTGCCCCAGCGCCTGGCCTTCATCAGCCGCCTCAGGGCCGCCGGCGCCCGGCGCATCGAGACCGTCTCCTTCGTCAATCCCAGGCGGGTGCCGCAGATGGCCGGGGCCGAGGAGATCATGGACGGCCTCCCCGCCGCGGCCGGGCTGTCGCGCATCGGCCTGGTGCTCAATCTCAAGGGATGGGAGCGAGCCCTGGCCGCCGGCTGCGAAGAGGCCAATGTGGTGGTCTGCGCCACCGACGGCTTCGGCATCCGCAACCAGGGCGCTTCGGTGGCCGAGCAGATGGCGACCCTGGCCGACATCGCCGGTCGCCGGGCCGCAGACGGCGGGCCACGCCTCACCGCCACCCTGTCGGTGGCCTTCGGCTGCCCGTTCGACGGCGAGGTGAGCGAGGATCAGGTAGTCGCCCTGGCGCGGGAGGCCTCAGGCCTGGGGGTGGCCGAGATCGCCCTGGCCGACACCATAGGCGTGGCCGATCCCTGGACGGTGCGACGGCGCCTGGAGGCCGTGCGCGCGGCGGCGCCGCAGGTGCGTCTGCGGGCCCATTTCCACGACACCCGCAATACGGGCCTGGCCAACGCCTTCGCGGCGGTGGAGAGCGGCGTCGATGTGCTGGACGCCAGTTGCGGCGGGCTGGGCGGCTGCCCCTTCGCCCCCAACGCCACCGGCAATATCGGCACCGAAGATCTGGTCTATATGCTGGAGCGCGCCGGCTTCGAGACCGGCTATGACCTGGACCGCCTTATCGAGACGGCCCGGTGGATGGCGGAGATTCTGGGCAAGCCGCCCGCAGCCTCAGTCAGCCGCGCCGGGAGCTTTCCCGCATAGGCGGGCTTGAGGCGCGCGCCTCAGGCGGTGCGGCCGGTGAGGCGCCAGAGGATGGGCCTCATGAGGGCCGCCCCCACCACCAGCGGCCAGATCAGCCAGGCGGTCACGGCTTCGCCCACGCCCTGCGCGCGCTTGCGGAAATAGCGGGCGAGGCCCAACCCCTTATAGAGCTCCACCCGCAGGGGACTGGCGCGGCTGGTATGGCCCAGATGGACCACCTCGGCGGTGGGATGGAAGAGCACCTCGCCGCCGGCCTCGCGCACCCGCCAGCAGAGGTCGATATCCTCCACATGCAGGAAGTAGCCCTCGTCGAAGCCGCCCAGGGCCAGGTAGTCGCTGCGGCGCATGGCGAAAAACGCGCCGGAGATGGTCGGCACCGGGCAGAGGTCCGCCGGCGCGGCCTCATTTTCCCAATGCACCTCGAAGCGGCGCAGGCCCGGCGCCTTCTGGGTCAGGCCCGACAGGGAGAGCAGGGCCGCAAGCGGCGTGATCTCGCCCCGGCGGGCGCCGCGCTGTTCGCTGCGATCGGCGTTCAGCACACGGCCGCCCACCAGCCGCTTGGGTCCGCCGGCCAGGACCGCGCAGGCCAGCGCCCGCACGCAATCCGGCTGCAGGAAGGCGTCGGGATTGAGGAAGATCAGCACATCGCCCGTGGCCGCCGCCGCGCCCAGATTGGCGCCGCGGGCGAACCCCACATTGCCCTGGCCGCGCACCACCCGCATGTGCGGACGGCCTGCGGCGGCGGCGTCGATCAGGGCCGTCTCGGCGGGGTCGGAGCCGTTGTCCACCAGGACGAACTCATCCACCGCCGGGTCCTCGGCCACGCAGGCCAGGCTGCGGGCCAGGGCCTCGCCGGTCATGTATGCGACCATGACCACCGAAACCCGCACAGACGGTGCGAGTTCGGGCGGCGTCGGAGCGGTTTCCACCGCTACGAACGATGCGCCGATGTCGTTCATCCAGCCTCCATGGCCTCGGCGGAGCCCCAAACCCCCGCCTCGCCCCGAGCCTCGCGCTCAACATCCGGCGGAAGGGCCTCGCTGGCAAGCCTGGAGACGGCGTCCTCCAGGCTGAGGATCTCCTGCCCCTGGGAGCCCAGCCGCCGCAGGGCGACCTTGCCCTCCTCGGCCTCGCGGCGTCCGACCACGGCGATCACAGGGGTCTTGGCCAGGCTGTGCTCGCGGATCTTGTAGTTGATCTTCTCGTTGCGCAGGTCGGTCTCCACCCTCAGGCCCGCCGCGCGGAGCCGGGCGGCGGCGGCGCGGGCGAAGTCATCGGCGTCGGAGGTGATGGTGGCCACCACCACCTGAGTCGGCGCAAGCCACAGAGGGAAGGCGCCGGCGTAATTCTCGATGAGCATGCCGATGAACCGCTCCATCGAGCCGGCGATGGCCCGGTGCAGCATCACCGGCCGCTGCTTGGAGCCGTCCTCGGCCACATATTCGGCCTGCAGCCGCTCAGGCAGAACGAAGTCCAGCTGGAGGGTGCCGCACTGCCAGGTGCGGCCGATGGCGTCGCGCAGATGGAATTCCAGCTTCGGCCCATAGAAGGCGCCTTCGCCGGGCAGGTGCTCCACGCCCATATTGACCGCCGCCCGGGCCGCGCGCTCGAGCTTCTGTTCGGCGATGTCCCAGATTTCGTCGGTGCCGGCCCGCAGGTCCGGACGCAGGGCCAGCTTCACCGAATGCAGCTCCACCCCGAAGTCGGCATAGGCGGAGTTCAGCAGACGGACGAAGCGCTTCGTCTCCTCCTCGACCTGATCCTCGCGGCAGAAGATGTGGGCGTCGTCCTGGGTGAAGCCACGCACCCGCATGATGCCGTGCAGGGCGCCCGACGGTTCGTAACGGTGGCAGGCGCCGAACTCGGCCATGCGCAGGGGCAGGTCGCGATAGGACTTCTGGCCGACATTGAAGATCTGGACGTGTCCGGGGCAGTTCATCGGCTTGACGGCCAGGCTCTCGCCCTCCTCCGTCTCGCAGACGAACATGTTGGCGCCGAACTTCTCCCAGTGGCCCGAGGCCTCCCACAGGGACCGGTCCAGGATCTGGGGGGTCTTGACCTCCTGATAGCCGTCCTTGGTCAGGCGGCGGCGGATGTAGGATTCCACCTCGCGATAGAGGGTCCAGCCCTTGGCGTGCCAGAAGACCATGCCCTTGCCCTCTTCCTGGATGTGGAAGAGGTCCATGGCCCGGCCGATCTTGCGGTGGTCGCGCTTCTCAGCCTCCTCGACCCGGCGGATATAGGCTTCGAGATCAGCCTCCGTGGCCCAGGCGGTGCCATAGATGCGCTGGAGCTGGGCGTTGCGGTGGTCGCCCCGCCAATAGGCGCCGGCCAGCTTGGTCAGCTTGAAAGCCTTGCCCACATGCTTGGTGGAGGGCAGGTGCGGGCCGATGCACAGGTCCTTCCAGGCGCCCTGCCAATAGACGCTGATCTCCTCGTCCTCGGGCAGGTCCTCGATGATCTCGGCCTTGTAGTCCTCGCCGATGGACTTGAAGTGGGCGATGGCCTCGTTCCGGTTCCAGACCTCGCGGCGGATCGGCTCGTCGCGTTCGACGATCTCGCGCATCTTGGCCTCGATCATCTCGAAGTCGTCGAGGCTGAAGGGTTCGTCACGGGCGAAGTCGTAATAGAAGCCGTCCTCGATGGACGGGCCGATGGTCACCTGGGTGCCGGGGAACAGCTCCTGCACCGCCTCGGCCAGGACGTGGGCGGCGTCGTGACGGATGGTCTCCAGGACCTCGGGATCGTCCCGCGTCAGGATCTGGAAGGCGCCGCCCTGATGGAGCGGGCGCTCCAGGTCCAGCAGCTGGCCGTCCAGCTTCACCAGCACGGCCTTCTTCTCCAGGGACTTGGAGATGCCCGCGGCGATCTGACGGCCCGTCACCCCGGCTTCGAACTGCCGTTTGGACCCGTCAGGAAAAATAAGATCGATCATGATTCACACGTCCATTTCCGCGCTTCGGGCTCGCTCGAGCCGCGCGGCGGGGGCGGCGGGTCATAGCCCGAACCGCCCCAGGGGTTGCATCGGCACAGCCGCCTCGCCGCGAGCCAGGAGCCGCGCCAGGGGCCGTGGTCGATCAGGGCCTGGGCCGCATAGTCCGAGCAGGTCGGCAGGAAGCGGCACTGATTCCCGATCAATGGCGAAAGCGTCAGCTTGTAGGCGCGATGGGCGCCTTTGACGCAGGTTTCGTAGAAGGTCATGCCGGCCGCCGGCTTGCGAATGCTCGCAGCGATTACGTTGCGGGGGCGGTCAAATCAAGCCGCGCCGGCGCGGCTAGTTCGCTCCATGGCCTGGCGCACCGCCGCCACCGCCGCCTCGAAGGCCAGCAGGGTGGAGGCGTGTCGGGCGGGATAGTCCTTCACCGGCGCGAGCATGGCGAGATCCGAGAAACGTCCTTGCGGCGGGGAACCGCCGTGCTTGAGCATAGCATGGAAGGCGTCGCGGGCCATCTCGATCTCGGCCAGATCCGCCCCGATCACCGCGGCGCCCAGCACCGCGGCCGAGGCCTGACCGAGCGCGCAGGCTTTCACATCCTGGGCGAAGTCGCTGACCCGCCCGCCGTCCAGGGCTACATCGACGATCACCTTGCTGCCGCACAGCTTGGCGACCTTCTCGGCCGTGCCGTCGGGCGCGGCCAGACGCCCGGCGTGGGGCATGTTGGCCGCCAGGGTCAGCAGCCTGGCCGAATAGAGCTCGTCGATCATGGGAGTGACTTAGGTGTTCAGCCCCGCCCCCGCCACAGGGTCTCGGCGCGATGCTTCAGCGCCTCGCCCATGGCGGCGAACCCCTTCTTGAGGGGACGCTGCACCCGCTTGGCCGAGGTCGGGCCCAGCCAGCCCTGGAAGAGCTCGCCATTAGAGAAGATGCAGGCGCTGTCGGCCACCTGTTCGATCTCGATATAGCGGATCGCCGCCCCGAAGCCGCCGGCCACGCTGCTGCGCCAGTGGAGCTGTTCGTTGGGCACCCATTCCAGCACCACTGGCTCGATATGCCGCTCGGGCAGATCGGGCAGGCGCAGGGTCAGCTCCAGGGGCGCGCCGATGCGCAACACCCCCTCGGCGCGGCTGTAGAGGGGATTCCAGTCGGGCCAGGACCGCACGTCGGCGATCAGCTCCCAGATCACGTCGGGCGGCGCCTGGACGCCGATGCGGTGCTCCAGCTTCAGGCCCTTGGGCCCGGCGCCGGGCGCCTTCTTGCCGAAACCGAAGCCCGGCATGAAGGAAGGGCGGATCATGGCGTCGGGCGCCCGCTTCTGGTTCAGCATGTCAGGTCGGCTCCTTCAGGCGCCAGGTCGCGCCCTCGGCGGAGTCCATGACTTCCACGTTCAGGGCGGTCAGTTCACTACGGATGGCGTCGGCCCGGCCCCAGTCCTTGGCGGCGCGGGCGGCGATGCGCTCGGCGATCAGGGTCTCGACGCGCATCTTCAGGGCCTCGTCGGCGCCCCCCTGGAACCAGCTTTCGGGGTCGGCCTGCAGGAAGCCCATGAGCGCGCCGGAAGCCAGCAGTTCGCCCTTGGCGCGGGCCTTCTCGTCCGGGGCGCCGGTCTCCACCTTCGAGGCCAGGGCGAAGAGTTCGGCCATGGCCTGGGCGGTGTTGAGATCATCTTCCAGCGCGGCGAGCACGGCCGGGGCGGGTTCGCCGGTCGAGGGCGTCACATCGGCCGCGCGCCGCAGGGCGCCATAAAGGCGGTCCAGGGACTTGCGCGCCTGCTCCAGGAGGTCGCCCGACCATTCCAGCGGCGCGCGGTAATGGCCCACCAGCAGCGCCCAGCGGATCGCCTCCCCCGGCGTCTTGGTCACGAGATCATGCACGAGGACCACATTACCCAGCGACTTGGACATTTTCTCGTCGCCGAAGTTCAGAAAGCCATTGTGCATCCAGTAGTTGGCGTAGCCGCGGTCGCCCTCGCCATGATCGTGGCCGTGGCCCGCGCACACCCCCTGGGCCAGTTCGTTCTCATGGTGGGGGAAGATCAGGTCGTTGCCGCCGCCGTGGATGTCGATGGGCAGGCCCAGGGTCTGCTCGATCATGGCCGTGCATTCGATATGCCAGCCTGGGCGGCCGGGCCCCCAGGGGCTGTCCCAGACGGGCTCCCCCGGCTTGGACGGCTTCCACAGCACGAAGTCGGCCGGGTGCTGCTTGTAGGGCGCCACGTCCACCCGCGCGCCGGCGATCATGTCGTCCACCGACCGGCGGGAGAGCTTGCCATAGTCGCTGAAGGACTGGGTGTTGAAGAGGACATGGCCCTCGGCGGCGTAGGCGGCGTTGTTGCGCACCAGGCGGCCGATCATCTCGATGATGGCCTCCATGGTCTGGGTGGCGCGGGGCTGGAAGGTGGGGCGCAGGGCGTTGAGCGCCGACATGTCGGCGTTATAGGCGGCCAGGTAGCGCTCGGTGACCACGTCGATGGAGACGCCCTCGGCCTGGGCCTTGGCGTTGATCTTGTCGTCCACGTCGGTGACGTTGGCCGCATAGACCACGGCGTCCTGGCCATAGATGTGGCGGAGCAGGCGGAACAGCAGATCGAAGACCACCACCGGCCGCGCATTGCCCACATGGGCGTAGTTATAGACGGTGGGCCCGCACACATACATCGTCACCCGTCTGGCGTCGTTGGGGACGAAGGGCCGCTTCTCGCGGGCCATGGTGTCATAGAGGCTGAGGGTCATCACTACACTAAAGCTTGGGGAGCCGGTTGCCCGCGGCCGGGCCTGCCCCATATACAGTTCGCCCGGACGGGACGACAGAGGAAGCGCATCTGGTCAAGCTTCCCGTCCGTACCAGAGGGGTGGCACGCGTCATTTCCGGGACCTTCGTCCCGGCGCAACTCAGCCCCAGGAAGAATGATCCTCACATGGACGCCATTACTCGAGACCGGACCCTGAACGGTCCTGACGCCCTGGAACCCGTGGCCCGCCCGACCCGCGAAGAGGCCATGGCCGCCGTACGCACCCTGATCGCCTGGGCCGGGGATGATCCCCGCCGCGAAGGGGTGATCGACACGCCCAAGCGCGTGGTGGACGCCTATGCGGAATGGTTCGAGGGCTATGGCGCCGACCCGGCCAAGGAACTCTCGCGCACCTTCGAGGACGTGCAGGGCTATGACGACATCGTCATGCTGCGCGAGATCGAGGTTGAGAGCCATTGCGAGCACCACATGGCGCCCTTCCTGGGCAAGGCCTATGTGGCCTACATGCCCACCAACCGCGTGGTGGGCATCTCCAAGATCGCCCGGGTGGTGGAAATCTTCGCCAAGCGTCTCCAGACCCAGGAGACCATGACCCAGCAGATCGCCGACGCCATCACCGACAGCCTGCGCCCGGCGGGCGTGGCCGTGCTGATCGACGCCCAGCACCAGTGCATGACCACCCGCGGCGTCCACCACCGCCACGTGGGCACCATCACCACCCAGTTCACCGGCGTCTTCAAGACCGACGCCTCCCTGCGCCAGCGCTTCCTGGACTTCGTCAACAAGCGCTAGGCGCTGCGGACTCTCAGGCGGCGACGTCCGCAGATCGTCCCCGACGGCTCTTCGTCGTCGGGGCCTCCGCCCGCCGGGGCGGGTGGACCAGGGTGACGAGCACGAAGCTCAACATCATCAAGAGATACCAGGACCCCATCTTGGCCAGGGAGACGGGGGTCCAGCCCTGTTGCTGGTCGGGATAGACCCAGGCGGAGGCGTAGGTGCCGAGGTTCTCCGCCAGCCAGATGAAGAAGGCCGTGAGGACGGCGCCCAGCACCAGCGGCATCCGACGCTCCGTCCGGTCGGGCGTGAACTGGATCCAGGTCCGCCCGAAGACCACCAGCGACAGGGCGAACAGGCCCCAGCGGATGTCCGGCAGGTAGTGGTGGGTGAAGAAGTTGGCGTAGGCCAGCACCGCCAGGACCCATGGCGCCCAGAGCGGCGGATAGGTCTGGAACCGTATGTCCATCAGCCGGATGATGCGGGCCATGAAGGAGCCCACGCAGGCATACATGAAGCCCGTGAACAGGGGCACGCCGCCGATGCGCAGCAGGCTCTCCTCCGGATAGGTCCAGGACCCCTGCGCGGTCTTGAACACTTCCATGATCGTGCCGACCACATGGAAGATGGCGATCACCAGAGCTTCGCGCGGGCGTTCCAGCCCGGTGGCCAGCAGCAGAATCTGCAACGCCACGGCGGCGACCACCAGAAAGTCGTAGCGGGCGATCGGCGCATCCGCCGGCCAGAAAAAGTGCGTGCCCACCAGCAGGGTCAGCATGGCCCCGGCATAGAGGCAGGCCCAGGCCTGTTTCAGCCCGAACAGCAGGAATTCATAGGCGTGGCCTCGCCAAGGGGCCCGCAGGGTCCATGGGCGCGCCCAGGCGTCGAAGGCCTCAACCCTGGCCTTGATCGGCGTCTTCAGATCCATCCGGCTCAGGCCGGAGTGACCGCGTTCAAAAGCGCCCGGGCCACGCTGGCGGCCGAGCCTTGCCCGCGCACCGCCACAGCCACCGTGGCGCGGGTGGTCATGGAATAGGCGAGAACCGAGCGGTCGTCCGGACCCCAGGCGCCCAGCCAGGTGTCAGCGGCTTGCGCCTCATCGGCGGCGAGGTCGGCGACCTGCACCGCCAGGCCGCTATAGGCCCCGGCCACCTCCGGCTGCCCGTAAAGGCGATAGAAGCGGCGACGCGTCTCCGCCGCGCCATGCAGGCGGTCGCCCAGCAGGTCGCGACCGAAGCGCACCACCTCCAGGGCCGGGGCGGCCACAGCCAGACCGCCCGGCTCTGAGGCGAAGCGTGTCTGGCCAAGATCTCGCCGTTCGGCGATCCGCGCCGCCAGGATCTGGTCGATCGGCGCCTCATCCACCGTCTCGAGCACCTGGATGAGCAGGGCCGTGTTGCGCGGGTTGCGCCCCCAGGCCGAGCCCGGCGGAAAGGCGGTGGGCGCCGGCGCGCCGTCTGCCCCGGGCGCCGCACCGGGCAGGCCGCTGGTGTGGGCCAGCAGGTCTTCCACCGTGATCCAACGGGCCTGGGGTTCCTGCGGCGCCCAGCGATCCAGGGGGTCGTCCAGGGAGACCTGGCCTGCCTGCACCATCTGCATGAGGGCTGTGCCGAGATAGGCTTCGGCCAGGCCGTCCCACTCTGGCGTCGCCGGCGGCGCGGCCGGGTCGGCCCGCCAGTCATGGGTCCAGACCGCGCCGCCCGGCTCAGCCAGGGCGGCGCTGACCTCCGAGGCGTCCGTCAGGGCCCGGGCGGCGGCGTAGAAGCGGGTCTCCAGGCCATCGCGTATGACGGGCTGAAGGCGGGTGGAGACGGCGTCGCGGATCTGGTCGAACTGCCAGTCGCCGAACTGCTGGCGGAAGGCTCCCATATAGGGTCCGCGGCCCTCGACCGGCGCCGGGGGGCGGCGGCGTCCCAGGCCGAAGGGCCATTGGGCATGGGCTGCGGCCGGCGCCAGGGCGGGGCTCAGGCCCGCGGCGGCCAGCGCGGCGATCAGGGTGCGGCGATGGAGGTTCATGGTCTGCTCTCCGGATCCGACCTCCCTTTGGGGCCGAAGGAGGGCTATAGCATGGCCATGACCGAGCGCTTCCCCATCCTGACCGACACCCACGCCCTGGAACGCGGCGACCAGATCGCCCCGCGCTTCGACGACAACGGCTTGATCGCCGCCGTCGCCACCCATGCCGACACCGGCGAGGTGCTGATGTTCGCCTGGATGAACGCCGAGGCCCTGCACCTCACCCTGACCACCGGACAGGCCCACTATTGGAGCCGTTCGCGCGGGGAGCTGTGGCTCAAGGGCGCCACCAGCGGCCAGATCCAGCAGGTGGTCGAGACGCGGATCGACTGCGATCAGGACTGCGTCTGGATCAAGGTGCGGCCGCAAGGCGACGGCGGCGCCTGCCACGTGGGCTTCCGCTCGTGCTTCTACCGGGTGGTGGAGAACGGCCGGCTCGTCGAACATCCCGACTGAGCCGGCCCCGCCCCTCAGACGGGTTTCAGGGGCGAGACGCCGCCCGCCTCAGGGGTCACGGTGAAGGCCTTGCGCACCGAGGTCTCATAGGTCCGCGAGACGATGGATGAGACCACCATCAGGTCCCCGCGGGCCTCTTCCGGCGTCAGGGTCAGAAGGATGAATCCCTTGGCGTCGTGGTCGCTATAGACCACCTCCTTGGCGCCCTTGGTGTAGAGCTCGCCCACAGGCAGCCCCTTCACATAATCGCCGGCGCCAGGGCTGGTGATGCCGGTGGTTCCGAACTCCACAGCGCGCAACACGCCGCCATCGTCGTGCAGCTCATTGGCCCAGAAGGCGTGGCTGTCGCCGGAAACGACGATCGCGCGGGCGCCGGCGGCCTCCACCGCGTCATAGACCCGCTCCCGCGCCGCCGGATAGCCGTCCCACATGTCGAGGGCATAGGGCAGGCCGAGCGCCGCCAGATGCTCCATCTGGGCCACGCGGGCGGTGATCTCCTCGGGCTGGGTTGCGATGGCCGCGGCCACCGCCGCCTCGCCCAGCACGGCCCGGGGGCTCGGCACGTCGGTGCGGGCCATCACCACCTGGTTGCCCAGGATCTGCCAGGTGCGCCCGCCCTGGACCGAGCCGGTGAGCTCGGCCGCGAGCCAGGCCTCCTGGGCCGGGCTCATCATGCGGCGGGACGGGTCCTCCAGCTTGGCGCGCAGGGCGGCCACGTCGGGCTTGCCGTCCACTGTGGGCAGATCGCGGCTGTAGTGAAGCTGATAGTCCCGCGCCGTCAGCCGGGTCTCCAGCATGATCAGGCTGGCCAGATCCCCGAAATGGAAGGCGCGGTTGATGTCCTCCAGGCCCTGCCCCGGCGCGGGGTCGCGGATCGGCATCCACTCGAAATAGGCCTTGAGCGCGGCGGCCTTGCGGGTGTTCCAGTCGCCCTCGGTCTCTGGCTGGTGGTTCTGGGCGCCGCCCATCCAGGAGTCGTTGGCCGTCTCATGATCGTCCCAGGTGACGATCCAGGGGGCGCGGGCGTGGGCGGCCTGCAGGGCGGGGTCGGACTTGTACTGGGCGTGACGCACCCGGTAGTCCTGCAGGGTCACGATCTCATGGGGCGGGTCATGGGGCCGCTCGGCCGCCACGGCCGAGGTCATGCCATAGGACCCCTCGCCCCCGTATTCGTAGATGTAGTCCCCGAGGTGGATGACGGCGTCCAGCTTGGGCAGGTCGGCGATGGCCTGATAGGCGTTGAAATAGCCGTTGGGGTAGAGCGAGCACGACGCCACCGCCAGGACCACCTCGCGGGTCTCCCCCTGCGGCAGGGTGCGGGTGCGGCCCATGGGCGAGGTCACGCCGTTGGCCTCGAATTCAAAGGTGTAGGAACTCGCCGGGTCCAGACCGCGCACGTCCACCTTGACCGTATAGTCCCGGTCCGGGCCGGTGACGCCCGAGCCGGACTTGGCCCCGCCGGCGCGACGGTCGATGGGATTGAGGCTCCAGCGATAGGCGATGGGCGCGCCGGCCTCGGCCTTGGGGGTGATCCGCGTCCACAGAATGACCGCGTCGGCCAGGGGGTCGCCCGAGGCGACGCCATGCTCGAACGCCACCGGCCCGGCATAGGGGGCCTGGGCCCGAGCGGTCAGCGGGGCGGCGGCCCCCAGGCCCATCAGCGCAAGCGCGCGGCGTCGATCAATTCTCATCCCAGGTCCTCCCCAACTCGCGCCTGCGCGCCGACCGTGCAATAGAAGGTGTTTGTGCGACAGGAGCATGATGGCCATGGCCAGCGAGACGCTTCACGTTCCCCGTGAAAAGCTAAGCCCAAAGACACTGCAGCTCCATTATGCGATCGCCTCGCTCATGGAAGAGCTCGAGGCGGTGGACTGGTACCGCCAGCGGGCCGACGATTGCGACGATCCCGAGCTGAAGGCCATCCTGCTTCACAACGCCAAGGAGGAAATGGAGCACGCGGCCATGGTCCTGGAGTGGATTCGCCGCAATGACGAGCAGTTCGACGGCCAGCTGCGCGAATACCTGTTCAAGGACGGCTCGATCATGGCGCACGAAGAAGGCGCCTCCGGAGCGCATGGTCTCTGATCCGGACCTGACGGATCTGGACGACGCCGCCCAGCGGATCTGGATCGAGGTGGAGCCCGCCGCCGGCGGC
>NZ_DAIMHV010000066.1:0-15150 GCF_036723115.1 Phenylobacterium sp. | reverse complement strand
CCATCATCGCCTTGCCCATCTCGGTCATGACCGTGCGGACGTCGGCGAAGTCGAGATTGATCAGGCCCGGCAGAACCATCAGGTCGGTGATGGAGCGCACGCCGGAATGCAGCACCTGATCGGCCATGCCGAAGGCCTCGGCGAAGGTGGTCCGCTCATTGGCCACCCGGAACAGGTTCTGGTTGGGGATGACGATCAGGGTATCGACATAGCGCTGCAGCTCGGCGATGCCCGAATCCGCCAGTCGCATCCGATGGCGGCCCTCGAAGTGGAAGGGCTTGGTGACCACCCCCACCGTCAGTATGCCGCGCTCGCGGGCGCACTTGGCGATGATGGGGGCGGCGCCGGTGCCGGTGCCGCCGCCCATGCCGGCGGTGATGAAGACCATGTGGGCGCCGTCCAGGTGCTCACCGATCTCCGGGATCGATTCCTCGGCGGCGCTCATGCCCACCTCGGGATGGGCGCCGGCGCCCAGGCCCTGAGTGACCGTGTGCCCGAGCTGGATTCGCCGGTCGGTCTTGGAGAAGGCCAGCTGCTGGGCGTCGGTGTTCGCCACGACGAACTCGACCCCCTCCAGGTGCGCCTCGATCATGTTGTTGACCGCGTTGCCGCCGGCCCCGCCCACGCCAAACACAACAATACGCGGCTTCAGTTCCGTCTCGCGCGGCGCCGTCAGTGCAATAGCCATAGGACCCTGCGTCCTCCGCAAATCTGTTGAAGCGCCTGCGACCCGCCCGCAGAGCGCTTCGATTGGGATGCGGTTAACTAAGCGACCACCATCCTTAATCGAACGTAAACCGCATACATTGAGTCGGAGGTCCGTCGATCCGCGCGAGCCGCAATTTTTTGTTGTTCCGCAAGGGTTAGGCTCTGCTTTGGCCCTTGCCCGCGCCGATGCGCCATGGCGTCGCACGGACGCAGGCCTGCAGTCGAGCGGTCTTGGCTAAACTTGGCCGTGAACGGAAAATACTTGGCGGTTCAGAGGTTTTCGCGGAGCCAGGCCGCGGCCTTCACCACCGGGTTCGCCCGGGGATCAAGCGCCTCCCGCCGAACACGGGCGCCGGAAACGGCCCGGGCCGAGACCGCCTCGCGGGGGCCGAACGCTGCGCGATGCAGCACGCCGGCCGCAGCGCAGAAGGCTGGTCCCGAAGCGGCGTCGGCCAGGTGCGGCACCCGCCGCGGACGGCCCAGGCGCACCGGACGGTCGAAGACCCGCACCGCCACCTCGCGCACGCCCGCCAACTGGCTGGCGCCGCCGGTCAGCACCAGGCTGGCGCCCGGCTCGACAGGGGCGCCGGACGCCTTCAGACGGTCACGCAGCAGCTCCAGGGTCTCTTCCACCCGCGGGGCGATGATGCCCTTGAGCAGGGATCGCGGGGCGATCACCGGGCCGGCGCCCGGATCGTCCCCCCGCGGCGGGGCCTCGATCATCTCCCGGTCCTCATTGGCCGAGGCGATGGCCGATCCGTGCAGGGTCTTGATCCGCTCGGCTCCGGCGCTGGAGGTGGACAGGCCGCGGGCGATGTCGGCGGTGACGTGCTGGCCGCCCACCGGCAGGGTCTCCACATGGACCAGGCTGCCGGCGGCGAAGACCGCCGCCGAGGTGGACCCGCCGCCCATGTCGATACAGACCGCGCCCAGGTCCATCTCGTCTTCCTCGAGCGCCGCCAGCGCCGAGGCGAAGGGGGCTGCGACGACGCCCTCGAACTGCAGATGGGCCCGCTCCACGCAGGCGCCCAGGGTCTGGTAGGCGGTCTCGGAGATGGACACCACCACGAGCTCCACCGCCAGGCTCTTGCCGAACATGGCGCGGGGATCGCGCACGCCGCTCTGGCCGTCCACCCGCCAGGCGATGGGCAGAATATGGGCGGCGCGACGGTCGGGCAGCTTGACCTGGGCGAGCGCAGCCTGGATGGCGCGGACCAGATCATGGTCGGAAATGGGTCGGGCGCCCAGGGTCACGCGTCCGGAGATTCTGTGGCTGCGCAACTGCCCGCCGGCCACCGCGACGGTGACGCCCTGCACATTCACCCCGGCGACATTCTCGGCCCGCTCCACCGCCTGGGCGATGGCGTCTGAGGCCTCATCGAGATTGACGATGGCCCCGCCGCGAATGCCGCGCGACTGCACATAGCCCACGCCGCAGGCGCTGAGCGTCCGGTCAGCCCGTCGCACGCCATCCGGCTTCATGATGAAGCAGGACACCTTGGACGCACCCAGGTCCACGGCCGCCACCAGAGGCTGGCGCCCCAGGGCCGCCTTCAGGCTCTCGCGCCCGGCGTTTCTGTCGATCGTCTTGGTTCCGAAGGCCATTCGCCCTTCCGCCACCCTCAAGCCCCGTCCGCGATCAGCCCGGCGGACCGGACCTGCTCACGGGGACGCACCGCCACCATGGTTGGATCGCGCAAGTCGATCCGGGCGAATCCCAGCTCCAGGATGCGGGAGCGCTGGTCGAGCTGCTCCAGCTGGATGAGGGCCGCCTCTTCATCGACCGCCGGCAGTTGCACCAGCGAGCCGTCTTTCAATCTCAGGTCCCAGCGACGGTCATCGACCCGCACGAGCGCCTCCACCCGGGCCGTCAGCCGCGGCCGCGCGGCGATGCGCGGAAGAATGGCCGCAGCGTGCTGCTCGGCGCCCTGCCCCACCACCAGGGGAAGGCTGGCGGCGCTCAGGGGGTCGGCCTCGGGAATCACCCGGCCGGTCTCATCGATCACCCGCACCTGGCCGTTGTGCTGCCAGACCGCCAGCTGGCGGCGCTCCTTGACCGAGATCACCAGGGTGTCGGGCAGCAGGCGGACCACCTGGGCTTCTTCCACCCAGCCCACCGATTCGATGCGCCCGCGCAGGCTCTCCAGGTCCAGACCCAGGACCGGCTGGTCCTTGAAGACGCCGGCCGCACGCAGGATGTCGCGGGTGGCGGCCGGGGAGGCCCCCTGCACGTGCACCGTGTTCAATCGAAAGCCGAGGCCCGCGAACTGTTCGCCGATGGTCTTCGAGGTCCCGGCGCTCAGGCGCTCGGCGCGGTCGCCCGTGGCCAGGGCGACCGTCAGGGTGACGGCCAGCACGCCGCCGGCGATCATCAGGCCGTGCACAGGTGAAAAGCCCAGTCCCCGCACAGCGCCGAGCTTGGCCGGCGCATAGGCGCCTTGCCCCTTGGCCGGCGCACGGGATTTTCGGGAACTGGAGGGCGCTTTGGCCCGGGGCTTCGCCTTAGTCTGCGCTCCCCCCCGCAGGGCCGCGGGCATAGGCGTCCTCCGTAATCCACCGCACCAGTTGGTCGAAATCCACCCCGAGGGTCGCCGCCTGCTCTGGCACGAGCGAGGTGGGCGTCATCCCGGGCTGGGTATTGACCTCTAAGAGGACCAGAATGTCGTTAACGTCGTCATAACGAAGGTCCGAGCGGCTCACCCCCCGACACCCCAGGGCGGCATGGGCGCGCTCGCTCATTTCCATCGCCTTTTCAAAGGCGTGCGGCGGGAGATCGGCGGGGATGACATGCACCGAACCGCCCTCCCCGTACTTGGCCTCGTAGTCGTAGAAACCTTTACGCGGCACGATGTCGGTGACGGTCATGGCCCGGCCGTCCATGACGCCCACGGCCAGTTCGCGCCCGCGGATATAGGGCTCCACCAGCACCTCCTCGCCAAAGGTCCAGGCCGGCGAAACCACCTCCTGAGGCGGCTGGTTGGCGCCCTCCATGACCAGAATCACTCCGACGGAGGAGCCCTGGGCGTTGGGCTTCACCACATAGGGCGGCGGCAGGACATGGTCGGCCGCCACGGCCTGGCGCGAGAACAGCCCGCCGCCCGGCACCGCCACGCCGGCGGCCGCCAGCACCGCCTTGGCCTTGGCCTTGTCCATGGCCAGCGCCGAGGCCAGGACCCCGGAATGGGTGTAGGGAAGGCCCAGCGTCTCCAGCACCCCCTGCACGCAGCCATCCTCGCCCCACTCCCCATGCAGGGCGTTGAAGCAGACGTCGGGGCGCAGGCTGGCCAGGCGTTGGGCCAGGTCGCGCCCGGCGTCCACCCGCGTCACCTTCGCCCCCAGCCGCTCCAGGGCGAGCGCGCAGGCTTCCCCGGACACCAGGCTGACCTCACGCTCGGGCGAGAGGCCCCCCAGAAGAACGGCGACATGTTGTCCGGCGATGGAAGGGGCCATGGGCGTCTCAGGTCGGGGGATTGCTGCGAGCGCCTCCCTTCGGCGGGCGCAAGCCGCGCGTCAAGCATCCTCCCCTCAGACGATGGGCGAGGGCGCGCCCACGAAGGCCTCCGTTTCGGTCTCCGGCTCGGCTTCGCCCCGAGACAGCAGCCAGTACATGACGGGCGTCGCCACCCGCGAAAGGACCGTGGAGGTGACCAGTCCGCCCATGATGGCGATAGCCAGGGGCGAATAGAGGCCTGACCCCTCCAGGGCCAGCGGCGTCAGGCCCGCAATGGCCGTCACCGAGGTGAGGAGGACGGGCAGGAAACGGACCTCGCCGGCCTTCTCCAGCGCCGGGCGCAGGGGCATGCCCGTGCGCCGCAACTGCTCGGTGAAGTCCACCAGCAGGATAGAGTTCTTAATCTCGATGCCGATCAGGGCGATCATGCCGATGGTGGCGGTGAAGCTCATGGAATTGCCGGTGAGCCACAGGGCGCTCACCGCCCCGAACAGGCCAAGCGGGATAATCCCGGCCACCACCAGGGCGGTCTTGAACTTGCCGAATTCCAGCACGAGCACGGCCAGGATGCCGAAGATCGCCACCATGACAGCCGCCCCGAGACCCGCGAAACTCTCCGACTGCGCCTCGGCCTGGCCGCCCAGGCGCAGGGTGTAGCCCGGCGGAAGGTTCAGCTCGGTCTCCAGCTTCTGAAGGGCCTGGGCCGTCACCGCCGAGGTGAGATAACCCGTGGCCACATAGCCGGTCACGGTCACGGTCCTCAGACGGTCGATCCGGTCGATCCTTGCTGGGCTGGAGGTCAGCCGCGGCTCGGCCACCGCGCCCAGGGGAACCGCCGTGCCGGTGGTGGTGGGCAGATAGATGTTCTGAAGGGCCGACAGTTCGTTGCGCTGGTCCATGGGCAGGCGGACCTTGACCGCATAGTCGTCGCCGTCCGGATCGCGATAGCGGGCCACCGGCTCGCCGGAGAGGGCCAGACGGGTGATCCGGCGACCGGCCCCGGCGGGCACGCCCAGGGCGGCGGCCTTGGCCTCGTCCAGGCCCAGGTCCAGATCGGTGCGATCGATGCGCATGGGGTTGGCCACGTCGCGCGCGCCGGGCGTCGCCTTGAGCACGGCCTCGGCCTGCGCCGCCAGGGCCTTGAGAACCTCCAGGTTCTGCCCCTGGAGGCGTACCGCGATCGGCGCTTCGATGGGCGGGCCGTTCTCAAACACAACCACCCGGATGCGTGCGCCCGGATAGCTGTCGAAATCCCGGCGCAGGGCGTCCAGAAGCGCCTCGCTGCGTCCGGGCTCCCAGGCCTTCAGAGAGGCGTGGACCTCGGCATAGTTGGGCTGCGGCTCGCCCTGGCTCACATTGTAGAAGATCTGCGGATTGCCGCGGCCGAGATTGGCCGCCTGCCAGACGATGTCCTCTTCCTGCGCGAGACGTTGCTCCACGAAGCGCAGGGCCTGGTCGGTCTTGGCCAGGGCCGTGCCCTGCTGGGCCTCGATCCGGACGAGGAACTGCGGCGTCTCGGCGGCCGGGAACAGGCTCGAGCCGATGGCGCCGAGCATGGGGATGGTGGTGGCGCAGAGAGCCAGGATGATGGCCAGGGCGATCCAGGGCCGCGCCAGCGCCCGATGCAGGATGGGCGTGTAGAAGCGATGGATGCCGCCATTGATCGTCCGCAGGATCAGATTGCCCTCCGGATCCTCATGCCGCGACAGGATGCGGCTGGCCAGGAAGGGCACGATGGTCAGGGACACGATCAGCGACGCGCCCACGGTCGTCAGCACCGCCACCGGCAATGAGCGGATATAGGCGCCCGACCCCTCTGGCAGAGCCATGAGCGGCAGGAAGGCCAGCATGAGGGTCGCGGTGCAGCCCAGCACCGCCAGCGAGATCTGCCGTGTGCCATTGATGGCCGCGATGGTCCGCTCCTCGCCCTCGCGCAGGCGTCGGGCGATGTTCTCTGTGACCACGATGGAGTCGTCCACCAGCAGGCCCAGGCTCAGCACAAAGCCGGCGATGGCCAGCTGGTTGAGGGTGAAGCCCAGGGCGTGGATCGCCGCGACCCCCATCAGGAGGGACAGCGGGATGGAGATCATGACCACCAGCCCCGCCCGCAGGCCGAGCGGCAGGAGGGTGATCAGGACAAGGCCCAGCGCCAGGCCGAAGTCGCGGAACAGGCGGTTGAGCCGGTGCTTGACGTTTTCCGACTGCTGAAAGCCACGCTCCAGCTTCACCCCGGGCGGCAGGCTCTTTTCGAACTCGTCGAGGGCCGCGTTCACATTGCGGGTGATCCGGGCCACATCGGCCCCGTCCTTCTGCTTGACGGTGACGAACAGGGCGCGTTGGCCGTTGAAGCGCGCCAGATGGGTCGGCTCGGCCTGGGCCCAGCTGACCTGCGCCACGTCCCGCACGCGAACGACCCGCCCGTCCACCGCCCGCACGGGCGTCTGGGCGATGGCCTCCAGGTCCCGGAAGGCGCCGCCGGACTTGACGTTGAAGCGGCGATCGCCCGCATGGACCGCGCCGATCGGCGTCTCCGCGCCGGCCGCGGCCAGGGCGTCGGCCACCGCCGTGGCGGGGAGTTGCAGGGCCGACAGGCGCGGCAGGTCCAGGGCCACCTGCACCTCGGAGGCCGGCGCGCCCCAGTACTCGGCCTGACGCACGCCAGGCGCCCTGGCCAGCCGTTCGCGCAGGCGTTCGGCCACCTTTTCCAGCCGGCGCATGGGCAGGTGTTCGCTGACCAGGGCCACCTGGACCACCGCCACCTCGGTGGTGCGCGCCCGCTGCACCTCCAGGCTCACCAGACCTTGCGGCAGGCTGGGCCGCAGGGCGTTCACCTCGCGCACCACCTCGTCATACTTGCGGACGGGATCGACGCTCCAGTCGAACTCCACCTGGATGACGGCCGCCCCGTCCTGGCTGAACGAGCGGATCTCCCCCACATCGTCCAGGCCGTCGAGGACATCCTCCAGGGGATCGGCGATCAGCTGCTCCACCTCGGTGGGCTCGGCCCCGGGCAGCACCGCGCGCACGATTACCACAGGTATGGGAAAATGGGGGTCTTCCGAGCGGGGGATGCTGTTGAAGGCGTTCAGGCCCAGCACCGCCAGGAGGGCGAAGGCCAGCAGGGTGAACTGCCACCGCCGGACGGCGAAGCCTGCAGGGTCGAACCTCATGAGCCGGCGCTCCGGGCCTGGGCGACCAGGGCGCGGGGATCGACCACCTGCACCCTTTCGCCGTCGCCCACGAACCCGCCGCCGGCGGTGATCACCTGGGCGCCTGCGGCCAAGCCGCTCACCAGGGCGTCATCGCCGTCGAACCCGCCGAACGCCACCGCCGTGCGGCGGGCCACCCCCTGGTCCAGCCGCAGGACGAAGGCCCGGCCGTTGTCCACCTCCTGGATGGCCTCGGCGGGAATGCGCGCATAGGCCTGTCCGCCTGCGGGGCGGCCGGCGATCAGAGCGGTCGCCACCTGGCCGCTGCGAAGGCCGGGGCTGGCGGGGATCTCGATATCCACGTCCACCGTGCCCGTGGCGCGGCCGGACTGGCCGCCGATCTGGATCACCCGGCCGGACAACGCCTGGCCGGCCACGCGCACCGCCGCCGCAGCGCCGAGCCCGAAGCGCGAGAGGGCCTCGTCGGGCACGGGCGCGCGCAGCACCAGCGGACTGGCCGCATCGGCCACCACCACCACAGCCTGTCCGGCCTGGACCACCTGTCCGGGCGCGGCCGGACGGGCCAGCACCACCCCGTCGGACGGCGCCGTCAGCGTCGCCCATCGCCGGTCGAAGGCCGCCGCGGCATAGCCCGCTTCGGCGGCCTCCAGAGCGCTCCTGCGGTCATCCAGCCGCTGCCGGCTGACAAATCCCTTTTCGAACAGAACCTGATCGCGCTCCAGATTGCGCCTCGCCTGTTCGAGGCCCGCCAGGGCCTGCTGACGTCCGGCTTCCACGGAGGTGGGATCGATGCGGGCGATCACCTGCCCCTTGCGGACCAGATCCCCCTCTTCCACCGACAGGGTGGTGATGACCCCCGGAACGCGGAAGGCCAGCTGCGCCTCCCGTTGGCGCTGCAAGGCGCCTGTGGCGCTCACCTGGGTTTCCTCTCCGGCGGCCCGGACGGGGGCGGCCTCCACCACCGGCGGCGGCGGCGGCGCGGCCTCTTCCCGGGCGCCCCCGCTGCAGGCCGTAATCACCATGGCGGCGGCCAAGACCGCCACCCTCGACACCCGGCCCGATCGCCCCATGGCAGGCTGCTCCGATGCTCACACCGTCAATTTAAACAGTGTTAGCTTACATCGTAAGTGTCGGCAATCTCAGAGATCGATGGTCTTGGCCACAAGCCCGTCTGACGGTGTTCAGAGCGCCCGACCGATACGCTTGATCTCCCAGTGAAGCTCGATGCCCGTGTTCGCCTTCACGTCGGCCCGGACCGCCTCCCCCAGGCCTTCCAGGTCGGCGGCGGTGGCCTCGCCGGTGTTGATCATGAAGTTGGCGTGCAGGGGCGAGAACATGGCCCCGCCATGGGGCTTGCCGCGCCAGCCCGCCGCGTCCACCAGTTTCCAGGAGGAATGCCCCTCGGGGTTCTTGAAGGTGGAGCCGCCGGTCTTTTCCCGGATGGGCTGGCTCTGCTCCCGGCGGGCGGTGATCTCGTCCATGCGCGCCTGGACGGCCTCGGGGGCGTCGGGACGCCCTTCATAGGTGGCTTCGATCCAGATGATGTCGGTCGGGGCGGCGCTATGACGATAGGTATAGCCGAAGTCGGCCAGGACGAAGTCCCGCCGCGCCCCTGTCCGGTCGATCCCCCAGGCCGAGAGCAGGACGTCCTTGGTTTCGGATCCATAGCACCCGGCGTTCATGGTCAGGGCCCCGCCGACAGAGCCTGGAATGCCGGCGTAGAATTCCAGCCCGGCAAGGCCGGCCTTGGCCGCCGCGCGGGCGACGGCTGCGTCCAGGGCCGCGGCGCCGGCGGTGATTCTTGTTCCCTCGACGCTCACCTGCCCGAAGGCCCGGCCCGCCAGCCGGATCACCACGCCCTCCACGCCGCCGTCCCGGACGATGACGTTGGAGCCCACGCCCAGCACCGTGACCGGAACCTCCGGCGGCAGGGCCTTCAGGAAGTCGGCAAGGTCCTGGGCGTCTGCGGGCAGGAACAGCACGTCGGCCGCGCCGCCCACCCGGAACCAGGTGAAGGGCGCAAGCGGCTCATCCAGCATCAACCGCCCGCGAACCGGCGGCAGGGCCTCCCGCCAGCTCATGAGGCCTTCGCGCGCAGGGCGTCCAGCTGACCCGGCAGGGCGTAGGCCCAGCCGGTGATGTCCCCGGCGCCCAGGCAGACCACCAGATCGCCCTCCTGGGCCTCGTTCAGGACCAGTTCGGCCAGGGCCTCGGGCGAGGCCAGCGGCAGGGCGCGGCGATGACCGTAGCGGCGCAAACCCTCCACCAAGGCCTCGCGGCTGGCGCCGTCCAGGGGCGCTTCGCCGGCCGCATAGACATCGGCCACGATCACCACGTCGGCGTCGCTGAAACAGGCGCAGAACTCCTCGAACAGGTCCTTCAGGCGCGAATAGCGGTGCGGTTGGACCACGGCGATCACCCGGGCGTTGGTCACGGCCCGGGCGGCCTTCAGCACCGAGCCGATCTCCACCGGATGGTGCCCGTAGTCGTCGATGATGCGCACCCCGCCGGAGACGCCGGTGGTGGTGAAGCGACGCTTGACGCCGCCGAAGCCCTTGAGGCCCTCGCGGATCGCCTCGGCGTCCACCGACAGCTCCCGGGCGATGGCGATGGCGGCCAGAGCGTTCAGCACATTGTGCATGCCGGGCATGGGCAGGTGCAGGTTCTCCATCCGCACGGTCTCGCCCTCATGGGGGTGGACGACCACGTCGAAGTGAGCGCCCTCGGGGCCCATGGAGATTTTCTCGGCACGCACCTCGGCCTGGGGATTGGTCCCGTAGGTCACCAGCCGACGGTTCTCCACCCGCGCGGCCAGGGCCAGGACTTCGGGGTGGTCGGTGCAGACCGCGGCGAAGCCGTAGAAGGGGATGTTCTCGATGAAGTCCTGGAAGGCCTTCTTTACGGCTTCAAAGTCGCCGTAATGGTCCAGGTGTTCGGGGTCGATATTGGTGACCACCGCGACGGTGGACTTCAGCTTCAGGAAGGTGCCGTCGCTTTCGTCGGCCTCCACCACGATCCAGTCGCCCTCGCCCACCTTGGCGTTGGTGCCATAGGCGTTGATGATGCCGCCGTTCACCACCGTCGGGTCCAGGCCGCCCGCGTCCAGCAGGGCGGCGATCATGGACGTGGTGGTGGTCTTGCCGTGGGTGCCGCCCACCGCCACCGAGAACTGCAGGCGCATGAGCTCGGCGAGCATCTCGGCCCGGCGGACCAGCGGCAGCCGCCGCTCACGGGCGGCCTGCATCTCCGGATTGTCCGGCTTGACCGCCGTGGAATAGACGATGGCCGAGGCGCCTTCCACCTGGGCGCCCTCATGGCCGATGAAGATCTTCGCGCCCAGTTTCTCCAACCGCTCGGTGTTGGCGCTGACCTTGGCGTCGGACCCCTGCACCGTATAGCCGATGCGCAGCATGATCTCGGCGATGCCGCTCATGCCGATGCCCCCGATGCCGATGAAGTGGACAGGGCCAAGTTCGAAGGGGACGGGGCGGCGGTTCATCGGTGTCAGGGCCTCTTGGGACGGAGGTTCAGCGCGCGGGGCGGCCTTGGGCGGTCTGTTCGACCAGGTCGGCCAGGCGTTCGGCGGCGTCGGGACGGGAGATCGACCGGGCGCCCACCGACATGCGGGCCAGGCGGTCCGGATTGGTGAGCAGCTTCTCCAGGGCGTTGGCCATGGATTCCACGGTGAGCTGATTTTCGCGGGCGATCACCGCCCCGCCGGCGTCAGCCATGACCTGGGCGTTCTGACCCTGATCGTCGTCGAGGGCGATGGCCAGGGGCACCAGTATGGAGGGCCGCCCAGCGATGGCGAACTCGCACACCGTACCCGCGCCGGAGCGGCCGATCACCAGATGAGCTTGGCGAAGGCGCGTGGCCATGTCGCGGAAGAAGGGCGCGATCTCGGCCTCCACCATGGCGTCGGCATAGATGCGCCGCGCCACATCCATGGATTCCTTGCGGGTCTGCTGCTGCACCCGCAGGCGCACCCGCAGGCCCTCCGGCAGGGCGCGGATCGCCTCGGGCACCAGTTCCGACAGCAGGCGCGCCCCCTGGCTGCCGCCAGTGACCAGGACGCGCAAGGTCCCCTCGGGCTCGGGGGGCAGATAGGGTTTGTCGGCCAGCTCGCCGATCTCCCGGCGGACGGGATTTCCCACCACCACGGCCCGGGCGGCGGCCTTGGGCGGCGCCTTCTGCAAGCGCGGAAAGGCGCAGGCGATCGTGCGCACATGGTTGGCCAGGCGCCGGTTGGCCCGGCCCATGACGGCGTTCTGCTCGTGGATCACCGTGGGCAGGCCCATGGTGATCCCGGCCAGCAGACCTGGGACCGACGGATAGCCGCCGAAGCCGACCACCACATCGGGACCGATCCGCCGGAAGGCGCTGCGCGCCTGCATCACGCCCTGGACCATGGCCAGTCCCGCTGCGGCCATGCCCAGGGGATCGCCGGGCCGGAAGGTGCGGGCCGACAGGCCGATCCGCTCTTCGGCCGGAAAGCTCTCGGCGAAGGCGGCCACACGCTCGTCAGACGCCAGCACGATGCGCCAGCCGCGCGCGATCAGCGTTTCGGCCAGGGCCTGGGCGGGAAAGAGATGTCCGCCGGTTCCCCCGGCGGCGACCACGGCGATCTTACGCATGGGGCATGCGTTTAGGCGAAGGCGCCCGCCTTGGCGAGCCCTTCACTGGGGGCGAAGGCGCCGGGACGACGTCGGGTCAGCGCCAGAGCCATGCCGAGAGTGAGGCCAGAGGCGATCAAGGACGACCCCCCATAGGATAGAAACGGCAAGGTCATGCCCTTGGTGGGCATCATGTTCAGGTTCACCGCAACGTTGATGATGGCCTGCTGGCCCACCAGAACGAACAGCCCCGCGGCGGCCACCTGTTCGAAGGGATTGCTGAGCTTCAGCGCCCGGTAGAGCCCGCGGATCACGATGAAGGCGAACAGGCTGATGACGATCAGGCTGAAGACGAGACCGTATTCCTCGGCCGCCACCGAATAGATGAAGTCGGTATGCAGGTCGGGCACATGGCGCTTCATGACCCCCTCGCCTGGCCCGCGCCCGAAGAGGCCGCCCGCCGCGATCGCTTCGGCCGCCCGGTCCACCTGGAAGGTGTCAGCGGCCTCCGGGCTCAGGAACCGGTTCACCCGGTCGGCCACGTGGGAGAAGATGAAATAGGTGCTGCTCAGGCAGAGAACCGCCAGGACGCCCAGGATCATGATCCAGGACAGGGGCACCCCCGCCATCCAGAAGGCGGCGCCGAAAGCCACGGTGATCAGCACCGTCTGGCCGATGTCGGGCTGGATCAGCAGCAGGAGCGCCGAAAGGGCGTAGAGGCAGAAGGCGATGGTGACGCCCGGGACCCCCTCCCCCTTCTGACCCTCAGCGAACATCCAGGCCACCAGGACGATCAGGGCCGGCTTCATGAACTCCGACGGCTGAAGGGTGAAGCCCGCGAACTCCACCCAGCGGGTGGCCCCCTTGGCGCTGTGTCCCAGGAACGGCAGGGCGATCATCAGCAGGATGGCGCCCAGATAGATGAAGAAGGCCAGGCGGCGCACATTGCGCACGCTCAGCATCGAGACCCCCACCAGCATGGCGGACCCGATCACGGCGAAGACGCTCTGGCGCAAGGCGAAGTGGAAGGGATCTCCCACATTCATCCGCGCCGCCGCCGCAGGACTGGCGGCGAAAGACAGGAGCAGCCCCAGGGCGATCAGGATCGCCACCGCCCCCAGCAGCCAGCGGTCGATGGTCCACCACCACACGCCCAGCGGCGAGCGGTCGCTGCGGGAAAAGGCATGCGCCTGATTGCCCCTGACCGGGGGCTCGGCGGCGCTCACGCCCGCGCCCCTTGCGAGACGGGCTGGTCGATCTCGGCCACGGCGGCGCGGAAGGCGTCCCCGCGGGCCTCGAAGTCGGCGAACTGATCGAAAGAGGCGCAGGCCGGCGACAGCAGAACGACGGCGTCCTGGCCGCTGGCCGCGGCGTCGGCATAGGCCCGCTGCACCGCCCGCTCCAGCGTGCCGCACTCGCTCACCGGCGCCTTGCCCGACAGGACATCAGCGAAGACCGGCGCGGCCTCGCCGATCAGATAGGCCTTTTCGATGCGCGGGAAGAGATCGCCCAGACCCTCGATCCCGCCAGCCTTCGCCTGGCCGCCGGCGATCCAGTAGAATTTGGGATAGCTGGACATGGCCTGCCGCGCGGCGTCGGCGTTGGTGGCCTTGGAGTCGTTGACGAAGCGCACCTTGCCGATCTGACCCACGGTCTCCATGCGGTGCGCCAGGCCCGGGAAGGTCATCAGGCCCTCGGCGGCCTCCTCGGGCGACAATCCCAGCCCCCGCACCGCGGCATAGGCCGCGGCCGCATTCTGCCAGTTGTGGCGCCCCGGCAAGGATCGCGCGCGCAGGAGGTCGGCGATCTCCACGGCCCGCTCCCCGGTGGCGTCGTAAAGCAGCCCCTGCAGCACATAGACCCCGCGGCCGATGGCTTTGGACGAGGACACCGGCACGATGGTCCGGCGGTTGGCGGCCACGACCTCAGTGCAGATCCGCTGGCCATAGGGGTCGTCCACGCCGATCACGGCGGTGTCGCCCTTGCCCTGGTTCAGCAGGACCCGGCGCTTGGCCGCCACATAGCCCTCCATGCCGCCATGGCGGTCTAGGTGATCAGGGCTGATGTTGAGCAGGATGGAGACGTCGGGCTTCAGACTGGAGGTCAGATCCAGCTGGTAGGAGGACAGCTCGAGCACATAGACCGCGCCCCCGTGCATGTCCTCCAGGCCCAGGACTCCGAAGCCGATATTGCCGCCCACCCGTACGTCGCGGCCCGCATGGGCGCAGATATGGCCGATAAGGGCGGTGGTGGTGGACTTGCCGTTGGTCCCGGTGATCGCCACCACCTTGGGGCGCTTGTGCTCAGGCGCGGCGTTCACCGCCCGGGCGAAGAGCTCGATATCCCCCAGGATCTCCACCCCGGCGGCCTTGGCCCGGTCCACCGTCCAGTGCGGCGTCGGATGGGTCAGGGGAACGCCCGGCGACAGCAGCAGGGCGGCGAAGCTCCACCAGTCGGCGGAGTTGAGATCGGTCAGGGTGAAGCCTTCGGCCAGGGCGGCCTCACGGGCGGCGGGGCGGTCGTCCCACAGGGCCACCTGGGCGCCGCCGGCCTGGAGGGCGCGCGCCGCCGCCAGGCCCGTCCGCGCCAGGCCGAACACCGCCACCGTCTTGCCTTCGAAGCCGTGGACCGGGATCATCGCTTCGTCTGCCCCCTTCCTATCGCAGCTTCAGCGTGGCGAGGCCCAGCAGGGCGAGCATCACCGCGATGATCCAGAAGCGGATCACGACGGTGGACTCAGACCAGCCGAGCTTCTCGAAATGGTGGTGGATCGGCGCCATGCGGAAGACCCGCCGGCCGGTCAGCTTGAACGAGGCCACCTGGATCATCACCGACAGGGTTTCCAGGACGAACAGCCCGCCGACGATGGCCAGGACGATCTCGTGCTTGGTGGCCACCGCCACGGCCCCCAGGCCGCCGCCGAGCGCGAGAGACCCCGTGTCGCCCATGAAGATCTTGGCCGGCGGGGCGTTGTACCAGAGGAAGCCCAGGCCCGCCCCGATCATGGCCCCGCAGAAGACCGCCACCTCGCCGACCCCCGGCACGAAGTGGAGCTGCAGGTAGTTGGCGAACAGATAGTTGCCGACCAGATAGGCGATCAGGCCGAAGGCGGCCGCGGCGATCATCACCGGCACGGTGGCCAGCCCGTCCAGGCCGTCGGTGAAGTTCACCGCATTGGCCGCGCCCACGATCACGAAGGCGCCGAACA
>NZ_DAIMHV010000065.1:0-15179 GCF_036723115.1 Phenylobacterium sp. | reverse complement strand
ACCTGGCCGAGGCGCTGATCTACCGACGGGTCTCCAGCGCGCCGGGGGTCCTGGCGGGCTGAACGCGGTGCGTGACGACGCCCACGGCCAGGCTGGCCAGCACCAGATAGCTCCAGATGACCAGACCCCAGCGATAGGGCAGGGCGGGAACGCCGCTATCCACCGCCAGGGCCACATGGGTCACGACGCCCAGCAGTTGGAAGGCTGCGGCGAACAGCAGCCACAGGCGGTCGGCGGTCAGCGCCAGCCAGACCAGATAGGCCAGGAACAGGCCATCCACCCCCAGCACGCCCCACTGCAGGCCGCTGGCGTTCGCGTCATAGGTCAGCGGGGTCAGAAACCAGGCGGCGACATTGGCCACCGCCACCCGCTTCTCCGGCGTCCCGCCCCGCCAGAGCGCCCAGCCGGACACCAGCATCATCAGCGCGAACCAGATCTGCTGGGGCAGGACGGTGAAGTACAAGACGCAGTCCCCGACGCCGGCGGCGAAAAGCAGGTGGAGGCACGTCGAGCGGGAAATCTCCCCCGCCCCTCACCCAGGCGGGCGCAAAATGGCAGAGCCGACCGCCGGCGCAAAGGCCGACGGTCGGATCAGGGGCCTGCCGTTGATCAGGCGGCCACGTCGCTGACGCTGCGCAGGGCGGGCGCGCGCACGGGCTCCTGCGGCTTGGGCGCCCCGTCGCCATAGAGCACCGCGCCCAGGCCGATCTGCTTCTGGGCCACGCTGAGCTCCTTGTGGGCCTCGATCAGCGCGCGGCGGGCCTCTGCCAGGGCGCTGATGGACCGGCTGGTCCACTCCACGGCTTCCTGGCCGATCAGGGCCGAGAGTCCGGCTTCGGCCCGCAGGGCCGGCATCACCCCGGCCAGGGCCGCGGCCTTGGCCAGCGCAGCGTCCATGGCGGCTTCGGCCTCGAAGAGGCTGGCGGCCACCTGATCGGCATAGGCGCGTCGTTGCTTGAGCATGAGGGATCTCCTTCCCGCAGGCCGGCGGCCTCGCGGGTTGTGGGTTTCAAGTTGGGGAAGGGCGGAGCCTTGGGCTCCGAAGTCAGACCGCTTAGGTCAGATGAGGGTGGCCAGAGCCTGGAGTCCCGCCAGCACGCCGCCGAAGGCCAGCGCCGAGCCGATGGCGATGCCCAGGATCAGACCGATTCGGGCAAAGGGTCCGAGGCCCTCGATCCGGCCGGTGCGCCAGGATGGAAGTTCTCGTCCAGCAACACCCAGGTCAGGCAGAGGATTTCCCGAAGCACCATTTCCGGCGGCTTGAAGGCCGACAGCTTGCGGGTGGCCGACACCAGGTGCTGCGCCATATCCGCCTGGGCCGGGGAGGCCGCCAGGTCGACCAGCTGCCGCTCCAGCTGCGCCCAGGTGAAGGTGGGCGTCGAGCCCTCCGTCGGCGAAGGTTGCGGCCACCTTTCCTCGAAGGCTGCGATCTCCCGCCTCAGGTGCAGGGCGCGGTTCACCGCCGCCCGGTTGTCCATTCCGTTCCAGTGCTTCATGGCTCGCCTCTCCTGCCGAGCCCAAAGCTGAGCCGAGGTTGGCGGCCGCGTCTGTCCTGACTGCATCCTGTCCTGACGCGATCAGGACACGGGCCCGCGGCCCCTCATGGTCGGCCAGGAGGCGGGCGGCGTGATACCGGTCGTCCACACCCAGCTTGCGCCGCGCCCGGTCGCAATAGGTGTCCACCGAAGTCTTGGACATGCCGAGCTCGCGCGCGATCTGCTTGGAGCTGAAGTGGCGGTCCACCAGGCGCAGGCACTCCCGTTCCCGCGCCGTCAGAAGCTCGACCTTCCCGTTCATGTCGCTCCTCCTCGCCGTCGCCCAATTACACGCCATGGCGGCGGCTGCGTCCATCATCGCCTTCTGTTCGTATAGCCGATGGAACAAGTCGCTCAGATGTCGAGCGTTGCAAGGAGCCCCCCATGAGCCTGAGAGACCTCGATCAGATCGACGGCGTCGACCGGGCCATCGGCGCCCGGCTAAGGGCTCGCCGGCGGTCGTTGTCCATGAGCCAGACAGATCTGGCCGACCAGCTCGGGGTGTCCTTCCAGCAGGTGCAGAAGTACGAGCGCGGCGCCAACCGCATTTCCGGCGCCAGCCTGGTGGCCGCGGCGGGCGCCCTGAAAACGACGGTGAGCTGGCTGGTGGGCGAGGAACTGGACGGCGCCGGCCCGCCGGACGAGGCGTTCACCGCCCTCATGACGCCTGGCGCCCTGGAGCTCCTTCAGGCCTATGCCGAAATCCCCCGCCCGCGGGCCCGTCAGGCGCTGCTGGCCCTGGCCCGCGAAATGGCCCGCCAGGACGGGCCGGACGAGGCCTTTTGACGCGGTGTTAAACGCCGGAGGCCTAGATGACGGGCCATGGGACATGACACCGATCCGAAGCCCGCGCCCGGCGATGCGATCAGCACCGAGCAGCTGGCCGCCCTGAGCCACGAGTTCCGCACCCCCTTGAGCGGGGTCCTGGGCATGGCCCGCCTGCTGGAGGGCACCCGGCTGACGGCGGAGCAGAAGTCCTATGTCAGCGCCATGCGCGACTCGGGCGAACATCTGCTGGGTCTGGTCAACGAACTGCTGGATTTCGCCCGCCTCGGCGCCGGCAAGGTGGAGCTGCGCCCCGCGCCGCTCAGCCTTGAGACCACGCTCCAGGCCGTGGCCGAGCTCCTGAGCCCGCGGGCCCAGGAGAAGGGCCTGGAGATCGCCTGGGCCGCCCCGCGCGGCGCGCGGGTGCTGGCCGACGAGGGCCGCCTGCGCCAGATCCTGCTGAACTTCGCCGGCAACGCCATCAAGTTCACGCACAAGGGCGGCGTCCTGCTGCGGGCCGAGGCGCGTCCTGGCGGCCGCTGGCGGTTCAGCGTCGCCGATACGGGGCCTGGCATCGCCCAGGAGGCCCGCGACCTGATCTTCGAGGCCTTCGCCCAGACTGAGGCCGCCCATCAGGCCACCGGCGCGGGCCTGGGCCTGGCCATCGCCCGGCGCCTGGCGAAGGCCATGGGCGGCGCGGTGGGCGTGGAGGAAGGGCCGGGGGGCGGCGCGGAATTCTGGTTCGAGGCCCCCCTGCCGCCGGCGACCGAGGACGCCCGCGGGTCCGGGCCGGCCGCCTCGCTGGCGGGCCTCCAGGTGGGGGTCGCCTCGCCCAACCCCATCGTCCGCCGGGCCGCGGCTCTGCAGATCGAGGCCTGCGGCGGTCGCGCCGTGGTCGCCGCCGATGTGGAGGCCCTGCTGCCGCTGACCGGTCCGCAGGACGTGCTGCTGCTGGACCATGCCCTGGGGCGAGGGGGCCGCAAGGTTCGCCGGCCCTTTGATCGCCGGGCCCTGGTGCTGCTGGCGCCCGAGGAACGGGACCGGATCGCCCGCTACCGGACCTCGGGATTCTGCGGCTACCTGATCAAGCCCCTGCGCCTGGCCTCCCTGGCCGAGCGGGTCCTGGCGGCCCTGGCCGCCGAGGCCGACCCCGCGGCGAGCCCCGAGGACGACCGGATCGCGCCCGCGGTCACCCCCGGCGCGCGGATCCTGCTGGTGGAGGACAACCCCGTAAACGCCCTTCTGGCGCGCACCCTGCTCACCCGCGAAGGCTGCCAGGTGGATCATGTCATGACCGGCCAGGAGGCCGTGGCCGCCCCGCGCCTGGCGCCCTACGACCTTATTCTCATGGACATGCGCCTGCCCGACATTCCGGGGGAAGAGGCGACCTTGCGCCTGCGGGCGGCCGGCGTGGCGACCCCCATCGTGGCGCTCACCGCCAACGCCTTCCAGGAGGACCGGGACGCCTGCTTCCAGGCCGGGATGAACGACTTCCTGGTCAAGCCGCTGGCCGCCGACGCCCTGCGTCAGGCTCTGGCGCGATGGTCGCGGCCGGGGGCCGGCGAAGCGGTCTGGACGGCGCCGGCGGCGCGCGCCAAGGTCCCCTGAAATCCGGGCGGGGGGCCGCCTGAAAAGGGGAAAGAGCCATGACCACGCCCGAAGCCGGCGCGCCCGGCCGCGAGACGCGCAGCTTCTGGCAGGCCCTGGCGGTCTATGGCGAACGCCGGGCGCTGGTCATGCTGGCCCTGGGCTTCGCCTCCGGCCTGCCCAACCTGCTGATCTTCGACACCCTGTCGGCCTGGCTGCGCGAGGCGGGGCTGTCCCTCCAGGTGATCAGCGTCTTCTCCCTGGCCACCCTGGCCTATTCCATGAAGCTGCTGTGGGCTCCGCTGGTGGACCGCACGGCCATACCGGGCCTGACCCGGCGGCTGGGTCACCGGCGCTCGTGGATGCTGGTGGCCCAGCTGGCCATCATGGTCGGGCTCTGGCTGGTGGCCGGCGG
Organism: Phenylobacterium sp.; assembly: GCF_036723115.1. Classification (GTDB taxonomy): domain Bacteria; phylum Pseudomonadota; class Alphaproteobacteria; order Caulobacterales; family Caulobacteraceae; genus Phenylobacterium. The sequence goes on along the minus strand of NZ_DAIMHV010000065.1, from coordinate 10,877 downwards.
CGATCCGGTGTCCAGCCTCGGCGTCATGGCCCTGCTGGCGGTCTTCGTGGCCTTCGCCGGCGCCACCCAGGACATCGTCATCGACGCCTGGCGGATCGAGGCGGCCGGCGACAGTCGCCAGGGCGCCCTGGCGGCGGCCTATCAGTGGGGCTACCGCATCGCCATCATCGTGGCCGGCGCCGTGCCGCTGGTCCTGGCCGAGGCCTATAGCTGGAATGTCTCCTACCTGGTCATGGCCGCCCTGATGCTGATCGGGGTGGCCGGGGTTCTGGGGGCCCCGCGCGAGGCGGCCCATGTGGTGCGGCCCATCGACCTCACCGGCGCGCCGCGTCGCCGGGGGCTTGAGCTGCCGGAATGGGTGGCCCGCCTGGCGCTGGTGGTCCTGGGCGCCGTGATCCTGGGTTCGGGCCTGGCGGGTTCGGCCGACCTGCTGTCCACCGGGCTTGCGGCCCTGGGCCAGACGGCGGCGGCCGAGGCGCTCGCCGCAGCCTGGAGCGCCCGGCCCTGGAACGCCTTCCTGCAGGTGGGCGCGGTGCTGGCCGGGGGCGTGCTGATCGGCCTGGCGGCGGCTCAGATTCCGGGGCTGAAGACCCGGCCGGGGGTCTATCTCTCCTCGGCCCTGTTCGATCCGTTCCGCGACTTCTTCGCCCGCTATCAGGGGACGGCGGCGCTGATCCTGGCCCTGATCTGCCTCTATCGCCTGGCCGACTTCGTCCTCAACATCATGACGCCCTTCTATCTCGACCTGGGCTTCACCCTCACCGAGATCGCCGAGGTGCGGAAGGTGTTCGGGGTGGCCATGTCGGTGCTCGGCGTCTTCCTGGGCGGCCTGGCCGTGGCGCGCTGGGGGCTGATCCCGGCCATGGTCATCGGCGCCTTCGCTGGCCCCTTGAGCAACCTGGTCTTCGCCTGGCTGGCGGTGGAGGGCGCCTGGTTGCCGGCTCTGTTCATCGCCATCGGCGTGGACAATATCGCCGGCGGCTTCGCCGGCACCTGCCTCATCGCCTACATGTCCAGCCTTACCGGACAAGGCTTCACCGCCACCCAGTATGCGGTCTTCTCCTCCTTCTATTCCCTGCCGGGCAAGCTGCTGGCCTCCCAGTCCGGACGGATCGTCGAGGGTACGGCTGCGGCGGCCGAGCAGGGGGGCGCGGCCGGCGCCCTGCGCGGGCTGTTCGCCCGCCTCCCGCCCGAGGCCTATGCCGGCGCGGTGGAGAAGTCCGGGGTCAGCGCCGCCTCCCTGGGCGTCGGCTATCTGGTCTTCTTCTTCTATTCGGCGGCCATCGGCGTGCTGGGCATCGGCCTGGCCTTCGCCGTGGCCGCCCGCCAGACCCCCAAGGCGGCGACCTCTTCAGAAACGCCCGAGCCGGAGTCGCCCGCCTAGGGGGCGTTCCGATAGGTGGGGACCGGTTATCGGATCGAAACGCGCTCGAGCCTCTAAGGCGCGGCCGGGGCCTCCGCTTCCGGGGTGGGCGGCTCCGCGGCCAGTTCCTCGTCGGTCAGGGGCGCGGTCGGCGGCAGGGCCGGGGCGGCCTGGGGCGTGACGCAGATCACCTGGGCCACCCGCAGGTCGCGGCGCAGATTGTCGGCCACGCGGCCATAGTTCTCCGGCGTCACCGGCTCGCCCACCGCGAAGCTGGCCGCCCGGTGGCCCGAGGCGGTCAGGGCCGTCAGCACGGTCTCGGGCGAGGTGGTGTAGATGCGGCCCCGGCGGGGCGCCTCGGCCACGGTGACCCCGATGACCCGGCCGGCGCTATCCAGAGCCGGCGCGCCTGACAGACCCGCCAGGGTGCCGGCCAGGCCGTCGGTGCGTCCGGTCTCGGCCCAGACCAGCACCGATTCCGTCCGCGCCCCGCGCCCGCGCACCACCAGGTTCTCCCGACCCAGCAGGCGCGAGGTGACTTCACCGGCCCGGCCCTGCGGATAGCCGGGGTGATAGGCCCGGTCGCCCCGGCGCAGGGTCCGGTCGAGGCCGAGCGGCAGGGCCGGCGCGCCGCCCTCGGTGACCAGGATGGCGGCCTCGCCGCGGGGGTCGATGAACACCTGGGCGTCCACGCCCCGGCCGTTGGCCACCATGATGGCCGCCTGTTCGCAGCCGTCCACCACGTGGCGGGCGGTCATCCACACCCCGTCATCGGTGACGGCGAAGGCGGTGCCCGCGCCGGGCTCGGCGGTGTGGGGAACATCGACCACCACCGCCGGATCGAAGGGGGAGGCCGGTCCCAGCGGCAGGCCTTCCTCGCCGGGCACCGGCGGCGGCGGGGGCGGCGCGGCCACGTTCTCCTGCCGCCCCACCGCCGAAATCAGCAGGGCCAGGACGACGGCGGCATAGACCAGCCAGTCCGGAAGGCGGGGAAAGTGCATCGCGCCCCTAGGTGGCCACGGCCGCCGAGAGGATCAGGGCGGTGGCGAGCTTGGCGCCCACCAGCAGGGCGGCGGCCGAGACCTCGCCGTCCTGGATGCGCTGGGGCAGGCCCCGCAGCAAAAGATCCACCAGCCGGAAGACCAGCAGCTGCACCATGACCGTGGACACCCCCCAGATGGCCACCTCCACCACCGAGGTCGAGGAGTTGAGCGACAGGGCCAAGGGGGCGGCGAGTCCCACCAGCACCCCGCCCAGGGAGAGGGCGGCCGCGGCGTTGCCCTCGCGGATCAACCGGACTTCCTTGTGCGGGGTCAGAAGCACATAGAGCGACGCGGCCAGGAACAGGATCAGGATCGACACCCCCGCATGCAGCAGGGTCGTGGGAAACCCCATGGCGAAGGCCTGGATTTCGGGCGACTGCAGATCAGGGGGCATGGACGCTCACCTCAGGGCTTCGGCGCGAAGGGGCGATGGTTAGCACGCCTGAGCCCTGGCCACGCAAGCGGTTCAGGCCTCAGGCGCGCCTGCGCTCGCCTCCTGGGCGAGCCGGCGGCGCGCGCTGGCCCGCATCTTCTCGCTCTCGGACTTGAGCTGCCCGCAGGCCGCCAGGATGTCCCGGCCGCGGGGAGTGCGGATGGGCGAGGCGTAGCCCGCGCGGTTCAGCACCGCGGCGAATTTCTCGATCGTCCCCCAGTCCGAGCACTCATAGGGCGAGCCCGGCCAGGGGTTGAACGGGATCAGATTGATCTTGGCCGGAACGCCCTTGATCAGATTGAGCAGGGCCTTGGCCTCGGCCGGGCTGTCGTTGACGCCCTTGAGCATCACATATTCGAACGTCACGCGCCGGGCGTTGGACAGGCCCGGATAGGCGCGGATGGCCGCCATCAGCTCGGCGATGGGATATTTCCGGTTCAGCGGCACCAGCTGATCGCGCAGCGCGTCGTTGGTTGCGTGGAGGGAAACGGCCAGCATGGCCTGGGTCCGCTCGCCCAGGGGCGTCAGCTCGGGCACGACGCCGGAGGTGGAGACGGTGATCCGCCGCCGGGAGATGGCGATGCCCTCATTGTCGGCGATGATGTCGATGGCCGCGGCCACATGGTCGAGATTGTAGAGCGGCTCGCCCATGCCCATGAAGACGATGTTGGACAGCCGGCGGTCTTCCTTGGGGCTCGGCCATTCATCCAGATCGTCGCGGGCCACCTGGACCTGGGCGACAATCTCGGCCGTGGTCAGGTTGCGGACCAGGGCCTGGGTGCCGGTGTGGCAGAAGGTGCAGTTGAGCGTGCAGCCTACCTGGCTGGAGACGCAGAGCGCGCCGGACCGTCCCACGTCGGGGATATAGACGGTCTCCACCTCGATGCCCGGCGCCATGCGGATCAGCCACTTGCGGGTGCCGTCGCGGGAGACCTGGCGCTCCACCACCTCGGGCCGGGCCAGGGTGAAGGCCTCGGCCAGGGCCGCCCGGGTCTCCTTGGCCACGTCGGTCATGGCGGCGAAGTCGGTGACCCCATAGTGATGGATCCACCGCCAGAGCTGGCTGGCCCGCATCTTGGCCTTTTCCGGCCTGACCACGCCGGCCTCCACCAGGGCGGCCGCCAGCTGTGGGCGGGTGAGGCCCGACAGGTTCGGCGCGGTCGGCGCGGCGCGGCTGACGGCGCGCGAAAGGTCGAGGGTGACGCCCAAGGCTCAAGGTCTCGCTGACTGGGGAGGCCCGCAATATAGGCGATTGCGCCGGGGTCGCCAAATCGACCGGCCGCAGGCGGCGGCGTGGGGGCGCCCATGGGCTCAAACAATTGTTCGCCTGCGACCTTCCGCCGCCGCCGACCCTGCGCTAGCGTCCGCGCCGACTTCACAACCATGACCCAGGGAGAGCGACATGAAGGCGGTGCTGAGCAAGGTGACGGGCGGTCCCGAGACCCTGGTGGTCGAGGATATTCCCGAGCCGACGGCCGGGCCGGGCCAGGCCCTGATCGCGGTCAAGGCCGTGGGCGTGAACTTCCCCGACGTGCTGATGATCGAGGACAAGTACCAGGCCAAGCCGCCGCGCCCCTTCTCACCGGGCGGCGAGTTGTCGGGCGTCATCGAGGCCGTGGGCGAGGGCGTGACCAATGTGAAGGTGGGCGACCGGGTGCTGGCCAACACCGGCTCCGGCGGCATGGTGGAAAAGGTGGCCCTGCCGGCCAACCGCCTGTGGAAGATCCCCGACAACATGCCCCATGACGAGGCCGCCGCCTTCATCCTGACCTACGGCACCTCCCATCACGCCCTGAAGCACCGGGGCCGGGTGAAGGCGGGCGAAAGCCTGCTGGTGCTGGGCGCGGCCGGCGGCGTGGGCCTGGCGGCGGTGGAACTCGGCAAGGCTATGGGCATGCGGGTGGTCGCGGCCTGTTCCAGCCAGGACAAGGTCGATCTGGCCATCAAGCACGGCGCCGACGAAGGCGTGGTCTATGGCCGCGGCCCCTTCGACCGGGACGCTCAGAAGCAGCTGTCGGAGCTCTTCAAGTCGGTGGCCGGGCCCGGCGGCTTCGACGTGATCTATGACGCGGTGGGCGGTGACTATGCCGAGCCCGCCCTGCGCACCATCGCCTGGGAAGGGCGCTATCTGGTGATCGGCTTCGCCGCCGGGGACATTCCGAAGATCCCGCTGAACCTGACCCTGCTGAAGGGCTGCGAGATCGTCGGCGTCTTCTGGGGCACCTGGACGGCCAAGGACCCCAAGGGCTTCGCCGACAGCGTCCAGGAACTGCTCGACCTCTATGCCGCCGGCAAGATCAAGCCTCACGTCTCGGAGCGCTTCCCGCTGGAGAAGGGCGCCGACGCCATCGCCCACCTGGGCAGCCGCAAGGCCATGGGCAAGGTGGTGGTCACCGTCCCCTGAAGACGATGTGGCGCGGGCGGAAGCGGCTTCCCCTTCCGCCCGTCCGGCGTTAGTGATCGATGATCATATAAGGGTCGCCTCAGCCGGCCTCAAAACACGCAGAATAGGGGAGGGGCCGCCATGGCCGGACGTCTGGAGGGCAAGATCGCCCTGATCACTGGCGGATGCTCGGGCATCGGCCTGGGAACGGTGGAACTGTTCGTCGCTGAGGGCGCCCAGGTGGTGGCCGCCGACATCCAGGACGAAAAGGGCGCCATGCTCGAGGCTCGCTTCGGCGGGAAGGTGCGCTACGCCCACTGCGACGTCACCTCGGAAGACGACATCGCCGCGGCGGTGAAGCTGGCGCAGGACGCCTTCGGGGGCCTGGACATCCTGTTCAACAACGCCGGCATCTCCGACCGGATGGGCGCCATCACCGAGGTCACCGCCGAGGGCTGGAACTGGATCTTCGACGTCCTGGTCCGTGGCCCGGCCCTGGGCATGAAGCACGCCGCGCCGGTGATGATCGCCCGCGGCGGGGGCTCGATCATCAACACCGCCTCCATTGCGGGCCTCCAGGCGGGCTTTGGCCCCATCGCCTATTCCACCGCCAAGGCCGGAGTCATCCACATGAGCCGGGTGGCCGCCGCCCAGCTCTCGCGCCAGAAGGTGCGGGTGAACGCCATCTGTCCGGGCCTGATCGCCACCTCCATCTTCGGCGCCTCGCTCGGCCTGCCCCGGGAGGTGGCCGACCAGATGGCCGCCCGCGTGGCTGAAAACGCCGCCGGCGTCCAGCCGGTGCCCAAGGCGGGCCTGCCCGACGACATCGCCCAGGCCGCCCTCTATCTGGCGTCCGACGCCTCGGCCTTCGTCAGCGGAACCCACCTGGTGGTGGACGGCGGGATCACGGTGGGCGGTCGCCACAGCTGGGACACGACCTCGCCCTCGCCCTTCGTCCTGATGTTCGGCGAGGACTCGCCCTTCGCCGCGCCCGCGGCCGATCCGGCGTGAGCCCGGCGGGCGCAGCCGAAGGCCTCGCCCTGGCGAAGGACCTGGACGTGCCTGGCCTGGCCCGGGCCTTCGCCCGGCAGGGTCGACTGCATATCCCCGGCATCCTGCGCCCGGCCGACGCCCAGGCGGTGGGTGCGGCCCTGGCGGCCGTGCCCTGGCACCGCTCCCTGACGGCCGCCGGCAAGAGCTATGACATCGCGCTGGAGACCCTCGACGCCATGCCGGACGACCGGCGGGCGGGCATGATCCAGGCCATGCACGCCGCCGCGCGGGAGGGCTTCCAGTACCAGTTCGACGCCTGGCGCCTGTCGGACCTCATGGAGGCCGGCCAGCGCGCCGGCGGCGCGCTCTCGCCGCTCGAAGGGCTCTACGACCTGGTCAACAGCCCCGCCTTTCTTGGCCTGATCGGCGCCCTCACCGGAGAGACCCGGGCGGCCTATTGCGACGCCCAGGCCACCCGCTACAGGCCCGGAGACTTCCTCAACACCCATGACGACGAGGCCGAAGGCAAGCACCGTCTGTTCGCCTATGTGCTGAACTTCACCCCCCGCTGGCGCATCGACTGGGGGGGCTTGCTGGCCTTTCATGGGCCCGACGGCCATGTGGCGGAAGCCTACGTCCCGACCTTCAACGCCCTGAACATCTTCCGCGTGCCCCAGCCCCATTCGGTGACCCAGGTGGCCAGTTTCGCCGGCGGCCCGCGCCTGTCGGTGACAGGGTGGATCCGTGAGCGCTGAGCTAGGGGCGCCGCCGCGCCTGGCGCCCAATGTCCACGGGGCGCTGTGGATGATCGCCTCGGCCCTGGGCTTCACGGCCATGACCACCCTGATCAAGTTCCTGGGCGACGACTATCCCGCCGCCCTGCAGACCTTCTATCGGCAGGTGGCGGGGTTCGCGATCCTGATCCCGGTGATCGCCACCCGGCGCAAGGCGGCCTTCGCCACCACCCGGCCGGGCATTCTGCTGTTCCGGGCGGCGGCCGGCACGCTGGGCATGATCCTGTCCTTCTACGCCTTCCAGAAGATGCCCCTGGCCGACGCCAATGCGCTCTCCTTCACCCGCACCCTGTGGCTGGTACCCCTGGCCGCCTTCGTGGTGCGCGAGACGGTGGGTCCCTTGCGGATCGGCGCGGCGGTGGTGGGGTTCCTGGGCGTGCTGATCATGATCCGGCCCGGCGCCGGCGGCGACTTCGCCGTGGGCTGGCCGGCGGCGGCCATGCTGGCCTCGTCCTTCCTGTTCGCCCTGACCATCACCGGCATGAAGGTCATGACCCGGGACCATTCGCCCATGGTGCTGCTGGTCTGGTCGGCGACGCTGGGCCTGGTCTTCGCCCTGCCGGGCGCGCTGTTCGTCTGGCGCTGGCCGGACCCCTTCGATCTCTTTCTGCTGTGCCTGATGGGGGTGATCGGCACGGCGACCCAGGGCTTCTATATCAAGGGCATGTCCATCGGCGACGCCGGGGCCATGGCGCCGATCGACTATATCCGCCTCGTCTTCACCGCGGCGGCGGGCTACGTGCTGTTCAATGAAGTCCCCACCCTCTGGACCCTGATCGGGGCCGCGGTGGTGGTGGTCTCCACCCTGTTCATCACCTGGCGCGAGCAGGTGCTCGCCCGTCAGGCCAGGGCGGCCGGGGCCTGATCGCCCTCAGCCGAAGAGACCAAACCGCCGCTTCTTCGGCGGCGGCGGCGGGGGCGGCGCGGGGGCCTGGCCCAGCTGGTCGAGAAAGGCCTGGGCCTCGGCCTTGTGCCGTGGCTTGAGGTTGTGACCCACCAGGGCCAGCAGGGCGGCGAAGACCGCGGCGTCGTCGGTGAAGCCCACCACCGCCAGGACGTCGGGAATGGCGTCGGCGGGCAGGACGAAATAGGCCAGCGCGGCCAGCATCATGCCGCGGGCGGCCGGCGGCGTGGCGGGGTCCTTGGCGCAGTACCAGACCGACAGGGCGTCGGCGGCGAAGGGGATCTTCGATGCGGTGCGCACGATCTTGGGCCAGAAACCCTTGCGGACACGCTCTTCGTTCACCCTCACGGCGGCCGGCGCCAGGGCCCGGCTGGGGGACAAGGCCTTCAACGGATCAAATCCGTCATCCTTGACGCGGGGTGATGCTTTGGTCTTGGCGTTCATCAGGCTAAGCCACCTCAGGTTTGAGCATTAAACGCATCGGGAGGCGAAGCGTCCATGAAACTCGATTCTTCTATTGCCGCCGTGGTCACCGGCGGCGCGTCCGGCCTGGGTGAAGCCACGGTCCGCGCCCTGGCGGCCCATGCGGTCAAGGTGGCGATCTTCGACATGAACGCCGACAAGGGCGAAGCGGTCGCCAAGGACGTGGGCGGCGTCTTCTGCAAGGTGGACGTCACCGACGACGCCACGGTGGAGGCCGGCTTCGAAAAGGCCCGCGCGGCCCAAGGCCAGGAGCGGATCCTGATCAACTGCGCCGGCACCGGCTTTGCGGCCAAGACCGCCAGCCGCGACAAGACCACCGGCGAGATCAAGGCCCATCCGATCGCCATCTTCGAGAAGATCGTCCAGATCAATCTGGTGGGCACCTTCCGCTGCATCGCCAAGTCGGCCCAGGGCATGCTGTCGCTGGAGCCGCTGGAGGACGGTGAGCGCGGGGTGATCGTCAACACCGCCTCGGTCGCCGCGGTGGACGGCCAGGTGGGTCAGGCCTCCTATTCGGCGTCCAAGGGCGGCGTGGTGGGCATGACCCTGCCCATCGCCCGCGACCTGATGAACGACGGCGTGCGGGTCAACACCATCCTGCCGGGCATCTTCAACACGCCGCTGATGAACGCCGCGCCGGAAAATGTGAAGGCCGCCCTGGCCGCCTCCGTTCCCTTCCCCAAGCGTCTGGGACAGGCCGAGGAATACGCCTCCCTGGCGCTGGAGATGTGCCGCAACGGCTATTTCAACGGCGAGCACGTCCGTCTGGACGGCGCCATCCGGATGCCGCCCCGCTAGAGCGCGTTCCGATAAGTGGGAACCGGTTATCGGATCGAAACGCGCTCAAGTCTCTGAGTTCAGAGCCTGATTCAACGATCAGACGGAACCGTCTGATCGCATCAGGCTCTGGGGCCGTTCCGAGGGCCGGGTTCAGACCCGGCCCTTTCGGCGGGCTTCCCCCCGCTGCGACAATGCGCCACAGTCCCGGTTGCAGTACCTATCCCTCACCGGGGGCGCGTAACAATCATGATGGCCACCCTGGCCCAACGTGTCGCCACGGCGGTCCGTAAACCGGCTGTGGCCTATGGCCTTGTCCTCGGGGCGACCGGAGTCGCGGCGGCGGCGCAAGGGGTCCTGGAGCAGGTCCTCGATGGGCCGCCGGCCTTCATGGTCTTTTATCCGGCCCTGATCTTCGCCACCGTCGTCGCCGGCGGCCGGGGCGGGACCACCGCCCTCATTCTGAGCGCCCTCGCCATCCCGCTTCTGTGGCCCGCCGAGGCCCGTGCGGGCGCCACCCTGCCGGTCAGTCTCGGCCTTTATCTGGCCACCGGCGGGCTCACCGTTGCGCTGGCCCGTCCCTTACGGATCGCCATCCAGCGGGGGGCGGAGATCCAGGCCAGGTTCCACATCGCCCAGGAAGCGGCGCGGGACGCCTTCACCCTCCTCGACCCCATTCGGGAACAGGGGCAGGTGGTGGACTTCATCTGGCGCTACGCCAACCCCGCCGCCCAGCGGATGGCGCCCTCCGGCGTCCATGATCTCGTGGGGCGCCAGGTGCTGGAAGTATTCCCCGACGAGACCGGCGCAGCCATGGTGAGCCGTCTGACCGAGGCCCTCGGCCGAACCGAGCCGGACGACCTGGAGGTGCGCCGGGTCATCGACGGCAAGGAGCACTGGATTCGGTCCAGCGCCGTGCGCATCGACCATGGGGTGGCCGCCACCTTCCGCGACATCACCGCCGAGCGCGAGGCGACCCAGGCCCTGCGGACCGGGGAGGCGAGGGTCCGCGCCTTCATCGAATCCCTGCCCCAGCTCATGTGGGTCAGCCGGCCAGACGGCGTCTGGACCTTCGTCAGTCCGCAGTGGACCGCATTCGCCGGCGGGGATGTCGCCGAATATCTGGGCGAGGGCTGGCTGGCCTGTGTCCATCCAGAGGATCGGGACGCTGTTGAAGCGGCCTGGCGGCAGACGGTCGAGGGCGCCCTGCCGTTCGCGCCGGAGTTCCGGCTGCGACGCGCCGACGGCGTATGGCGCTGGATGACGGGCCGGGCCTCGCCCTTCCGGGACGAGGACGGCGAGGTCCGTCTGTGGTTCGGTTCGGCCTCCGATGTCACCGAGATCATCGAGGCCCGGCGCGATCTCGAGGTGCGGGTGGCCGAACGCACCCAGGCCCTGGAGGCGAGCCTCGCCGAGCGGGCCCGGGCCGAGGCCGCCCTGGCCCAGGCCCAGCGGCTGGAAACCGTGGGCCGGCTCACCGGCGGCGTGGCCCATGATTTCAACAACCTGCTGACCGTGATCATCGGCGGCCTGGACATGATCCTGAAGGACCCCACGAACCAGCCGCGGGTGCAGAAGGTGGCCCAGGCCGCCCTGGCCGCCGGCCGGCGGGGGGAGCGGCTGACCCGCCAGCTTCTGGCCTTCAGCCGCCGTCAGGAGCTCAAGCCCGACAATGTGGGCGTGGGCCGCCTGATCGCTCAGATC
>NZ_DAIMHV010000064.1:2051-15242 GCF_036723115.1 Phenylobacterium sp. | reverse complement strand
GAGGACTTCGCCGACGCCTATCTGCGCGGCGAGACGCCGATCCCCTGCGTGCGCTGCAACCAGACCGTCAAGTTCCGCGACCTGCTGGACGTGGCCCGGGACCTGGGGGCCGAGGCTCTGGCCACCGGGCATTATGTCCGCCGCGCTGCCGGCGGCAATCGCCCGCGGCTGGAACGCGCCGTCGATCCGACCCGCGACCAGAGCTACTTCCTTTTCGCCACCACGCCCGAGCAGCTGGATTTCCTGCGCTTCCCCCTGGGCGGCCTGCCCAAGAGCGAGGTGCGCCGGGTGGCGGCGGAACTGGGGCTGGCGGTGGCCGAGAAGCCCGACAGTCAGGACATCTGCTTCGTGCCGGAAGGCCGCTACACCACGGTGATCGACCGCCTGCGTCCGCAGGGCGCCGAGCCGGGCGACATCGTCCATATGGACGGGCGGATCCTGGGCCGGCACGAGGGCGTGACCCGCTACACCATCGGCCAGCGCCGGGGGCTGAACATCGCCGTGGGCGAGCCGCTGTTCGTCGTGCGGATCGACGCCGACCGCCGCCAGGTGATCGTCGGCCCGCGCGAAGCCCTGCTGACCGCGGCCCTGACCCTGAAGGAAGCCAATTGGCTTGGAGAATCCGCCAGCCTCGAGGCTGCCTGCGCTGAGGCTCGCCCCGTGCTGGCCCGCGTCCGCTCCACCCGTGAACCGGCGCCGGCCCGCCTGGCCCTGGTGGACGGAGAGCCGGGCCTGATCTTCGACGCGCCCGAGGAGGGCGTGGCGCCGGGCCAGGCCTGCGTGCTCTATGCGCCGGAGGATCCCGACCGGGTCCTGGGCGGCGGCTTCATCGCCGCGACGAAGCCCGCCCTCATCTAGGCGTCCAGGACGGTCTTGAGCCGCGCCTCGCCCAGGCCCTCCAGAAGGGCTCTGGCCGGCGTCGCCTGGCTGGGCGCCAGCACCCCCGACAGCTCTCCAGCGACCAGGGCCTCCGCCAGGGAGACGGCCAGGGGGGCGGTGATGGCGTAGATGTCCTGGCCCGCCACCCAGCCGCGGCGGACCTGATCGCCGCGCCGCACCTCGCAATGGGTCAAAAAGGTCTGGGATGATCGTCCCAGGGGGTCGATGGCTTGCGGTCCGCCGGTGTCCGGATCGCGCAACTGCGCCAGGGGCGCGGTCATGAACCAGCTGCGAATGGCGGGGACCGGCAGGTGGCGCGACAGATGGACCATCTCCGTGAAGGGCAGTTCGACGACGTCCTGGTCGTGAAAAGGCGGCGGAAAGCGCCAGGTGCGCGCCTGGGGCGGGGTCGCGATCGGCGCCAGGCGGCCGTCCTGGACGGCCAGGCGCGGGGCGGTGTTGCGGGCGCCGGTGGCGAGCGTGCCAGCCGTGGGCCGCCAGCTGTCCAGGGCGATGGCCAGGTCCAGCTGGTCGGCCCCGTCCCAGTCCCCCAGAACCGCGCTCGCCAGTAGGTCGCCCAGGCCCCCGAAGAAGGCCATGGCCGGAACCACCGCCACCCCGGCCGCCAGCGCCGGGGCGTGGAACCGCTCGACCGTGTCCAGCGCAGAGGCCTGTTCCGCCGTCACGTCGATATAGGGGCGGCGGGCGCGCAGGGCCGCCTCGATCACCGGGGCGGCGGTATCGAGAAACGGCCCGGCGCAATTGATCACCAGATCGCACTGGGCCGCAGCCTCCGTCAGCGCCTTGGCGTCCTGCAGCTCGGCGCTGAAGGTGGGGGTCCCGCGGGCGGCCAGGGCCTGCAGTCGATCGCTGGCCCGGCCCACCGCCAGCACGCCATGACCCCGCGCGGCCAGTTCGCCCAGGACGAAGCCGCCGGTGTGGCCTGTGGCGCCGTAGAGCATCACTTGCAGCTGTCGGGTCATGGTTCCCTCGTCGTTGGGCGTCGAAGCGACCATGCCGGGACCGGGCTCACCGGTCTGGCGGTTTTCGGACGGGGTCGGCCCGGCTGGCGGCGGATCAGGCCCGGCGCATGGTCTCGATCACCACCGGCTTCTTGAGCCACTGGTCCTTCTGGTCGGCGAACTTGGTCTCGCCGCCGGTGGGCTGGGCCAGGATCCTCTGGGCCACTGACAGGCCCGACACCACCTTGCCGAAGGCGGCATAGCCCAGATTGTCTCCCGGTTGGCCGGGCTGGGCGTCCAGGAAGGGCTGGTCCCCCAGGCAGATGAAGAAGGTGTTGGTGGCGGTGCCCGGCGCGAACCGGCCCAGGGATACGGTTCCATGCAGATGCTTCAGCCCGGTCTGGGTGGTGCTCTCATGGCGGATGGGCGCGAAGGGCCGGACGTTCGGACCCGGCTGGGCGACGATGGTGCCTTCGGTGGGCGCCCATTCGGCGCGGGCGGCGCGGAAAAAGGTGGCGCCGTCATAGGCCTTGGCGTCCACATAACGCAGGAAGTTGTTCACGGTCAGCGGCGCCTTGCCCGCCTCCAGCTCCAGGACGATGGTTCCGAGCGCAGTCTTCAGGGTCACGCGCGGCTTGGCGCCCTGGCCCCAGGCCAGCCCCGGCGCCGCGGCCATCAGGCCTGCCCCCAGGATCAGATTGCGGCGGGAAAGGGGGGCTTGGGACATGGGAGGCTCCTGGTGACCGGCGCATGGACTTTAGCCCAAATCGCGCCCGTGATGCGACGGGGCGCATCCCTCGCGCCTGGCCTGCGTGGCGCAATCTCGAAAAAGAGCGCAGGCTGCTGTCGGCGGCCGGCGGTGCGGCGCGTCCTAGGGGACGCCGGGAGAGGGTTTGCTCCCGCAGCCAGGCCCCCAGGAGGCAGAGAATGACCTATGTCGACGGCTTCGTGATCGCGGTCCCCACCGCCAACCGTCAGAAATTCATCGACCATGCGCTGAGCGCTGACGGCATCTTCATCGAGATGGGCGCCCTGCGGGTGCTGGAGTGCTGGGGCGATGATGTCCCCGTGGGCAAGCAGACCGACTTCCGCCGTGCGGTGAACGCCAAGGACGACGAGACCGTGGTGTTCTCCTGGATCGAGTGGCCCGACAAGGCGACGCGCGACGCCGCCATGGCCCGGATGCAGGACCCCTCCAACACCGATCCGCGCATGGACCCCGAGATCAACCCCATGCCGTTCGACGGGGCGCGGATGATCTTCGGCGGTTTCTCCCCCGTCGTGGTGGTGGAGGCGCCGACCACCAACAAGCCTGGCGACTTCCTCTGGTATGAACTGCTGACGACGGACGCGGAGGCCGCCCAGGCCTTCTATGGTCAGATCCTGCCCTGGACCTTCGCCGATTCCGGCCAGGCCGACATGGACTACCGGATCGCCAGCGCCCCCGAACATGACGTGGCTGGGCTGATGGCCATCAATGCCGAGATGGCCGAGCATGGGGCCAAGCCCACCTGGCTGGTCTATATTGCGGTGGCCGACGTGGATCAGGCGGTGTCCGACATCCAGGCCAGGGGCGGCGCCGTTCAGATGCCGGCCATGGACATTCCCATGGTCGGGCGGATGGCCATGGTGGCCGACCCGCAAGGGGCGCCGCTCTATGTGATGAAGGGCTCTGATCCCCGGAAGAGCGTGGCCTTCGCCGATGACCGTCCGCGGGTGGGCCATGCGGCCTGGAACGAGTTGCACACCGCAGACCCGGCCGGCGCCTGGGCCTTTTATGGCGAGACCTTCGGCTGGGTGAAGGACGGCGCGATGGATATGGGCCCGCTGGGCCAGTACCAGTTCATCCGCCATGGGGGCATGATCGGGGCCATGATGGCGACGACGGAGGGCGAGCCGTCGGGCTGGAGCGTCTATTTCCGGGTCGCCGACATCGACGTCGCCCGCCAGGCCGTGGAGGCGGCCGGCGGACAGGTGGTCCAGGGTCCCGACCAGATCCCCGGCGGAGAGTACTCCATGAACTGCATCGACCCGCAGGGCGCAGCCTTCGGCCTGGTGGGCGTCCGCAAGGGCTAAGACGGGGGCTAGACCCCGCTCAACATCAGCCCGGGGGTGTCGGGGGCGCGCTCGGCCCCGCCCCCCAGGGCCTTCTGCATCCAGACGATGTCCACCCACCGGCCGTGCTTGAAGCCGAAGCCCTGGCCCACGCCCTGATGGGTGAAGCCGAGCGCCCGGTGCAGGCCGATGGAGCCGGCGTTCCCGGAATCGCCGATGACCGCCACCACCTGTCGGATCCCCAGGGTCTCGCAGGCCGCGATCACCGCCGATAGCGCCGCGCGCCCCACGCCGCGGCCCTGGGCGCCCGGCGCCACATAGACGCTGTCCTCCACCGTGTAGCGATAGGCCGCCCGCAGGCGGAAGGGTCCGGCATAGGCGAAGCCCAGAACCTGCCCCTGGTCTTCGGCCAGGAGATAGGGAAGGCCGCGCCTGACAATGGCCTCGCGGCGGTCGTTCAGCTCGGCGGCGCTGGGGGGGACCTCCTCAAAGGTCCCCAGGCCGTGCAGAACATGGTGGCCATAGATGTCGGCCAGGGCGTCCATGTCCTCACGCGTGGCGGGACGGATGATCACGCAGCGCTCTCCCCTTGGGTCCAGCCCCGGTCCAGGGCCCAGACGGCGAAGGCGTAGTCCAGGGCGATCTCCTTCAGGAAGTCGAAGCGGCCAGACGCGCCGCCGTGGCCGGCCTCCATATTGATCTTCAGCAGGATGGGCGCCTCGCCCGTGGTGTGCTCGCGCAGCTTGGCCACCCACTTGGCCGGCTCCCAATAGGTCACCCGGGGATCGGAAAGCCCGCCCGTGGCCAGGATCGGCGGATAGGGCCTGGCGGCCACCTGATCATAGGGACTGTAGCTGGCGATGCGGTCATAGGCCTCCGCATCGGTCAGCGGATTGCCCCATTCGGGCCATTCGGGCGGGGTGAGCGGCAGGGTCTCGTCGCTCATGGTGTTCAGCACGTCCACAAATGGGACTGCGGCGATGATCGCACCCCAGAGGTCGGGGCGCATATTGGCCACCGCCCCCATCAGCATGCCGCCGGCCGAGCCCCCATAGGCGGCGATCCGACCTTTGGTCGCCAGGCCCTCGCCGATCAGGTGCTCGGCGCAGGCGATGAAGTCGGTGAAGGTGTTGGTCTTCTTCTCTTTGCGGCCGTCCATGAACCAGCCCCAGCCCTTGTCGGAGCCGCCGCGGATATGGGCCACCGCCCAGATCCAGCCCCGGTCCACCAGGGACAGGTTGCGGATGGAGAAGGCCGGCTCCATGGCGTGGCCATAGGAGCCGTAACCGTAGAGCATCACCGGCGCCGAGCCGTCGAGGGGCGTATCCTTGCGCATCAGGAGGGTGATCGGAACCTCGGCGCCGTCGCTGGCCCGGGCGCTCATCCGCCGCGCCACATAGGCCGAAGGATCGTGGCCAGACGGCACCTCCTGGGTCTTGCGCAGGGTCCGCGCACCGGTGGCCATGTCGTAGTCGAACCACTGCCGGGGCGTGGTGGGGGACTGATAGACGAAGCGGGTGAGCGTGGTGTCGTATTCCAGCCCGCCTTCCAGGTGCAGGGCGTAGGCCTCTTCATCGAAGGCGATGACATGCTCGGCGCCGGCCCGGTCCAGGATCACCAGCCGGTCCAGGGCGTTGACCCGCTCGGCCCGCACCAGGTGGTGGGCATAGGCCGCAAAGCCGGTGATGAAGCGCCCGGCCTCATGCGGAATCAGGTCGCGCCAGGTGTCCCGGGAGGGGCGGGGCGCGTCGGACTGACAGATCTTGAAGTCCACCGCGCCGTCGTCATTGGTGCGGATCAGCCAGCGGTCGGTCCAGTGGTCGAGCTCATAGCGCACGCCTGGCCGGCGGGGCTCGGCGCAGATCGCCTCGGCGGTGGGCTCGGCGGCCGGGATCATCCAGAGCTCGGTGGTCTCCTGATTGCCGGAATGGATCAGGATGAAGGCGTCGTCCGAGGTCGCGCCCACGCCGAGGAACATGCCTTCGTCCGCCTCTTCATAGACCAGCACGTCCTCGCCGCCCCGGGCCGGGCGGCGGAAGACCTTGGCGGGGCGTGCGTTCTCATCGCGCCAGATCCAGAACAGCCATTGGGAGTCGGGAGAGAAGACGAAGTCGCCGTAGGCGCTCTCGATGGGCGCGCCCAGAATCTCGCCGCTGGCCAGGTCGCGGACGCTGATGGTGTAGTACTCCGCCCCTTGGGTGTCGGCAGCCCAGGCATAGAGGGCGTGATCGGGGCTGTGGCTGGCCGCGCCCACCTGGAAGAAGGCCTTGCCGCGGGCCATGGCCTCTTCGTCCAGCAGGATGTCCTCGCCCACCTCGCCGCCGCGGGGCCTGCGGGCGCGGATCGGGTGCTGGGCGCCGGTCTCGTAGCGCACATAGTATTCCCAGGGGCCGTCGGGCGCCGGAACGGTGGCGTCATCCTCCTTCACCCGGCCCTTCATCTCGGCGAACAGGGCGGCCTGCAGGGCCTCGGTGCCTGCCAGCAGGGCGGTGGTGTAGGCGTTCTCAGCCACCAGATGGTCGCGGATATCGCTGCGCAGACGGGCGGGATCGCGCAGCACCTGCTGCCAGTTCTCGTCCTTCATCCAGCCATAGTCATCCACCCGGCGCCGGCCGAGCTGTTCGAGGGTCTGAGGGGCCTTGCGGGCGGCGGGGGGCGAGGGAAGCGTGCTCATCTGCGCTAGATGCGCGCTTCGAAGGCCAGGCTCAAGCGGTGGAAGGTCGCCCGACCCACACGTGGCCCACACGCGGCGTTTGGGCGCGCTGAATCACGGCCTCTTGGCTTGAAGGGGGGCGAGCGGTCTGATTCACTGGCCCCACGTCGGGACCAGTGTGAGTAAGGGGCGTAGATGATCGCGGATCTTGCCGTCGAGCTGATCCACGCCACGGTGCAGATTGAGCAGCCGCTGGGGGATGGAACGCGCACGGTGGGGACCGGGTTCCTCATCAATGCGCCGACACTGGATGGTCAGCCTCGCACCGTGCTGGTCACCGCCAACCATGTGCTGCAGCGCATGCCCAACGCCCAGGCCCGCATCGGCTTCCGCATCGCCAACCCCGACGGCAGCTGGCGCTACGCCCCGCAGAAGTTCGAGATCCGCGACGCCGACGGCGCGCCCCGCTGGACCAAGCATCCCAGCCGCGACGTGGCCGCCATCAGCATCTCTGCGCCGGAGGAGTTCGCCAAGGCCGCCATCCCCACCGACTGGCTGGCCGGCGAAGAGACGTTCTCATCCTATTCCGTGGGGGCGGGCGACCAGATGATGGCCCTGGGCTTCCCCCGGGGGCTGTCGGCCAATCCGGCGGGCTTCCCCATTCTGCGGGCTGGGCGGGTGGCTTCCTTCCCGCTGGCGCCGGCGGCGGCCTTCCCCACCTTCCTGCTCGATTTCACCGTCTTTCCGGGCAATTCCGGCGGGCCGGTCTTCATGGCCGAGGGCGCCCGGCGCAGGCCAGGCGCGCCGGAGAGCCAGGAGGTGCAGTTCATCGCCGGCCTGCTCACCCAGCAGGTGGAACTGAACAATGAGCGGCTGGAGATCGGCATCGTCACCCACGCCCGCTATATCCGCGAGACGCTGGCCCTTCTGGACAATCCCCTGGCGGAGGTGACCGTCGCGGCCGCTGGCGAGGCCCAGGTGGGCGGGGCCAAGGCCGCCTCGGCCTTGGAAGCGGTCTCAGACGACTATTGAGGCGGGCGCTTCAACGAAAAAGGGCCGCGTCGCCGCGGCCCTTTCCAGGTGTCACGCCTGATCGCCGGGATCAGGTGTAGACCACCGAAATCGTCTCGGCGATGCAGGCCGGCTTGGCCTCGCCCTCGATCTCGATGGTGCATTCGTTCTTGATCTGCATGCCGCCGGCCTTGGGCTCGGCGCCGATCAGCTTCTGACGCATGCGCACGCGCTTGCCCACGCGAACCATGTTGATGAAGCGGACCTTGTCGGAGCCGTAGTTGATCCCGCGCGTCACGCCCTTGATGGGCAGCATGCCGGCGCCCAGGAAGGGGATCAGCGACAGGGTCAGATAGCCATGGGCGATCGGGCCGCCGATTTCCTTGGTGGCGCGCTCCACGTCCACGTGGATCCACTGATGGTCGCCGGTGGCCTCGGCGAACTGGTTCACCCGCTCCTGCGAGATCTCCACCCAGTCCGACACGCCGACTTCCTGACCCACCAGACCGGGCAGGTCCTTCAATTCCACCGGGTTCATCGCTTGCTCCCTAAAGGCTTGAACAGGTGTTTGGGTCTAGCACGCGCCGCGCCCCCTGCAAGGGCGCGCGGGTCGAAAGCGGGCGGGGGCCCCGCGCGGCTCAGACGATCTTGGAGCCTTCCTTGCCCCAATAGGCGTCGCGGATCAGGCGCTTATAGAGCTTGCCGGTCGGGTGGCGGGGCAGCTCGGCCATGAAGTCGATCTGGCGGGGGGACTTCACGTGCGAGAGGTTGGCCCGGCAGAAAGCCATCAGCTCCTGGCGCAGCTCATCAGAGCCCTCCTGCCCGTCCAGAGGCTGGATCACGGCCACCACCTTCTCGCCCATCTCCTCGTCGGGGGCGCCGACCACTGCGGCGTCGGCGACCTTGGGGTGGGTGATCAGCAGGTTCTCGACCTCCTGCGGATAGATGTTCACCCCGCCGGAAATGATCATGAAGCTCTTGCGGTCGGTGAGGTAGAGGAAGCCCTCTTCGTCCACCCAGCCCACATCGCCCAGGGTGGTCCAGCCGTGCTGGTTGGTGTTCTCGGCGACCTTGTCCGGGGCGTTGTGATAGCTGAGCGGCGCGCCGCCGGCGAAATAGACCACGCCCTCGGTGCGGGGGGGCAGGGGTTCGCCGTCCTCGCCGCAGATCTTCACCTCGGCGGTGGTGCCCTTGCCCACCGAGCCCTTGTGCGTCAGCCAGTCGTGAGGGCCGATATGGCAGAAGCCGTTGCCCTCGCTGCCGGCGTAGTACTCGTGGATGACCGGCCCCCACCATTCCATCATCTGCTCCTTGACGGGGATGGGGCAGGGGGCGGCGGCGTGGACGGCCGACTTCAGGGACGAGAGGTCATAGCGCTCACGCACCTCCGGCGGCAGTTTGAGCATGCGCACGAAGTGGGTCGGCACGAACTGGCCGCAGTCGATGCTGTGCTTCTCGATCAGGGCCAGGGCGTGTTCGGGATCGAACTTCTCCATCACCACCACCGTGCCGCCCAGGCGCTGATAGCCCATGCACCAGCGCAGGGGGGCGGCGTGATAGAGCGGGGCGGGCGAGAGATAGGCGCCGTCAGGCGGAAAGCCGAACATGAGCTCGGCCATCATCGACAGGGCGTTGGGCGCATCGATCGGCCCGCCGGTCAGCGGCGGCTTGATCCCCTTGGGCCGACCCGTGGTGCCCGAGGAATAGAGCATGTCGGCCCCAGCGGTTTCGTCGGCGATGGGCGTCTCCGGCATCTCGGCGCGGGCGGCTTCGAAGCTCTCGTAAGGGGCGCGGGCCGGCCCCACCATGAAGAGCTTCGCCCCTGACGCCAGGGGGGGCAGCTCGTCCACCACCGGGCCGACGCCCGCCGAGGTGATCAGCGCCTTCGCCCCGCAGTCCTTCATGATGTAGTCGATCTCGCCCGCGGTCAGCTTGGACGAGATGCAGGCGAAATAGAGCCCCGCGCGCTGGGCCGCCCAGGCGACCTCAAAGAAGCGGGGGTGGTTTTCCATCAGTATGGCGATGACGTCGCCGGCCTTCAGGCCCAGCTTGCGGAACAGCTGGGCGCCCTGGTTCGATCGCGCCTCCAGCTCGCCATAGGTCACCGTCTCGCCGGATCCGCCCATGATGTAGGCGGGACGATCGGGATGGGTTTTCGCGTGATGAGACGGATGCATGGACCTGTTTCCTCCAGGCCGCGCCCCTCTTCGTCGGGGGTGTCGGCCAGCCACTAGATGATCACTGTTCAGCTGATGATGGGGTGCTTGACCTCCCGTCCGTCAAGCGGCTCCGATGGCGTTAAACCAGAAAGCGAAAGGGAGACGCCCATGGCCGCCACGACCCTGGCCGCATTCGAGACGATCAGGCTGGAACGGGAGGAGGGGATCGCCCTGCTCACCCTCAACCGGCCGGAGAAGCTGAACGCCTTCAATCCCTTGATGAATCGCGAGCTCATCGCCGCCTTCGACCTGACCGATGCGGATGACGAGGTTCGGGCGGTCATCGTCACCGGGGCGGGACGCGGCTTCTGCGCCGGCGCCGATCTGGCCGGCGGCGGCTCGACCTTCGATTTCGACCGCCGCGACGCCGATCCCCTGGGCCAGCGGATGGAGTCTGGCGTCTATCGCGACGGCGGGGGCCTGGTCTCCCTGCGAATCTTCGAGAGCCTGAAACCCGTCATCGCGGCGGTCAACGGCGCGGCCGTGGGGGTGGGGGTGACCATGCAACTGCCCATGGATTTCCGCCTGGCCTCCACAGAGGCGCGGTTCGGCTTCGTCTTCGCCCGCCGGGGGATCACGCCAGAGGCCTGTTCCTCCTGGTTCCTGCCGCGACTGGTGGGCATGCAGAGAGCCCTGGAATGGTGCTATTCTGGTCGGGTGTTCGGCGCCCAGGAAGCCCTCGACGGCGGACTGGTGCGCTCGCTCCACGCCCCGGAAGACCTGCTGCCCGCCGCCCGGGCCCTCGCGCGGGAGTTCGTGGACAACGCCGCGCCGGTGTCGGTGGCCATCACCCGACAGCTGATGTGGCGCATGGCCGGCGCCGAACATCCCATGATCGCCCACCGGGCCGACAGCCGGGCCATCCAGGCGCGGGGCGCCTCGGCCGATTCCAAGGAGGGGGTCACGGCCTTTCTGGAAAAGCGGCCGGCGGACTTTCCCAACAGAGTTTCCTCGGAACTGCCCGACATCTGGGCTAACTGGAGCGCCCCGCCGTTCGCGTGAGCCGCCGGTTGCAAACCGGAGGTTAACGACCGCGTGGTCCACTGGCGCTCACCATGAGCCAGGCCGCGCCCCTGCCCGACGATCCGCCCCCGCCCCAGTTCCGGGCGCGGGGCGCCTTGTTGCGGCGGTTGGCCGATGTGGTCTGCCTGCCCTCCAGCCGGGTCAACGCCTTTGAACGCTCGGTCACCGCCGATCTGCTGATCGAAGTGCTGCGCGAAGCCACCCCCCAGGACCGGACGCGGGTGGCGCGACGTCTGTCGACGCTCAGCGAACCGCCAGCTCAGCTGGCCCGCATGCTGCTGCGCGATGAGCTGGAGGTCGCACGGCCTCTGCTGACCGATTGCGAGACCCTGTGCGACGCGGAGCTGCTCGACTGCGTCCATATGGGCGGGCCGGACCATCGCAAGCTGGTGGCCCAGCGCAAGGCCCTGCGCGAGGTGGTGGTCGAAGCCCTGGTGGCCTCGGGCGAAATCCCCGCCATGGAGGCCCTGGTGGCCAATCGCGAGGCCCATATCGGCCACGCCGCCCTGGAGGCTCTGGTGGCCATCAGCCGCGACGCCCCGCAACTGGCCGCAGGCCTGCTGCGGCGGCCAGAGCTGCGCCCGGCCCAGGCCTATGTGCTCTTCTGGTGGGCGGACGCCGAGGCGAGGCGGACCATTCTTCAGCGGTTCGCCGTGTCTCGCGAAATCCTGCAGGACGCGGCTGGCGACATCTTCCCCATGGCCGCAGCGGAAGGGTGGCAGGACCCGGTGTCGCGCAAGGCCCTTCAGTTCATCGAGCGTCGCCAGCGCAACCGCGCGGCCATCGAAAAGAGCCCCTTCGCCAGCCTTGAGGCCGCCGTGGCGGCCGCCCAGCATGGGATGACCCGCGAGATCGCCGAGGAGATTTCCTATCTCTCCGGCATGAAGCCCATGACCGGGGCGAAGCTGTTCACCGATCCCGGCGGCGAGCCCCTGGCCATACTCTGCAAGGCGACGGGTCTGCCCCGGGCGGCCATCCGCGCCCTTTGGCGGGGGCTCAGGCGTCCGGAGACGGGTCCTGACGGCGCGGTGCATCCGGCCCTGGACCGGGTGCTGGTCACCTATGACATGCTGGCGGTGGACCGGGCCCAGACTGTGCTGCGCTACTGGAACTGGTCGCTTTCTTCGGCGCTCACCCCCGAGCTTCTGCGAGCAATCCGGGACGGTGACGAGAGCGCGGCGGAGGAATACTCACTGCCCCAGCGCGCCGCCATGCTGGCCTTCTCGGGCGATTTTCACAAAGGCTAGTGTCGAGCCCGGGATTGTCGGCGTCCACTGACGCCGCCTCTCGGATATGTTGCGTCGCGCAACTGGCAGACACCGAACAGCTGTTTCTGGAAAGTCTCTGAAAACTCAATATGACAAGTTCGGGTCTTGTTTCGCACTTCTGTGGCGTTTAAGTAGCGAATAACTGATCTGGGAATCAGATGTTGTAGCGCACAGGCGCGCCAGTCTGGATTTGTGAGATGGACGAAAAAACAGAAGTCATCGAGATGACCGCCGATATCGTTTCGGCGTATGTGGGGAACAATTCGGTCGCCGCGGCCGACCTTCCCAACCTCATCCAGGCGGTGCATCGCGCTCTCGCTGGAATTACGACCGCGCCTGAAGCGGTGGAGGCTCCGCCGAAAGAACCGGCCGTTCCGGTGCGGCGCTCCATCACGCCCGACTATCTGATCTGCCTGGAGGATGGTCGCAAGTTCAAGTCGCTGAAGCGGCACCTGCGCACCAAGTACAATATGAGCCCCGAGGAATACCGGGCCAAGTGGGGCCTGCCCAAGGACTATCCCATGGTGGCCCCGAACTACGCCAAGGCGCGGTCGGATCTGGCCAAGCAGATGGGCCTGGGTCAGGGCGGCCGCCAGGCGGCCCGCAAGAAGCGCTAAGCTTCACGCCGATCCAATTCTGCGACGCCCGCCTTCCCCTTGGGGAGGCGGGCGTTTTCGTGTCAGCACCGGCAAATTAGTCGCAGGGACCGGATTTCGGCTTGCCCCGAAATCGCCATACAGGCGATAAGTGATTCGTCGTGATTCCAAGGGGTTGTTAAGGAATCTGAATATGGCCGCGCAGATTGGAGCTTCGGCGGCGGCCGCCCGCGCCCACGAAGAGATCTATGGATATTGGGCGGGTTTGCGGCGGGGCGCGCGGCTGCCGGCTCGGGGCGATATCGAGCCCGTGGCCCTGAAGCGCCTGCTGCCCACGGTCAGCCTGATCGACGTCAGCCGCGATCCCCTCGACTTCCGCATCCGCCTGGCCGGCACCGGCCTCTACGGCGTCTATGGACGCGAGATCACCGGCCGGAGCCTGACTGACGTCTACAACGCCGCGGCCGCAGACTACTGGCGCTCCGAGCTGAGCGCGGTGGTGGAGGAGCGGCGTCCCGGCGTCGG
>NZ_DAIMHV010000064.1:0-1951 GCF_036723115.1 Phenylobacterium sp. | reverse complement strand
TCAGACCGCCTCGGCGTCGCGGACCATGCGCGCGGCCATCGCCGCCAGGCCGTTGGACCGCTGGGTCGACAGGGCGCCGGCCAGACCCAGCCGGGCGAAGGCCGCCTTGGCGTCGAAATCCCGTATCTCGGACGCCGGCCGGCCCGACAGCAGCCGTAGCAGGACCGCCATCAGCCCGCGCACGATATGGGCGTCGGAATCCCCCCGAAACCGCAGGGTCCCGTCGGCCTGGGGCTCGGTCACCAGCCAGACCTGGCTGGCGCAGCCGCGGACCTTGTTGGCCTCGTTGCGCTCGGCCTCGGTGAGAGGCTCAAGGCCGGCGCCGAGCTCGATGACATAGCGGTAGCGCTCCTCCCAGTCCCCCAGGAGGTCGAATTCCTCGACGAGTTCGTCCAGCGTGTCTTGAATGGCCATGGAAGGGCGGACTTAAGGGTCCGCCCGCCCCGGCGCAACGGGCTTCAGCCTTCTTCGGCCAGGGCGCGGCTGGCCAGCTCATAGACGTTCTTGGACAGGCCCTTGTGCTCGACGATGCGCTGAAGCTCGCCGCGCATCTTCTGCGCCAGGTCCGGACGGTAGCGCCGCCAGCCGCCCAGGGGGTCGAGCAGACGCGCCGCGGTCATGGGATTGAACCCGTCGGTGACCAGGATCTGGTCGGCCAGGAACGTGTAACCCGCGCCGGTTTCGTCATGGAACCGCGCCGGATTGCCCGCGGCGAAGGTTCCCACCAGGGCGCGCAAGCGGTTGGGGTTCTTCGCATCGAAGGCCGGATGGGCGGTGAGGCCAAGCACGCGGCCCAGGGCGCCTTGGCCAGGATCGCGGGCCTGCAGGGCGAACCACTTGTCGATCACCAGGGGCTCGGACTTCCAGCGTTCGTAGAAGTCGGCCAGGGCGCGGTCGAACACCTCGCCGCCGATGTGCATGAGGGCGGTGAGCCCGCCCATGGCGTCGGTCATATTGCCGGCCGCCTCGAAGTGACCGAAGGCGCGCTCGGCGATCTCGGCGTGGGGATCGGCGGCCAGGACGTCGAGGGCCATGTTGCGCAGGGCCCGGCGCCCGGCGCCGGCGGCGTCGGGGGAGAACTCCCCCAGGTCCTGAAGCCCGGTGTGCAGTCGCTTGAGATCCTCGGCCAGATGGATGGCCAGCCGCGCCCGCAGGGCCTCGCGGGCGGCGTGCAGGGCGGCGGGGTCGGCGGGCTGTCGGGCCAGGACCAGTTCCTGCTCGCTGGGCAGGGACAGGAGCAGCGCCTTGAACGCCGGGTCGGCGGACTGGTCGGCGAGCGCGCGGCCCACGGCCTCGGCATAGCGTTCCTCGCCCACCTCGTCGGGACGTCCGGCGGAGCGCGCCAGCATCAGGTCCCGGGCCAGGTCCTGACCCGCCTCCCAACGGTTGAAGAGGTCGGGATCGGCGGCCAGCTGGACATAGCGGTCCTTGGGCGGCGCATTGGTGGTCATCACCACAGGCGCGGAAAAGCCCCGCAGGGCCGAAACCACCGGCTCGCGGTCCACCCCGTGCAGGGTCAGGCGGGCCTTGGCGCCCTCCAGGACGAAGACGGTCTCATCCATGGCCTGGCCGTCGCGTTCGAAGGCCAGGACGCGGCCTTCGCCGTCCAGCAGGCCCAGGCGGACGGGCAGGGGCAGGGGCTTCTTGTCCGGTTGGCCGGGCGTGGCCGGGGTGGTCTGGGACAGATCGAGCTCCAGGGTGCGGGCCTGACCGTCATAGCGGCTCTGGATGTCCAGGCGCGGCGTTCCGGCCTGCTCATACCAGCTGAAGAAGTCCGAAAGGTCGCGGCCGGAGGCCTCGGCGAAGCAGGCGATAAAGGCCTCCACCGTGGTGGCGTGCCCGTCCCACCGGTCGAAATAGAGGTCCATCCCCTTGCGGAACGCCTCGGCGCCGATGAGGGTCTTGAGCATCCGGATGACCTCGGAGCCCTTCTCGTAGATGGTCGCGGTGT
>NZ_DAIMHV010000063.1:0-15601 GCF_036723115.1 Phenylobacterium sp. | reverse complement strand
GTTCATGCTTGTCCGGCTGCCGGGGCAAGCTGTCGATGAAAGCCAACTCGATACGCCTGAAGACAGTAGTTTCCAGTCGGCAAGCCATGGCGCCAGATGCCGAGGGGTGACAAAACCGAGCAAGGGCCCCAGTTGGCCCCTGTCCGCTAAGCCGGCGTAAACGTCCGGTCTCGGGCGGCGATCCAAGGTCGGCCCCTGGCGCACAGCGACTTACGCAACCTTGACACTACGCCTCCCTACCGCCGCTTCCCACGCCCACTCCGCCCCGCCGGCGGCGGGCGGCCCGCCTTGCGGCGCACGCCGAGCCTCGGACGTGGGGCCGTGGGGTCGGGGTCGGCCGGGTCGCTCAGCATGTCGAACAGCAGGCCGCCGGTGATGGGGGTGGCTTCGCGCAGACGCACCTCCACGCTCATGCCCAGCGGCCAGCGGGCGCCGGAGCGTTCGCCTACCAGGGCGTGCATCCGTTCGTCATGGACGAAGAACTCACCCCCCAGGCTGGAGACGGGGACGAGGCCGTCGGCGCCGGTCTCTGCCAGGCGCACGAAGAGGCCAAAGCGGGTGACGCCGGTGATGCGCCCTTCGAAGGCGGCGCCCACCCGGTCGGACAGGAAGGCGGCCACATAGCGGTCGGTGGCGTCGCGCTCGGCGGCCATGGCGCGGCGCTCGGCCGCGGTGATCTCTTCGGCCGTCGCCTTCATGTGAGAGATATCCCAGTCGCTCAGGCCGTCCGGCGCGCCCGGCAGGTTCAGCCCCAGCGCCTTGATCAGGGCCCGGTGGACGATCAGATCGGCATAGCGCCGGATGGGCGAGGTGAAGTGGGCGTAGCGGTCCAGGTTGAGGCCGAAATGGCCGATATTGTCGGTGTTGTAGTGGGCCTGCATCTGGGTGCGCAGGACCACCTCGTTGACGATCTCGGCGTGCGGGCCTTCCCGGGTGAGCGCCAGCAGGCGGTTGAACCGGTCGGTGCGCGGCGCCTCGCCCTTGGACCAGCTCACGCCGATGGAGCCCAGGAATTCGCCCAGGCTCGACAGCTTCTCCGGGCTGGGGGCGTCGTGGACCCGGTAGATCAGGGGCGTGCGCTTGCCCTCCAGGCTCTCTGCCGCGCAGACATTGGCCTGGATCATCATCTCTTCGATGAGCCGATGGGCCTCCAGTGAGGCCCGCGGCGTGATGGAGGTGACCTCGCCCTCGGCGTTGATGACGATCTTGCGCTCCAGGCTTTCGATGGCGAGCGGCGAGCGCGCCTCGCGGCCCTTCAGCAGGGTGTGATAGGCGGCCCAGAGCGGTTTGAGGATGGGCTCCAGCAGGGGGCCGGACTTGTCGTCGGGGGCGCCGTCGATGGCGCTCTGGGCCTGCTCATAGGCCAGCTTGGCGGCCGAGCGCATGAGGCCGCGGACGAAGCGGTGGCTGCGCTTGCGCCCCGTGGCGTCAAACACCATCCGCACCGCCAGGCAGGCCCGCGCCTCGCCCTCCCGCAGGGAGCAGAGGCCGTTGGACAGGCGCTCGGGCAGCATGGGCTCCACCCGGTCGGGGAAATAGACGCTGTTGCCCTTTTCCCGGGCCTCCCGGTCCAGGGCGCCGCCGGGCCGGACATAGGCCGCCACATCGGCGATGGCCACCCAGACGATCCAGCCGCCCGGATTGGCGGGGTCCTCGTCGGCCTGTGCGTAGACGGCGTCGTCATGGTCGCGGGCGTCGGCCGGGTCGATGGTGATCAGCGGCAGGTCGCGCAGGTCCTCCCGACCGGCCAGGTCCGGCGCCTTGGCGGCCTCAGCCTCGGCCTGGGCCTCGTCGGAGAAGCCCATGGGAATGCCGTGGGTATGGATGGCGATGAGGCTGGCGGCGCGGGGCTGGTCCTCCCGGCCCACCACCTCCAGGATCTTGCCCCGCTTGGGGCCATAGCGGCGTTCGGCCAGGCCCACCTGGGCCAGCACCAGGTCGCCGTCCTTCAGCCGGCCGTCGTCGAAGACCACCAGGCTTTCCTTGGACTTGCGGTCCACGGGCTCGACCCGCACCTCGCGGCGATCCTTGCGCACCACGCCCAGCACCCGGTGCGCGCTCTGGCCCAGGCGCTTGATCAGGCGGGCCTCGGTCTCGCCGCTCTCCAGGGGCGTGAAGCGCACCAGCAGCCGGTCGCCCAGGCCCGGCGCCCCGGCCACCGCCTCGCCCCGATCGGGGGCCAGGCGGACGAGCGGCGTATCCTCCGCCCCTTTGGTCAGGCGCACGAACAGGTCCCCGTCGGTGTCGCGCTCCACCACATCGACCA
The DNA here is from genome assembly GCF_036723115.1 of Phenylobacterium sp. Taxonomy (GTDB): domain Bacteria; phylum Pseudomonadota; class Alphaproteobacteria; order Caulobacterales; family Caulobacteraceae; genus Phenylobacterium. Next base: position 13,335 of record NZ_DAIMHV010000063.1, on the reverse strand, counting down.
CGCCCACGGGGGGTAGGGCGCCCAGTTCGGCCACGCCCTTGCGGCCCCGGCGGCTGAGCGTGCCTTCGGCCTGGAGCTCGTTCAGCAACTCGCGCAGGGCCCGGCGGTCGGCGCCCTTGAGGCCGAAAACCCGCGCCAGTTCGCCGCGGTCGGTCTCGCCGGTCTCGCGGATGTGACGCAGCAGGGTCTCACGATCGGGCAGGCCCGGCGTGCGCGCGCCGGCGAAGCGTTGGGACTTGGGCGCTCGCGAGGGGGGGCGAGGTTGGGGCGTTCGGGTCTTGGCCATCGCCCCTTGTAACGCGGGAATCAGTCCGGCGCTTCAGTCGTCCTCGTCTCGAAAGACGCCCAGGCGGGTGAGGCCCGCAATGGTAGTGGCGCCCTCGACCTTGGAGACGGTGCGCACCGCCCCATGCGCAGCCAGGGCCTGGGCCAGGCCCTCGGCATGGGTGACCAGCCAGACCTGGCTCCGCTTCGCCGCCGTGGCGATCATGGCGGCCAGGGGCGCCATCAGGTCGGGATGCAGGCTGGCCTCGGGCTCATTGAGCGCGATGAAGGGCGGCAGGCGATAGGCCAGCAGGGCCCCGGCCAGGGCCAGGAAGCGCAGGGTTCCGTCCGACAGTTCGGCCGGCTCGAACACGCGCTGCGGAAATTCCGGCAGGCGCAGACCGAAACTCGCCTCCCGGACGGGGGGCGGCAGGTCCAGGCGCGCGCCGGGAAAGGCGTGGTCGATGGCCGCGTCCAGATCGGTGGTGTCGCCGCGGATATGGGCCAGGGTGGCGAACACCGCCGCCAGGTTGGCGCCGTCGGAATCCAGGGTGGGAGAGGCCACGGCCACGCAGGGACGCCGCAGGGGCGAGGCCGCATCGGTGCGGACGTCGTGATAGAAGCGCCAGCCCAGGACGGTGCGCCGCACCAGATCAAGCTCGGGATAGCGCGCCGGATCCTCCAGCCGCCCCAGCAGGGTTTCCGAGCTCAGCAGGTCCATATCGATCTCAGCGGGCCGCCCGTCCGTCCCCCTGGCCATGACGGCGTTGTTGCGCCGCTCCATCATGCGCAGCCGCTTGCCGCCGGAATGATAGGTCAGGGCCTCGAGCTTGACCTGCGGTTCCTGGGCGAAGGCCCCCGCGGTGGGCGGGGGAAAGCCCACCTCCACCTCATAGCGATAGGCTGCCTCCCGCCGGCCGGGATCGGAAAGCGTGACGGCGAGCGCAAGGCGCGTCGGCGTTCGCCCCTGCCGGGGTCCGGCCCACAGGGCGCGGTCCAGCCCCTCGGCCGCCAGGCGTTCTCCCAGCCGGTTGGCCGCAGCGGCCTGGATCAGCTCCAGGGCGCGGTAGAGGTTGGACTTGCCCACCCCATTGGCGCCGACGAACACGTCGAGCCGCGACATGGGATAGGTGATGTCCCGTAGCGACCGATAGCCCGAGGCTGAGACGTCGCGAACGGGCAGGTCCATGGGTTCAGCTCGTCGGCGCCTTCGTGGCCGCCGCCTTCTTCGCGGGAGCCTTTTTGGCCGGAGCTTTCTTTGGGGCCGCGGCCTTTTTCGGCGCGGCCGCCTTGGCGGCTGCGGCGGGCTTCTCGGCCTTGGCCTTCGCCTTGGCCGGGGCCTTCTTGGCGGGCTTCTTGCCGCCGCCCTTGGCCTCGCGCTCGGCGATCAGGGCCAGCGCCTGCTCCAGGGTGATCTCCTGCGGGTCGGAGCCGCGGGGGATGTTGGCGTTGGTGGCGCCGTGCTTGATGTAGGGGCCATAGCGGCCCGACAGAATCCGCACCGGCGCGCCGTCGGCGGGATGGGCGCCCAGTTCCTTCAGGGCCGCGGCCTCGCCCCGGCGTCCCTTGCCCCCGGCCTTCTTCTCGGCCAGCAGGGCGACGGCGCGGTTCAGGCCCACCTCGAACACCTCGTCGATGGACTCCAGATTGGCGTAGGCGCCGTTGTGCTGGACGAAGGGACCATAACGGCCAAGGCCCGCCAGAATCATCTGGCCGTCCTCCGGATGCTCGCCCACCTCGCGGGGCAGGCGCAGCAGGCGCAGGCCCTTGTCCAGGTCCATGGCCGCCGGCGACCAGGTCTTGGGCAGGCTGGAGCGCTTGGGCTTGTCGCCTTCGCCCAGCTGCACATAGGGGCCGAAGCGGCCGCTCTTCAGATAGACCACCAGGCCGGTCTCGGGATCGGTCCCCAGCTCCCGGTCGCCGCTGGCGGCGTCGGCCTCTTCGCCGTCAGGCTGGGCGATGGGGCGGGTGTAGCGGCATTCCGGATAGTTGGAGCAGCCGATGAAGGCGCCGAACTTGCCGGTCTTGAGCGAGAGCCGGCCCGTGCCGCAGGTGGGGCAGGCGCGCGGGTCGGCGCCGTCGCCCTTGTCCGGGAAGATGTGCGGCCCCAGGGAGTCGTTGAGCGCGTCCAGGACATGGGTCACGCGCAGCTCGGAGATTTCCCCCACCGCGGCGTGGAAATCGCGCCAGAAGTCGCGCAGCAGCACCTTCCAGTCCAGCTCGCCGGCCGAGACCAGGTCGAGCTTCTCCTCCAGGGCGGCGGTGAAGTCGTACTCCACATAGCGGCGGAAGAACTGCTCAAGGAAGGCGGTGACCAGCCGGCCCTTGTCCTCGGGCACGAAGCGGTTCTTCTCCATCCGCACATAGGCGCGGTCGCGCAGCACGGTGAGCACCGAGGCGTAGGTGGAGGGCCGGCCGATGCCCAGCTCCTCCATCTTCTTGACCAGGCTGGCTTCGGAATAGCGGGGCGGGGGCTCGGTGAAATGCTGGGCGGCGCGGGCGGCGGCCACCCGGGCCTGGGCCCCTTGCGCCACCTGGGGCAGGCGGCCCGACTCCTCGTCGTCCGGATCGTCGCGGCCCTCTTCATAGACCGCCAGATAGCCGTCGAACTGGATCACCTGGCCGGTGGCGCGCAGGCCGGTCTGGCCATCGGCGCTGTCCAGCTCGATGGTGGTGCGCTCGATCCGGGCGCTCTCCATCTGGGAGGCGATCATTCGCTTCCAGACCAGCTCGTAGAGGCGGCCCAGGTCGCCCTCCAGGCGCAGCGAGCCGGGATTGCGGGTCAGGCTGGTGGGGCGGATGGCTTCGTGGGCTTCCTGGGCGTTCTTGGCCTTGGTGCGGTAGAGCCTCGGCTGTTCGGGCACATAGTCGCGGCCATAGACGCCGCCGATCACCTGGCGGGCCTCCTCGATGGCCTCGGGCGCGGCCTGAACCCCGTCGGTCCGCATATAGGTGATCAGGCCCACCGTCTCGCCGCCGATATCGACGCCCTCATAGAGCTTCTGGGCGGCCTGCATGGTCCGCTGGGCCGAGAAGCCGAGCTTGCGGGCGGCCTCCTGTTGCAGGGTCGAGGTGGTGAAGGGCGGGGCCGGCGCCCGCTTGCCGGGCTTCTTCTCCACCGAGGCGACGGTGAAGCTGGCGGCCATGACGGCGGACTTGGCGGCCTCCGCGGCGGCGGCGTCGCCCAAGTCGAACTTGGTCAGCCGCTTGCCCTGGTGCTTGACCATGCGCGCCACGAACGGGTCGCCGCCCGCGGCCACATCGGCCTCCACCGACCAGTACTCCTGGGTCTGGAAGCGCTCGATCTCCAGTTCGCGATCGACCACCAGACGCAGGGCCACCGACTGGACGCGGCCGGCCGAGCGGGAGCCGGGCAGCTTGCGCCACAGGACCGGCGACAGGGTGAAGCCCACCAGATAGTCCAGGGCGCGGCGGGCGAGATAGGCCTCCACCAGCTCCATATCCAGGTCCCGCGGGGCCTTCATGGCCTCGGTGACGGCGGACTTGGTGATGGCGTTGAACACCACCCGCTGGACCTGGGCGTCCTTCAGCACCTTCTTCTTCTGCAGAACCTCCAGGACATGCCAGGAAATCGCCTCGCCCTCGCGGTCGGGGTCGGTGGCCAGGATCAGGCGGTCGGCCTTCTTCACCGCCTCGGCGATGTCCGACAGGCGCTTGGAGGACTTGGCGTCCACGTCCCAGCTCATGGCGAAATCGTCGTCCGGCCGCACCGAGCCGTCCTTGGGCGGCAGGTCTCGCACATGGCCGTAGGAGGCCAGGACGACATAGTCGGAGCCCAGATACTTGTTGATGGTCTTGGCCTTGGCCGGGCTCTCGACGACGACGACGTTCATGAGGGAGCTTTAACTCACAGTCCGCCGACGGGAGGCCGCGGACACAAAGGCGCGAAAATTGGGGTTGCGTCTTGCAACCTGTCAACTGCCAGCCGACCAGACAAGCGGCGTCGCCTCGACCCGGGCGCCGAAAGGCTAAGCGCGCAGGCTTGCCGTGATCGTCTCACGCCCGGGCGGCCAGACCGCCGGGCAAGAGCTCGGCCTGGCCGGCCAGGGCCAGCTCCATCAGGGCTGCGGCCACCTCGCCCGGCGGCGCACGGGTGGCGCGGATCAGCTCGTCCCGCGAGACCGGGGTCGGCGACAGAAGCTCGGCCAGGCGCTTCACCAGCCGCGAATCGGCCGCATCCTCCGAAGCCGCGTGGCTGAAGGGCGCAGGCTCAGGCGCGGCGAATCCGCCAAAGGTTTCCAGGGCGCGCAGGACGTCGTCCACCCCCTCGCACAGGGCCGCGCCCTGGCGGATCAGGTCGTTGGCCCCGCGCGCGCGGGGATCAAGCGGGGAGCCCGGCACCGCCAGCACGTCTCGGCCCATCTCGCCGGCCAAGCGGGCGGTGATCAGCGAACCGGACCGCAGCTCGGCCTCCACCACCACCACCGCGCGGGCCAGGCCCGCGATGATGCGGTTGCGCCGGGGGAAGTCGCGGGCCTGGGCCTTGCGGCCGGGGGGCTGCTCGGCGACGACGCACCCCTTGTCCAGGATCTGGGCATAGAGCTCGCGGTGCTCGTGGGGGTAGATGTCGTCGATCCCGCCGCCCAGGACAGCCACGGTGCCGGTTTCCAGGGCGCCTTCGTGGGCCGCTCCGTCTATGCCCCGGGCCATGCCGGAGACGACGCCGTAGCCGGCCGCCCCCAGATCGGCGGCCAGGCCGCGGGCGAATCGCTGTCCCGCCGCGGAGGCGACCCGCGCCCCCACGAGCGCCACCAAGGGCCGGTTCAGAAGGGCCAAGTCGCCCCGCGTCCAGAGGACCGGCGGCGCGGGGTCCAGGGCGGCCAGGGCGCGGGGAAACGCCGCCTCGCCCGAACAGATCAGCTGCGCCCCCAGCGCGGCGCCCGCCGCCAACTCGGCCTCAATGGCCGCCAGGCTCGGAATCTCCGCCGCCCGGCCGGCGCGCTCGGCCAGTTGCGGCAGGGCCGCCAGGGCGCGCCCGGGCTCGCCATAGCGGGCCAGAAGCTCGGCGAAGAGCACAGGCCCCACGCCGCCGGTGCGCGCCAGCCGCAGCCAGTCGCGGCGCTGGGAGGGCGAGAGCGTCAGGCTCACGCCGGCGCCTGCGGAGGTTCGGCGGGGGCCTTCTTGGCGCCGATCCGGGGCTCCTCGCCCTTGAGCAGGCGACGGATATTGTCCTTGTGGCGGATATAGATCAGCACCCCCATCCCCAGGGCCAGGGCCGCATAGGGATAGGGGCGGTCCAGCAGGAAGACGAAGATGGGCGCCAGCGCCGCCGCGGTGAGGGCGGCCAGGGACGAGATGCGGAAGATGACCGCCATGACGATCCATGTGGCGCCGGCCAGAAGGCCCACCGGCCAGGCCGCCGCCAGCAGGGTGCCGAAGAAGGTGGCCACCCCCTTGCCGCCCTTGAATCCCAGCCAGACCGGAAAGAGGTGGCCCACAAAGGCCGCGCCTGCGGCGATGGCGATCACCGGCGCCTGCACCGCCTCCGGCGACTGGCGGGTGAGCAGCCAGGCCAGCAGCACAGCCAGGGCGCCCTTGCCGCCGTCGCCCACCAGGGTGATGGCCGCCAGATCCTTGCGCCCGGTGCGCAGGACGTTGGTCGCTCCGATATTGCCCGATCCGATGCTGCGCACGTCGCCGGCGCCCCCCAGGCGCGTGGCGATGACGCCAAAGGGAATGGAGCCCAGCAGATAGCCGCCCAAGGCGGCCAGGGCGATGAGCAGCGGGTTCAAGGTGTCGGTCGGCATGTGTTTCCCCCGGTTCAGCTTTGGGGACGAAACCTAAAGCAGGTTTCCCCACGCCGTAACGCGCTTTGATCGCATGGCCCTTATTCCCGTTTTGTTCCATTTCGCCCGTCGCCGCAAGAGGCGCGAGAGGCGAGGGACACTGGCTTAGTCGGCGGAATAGACCTGGCGGCCTTCTACCAGGGTCGCGCGGACCACGCCCTGAAGGCGGCGTCCATCGAAGGGGGTGTTCTTGGACTTGGATTTCAGCGCCGCGGGATCGACCACCAGCGGCGCGTTCAGATCGCACAGCACCAGATCGGCCGGCGCGCCCTTGGCCAGGCGCCCGGCCTTCAGGCCCAGCAGCTCGGCGGGGCGGCTGGTGACCTTGGCCATCAGGTCGAGCAGCTCCATCCGGCCCTCGTGATGCAGGGCCAGCAGGGCCGGCAGCAGGGTCTGCAGGCCCACCGCGCCTGGGGCGGCCTCGTCATAGGGCAGGCGCTTGTCCTCAGCCGGCGCCGGGGCGTGGGCGGAGACGACGATGTCGATGAGGCCGGAGGCCAGGGCCTCGATCACCGCCTGCCGGTCGTCCTCGCTGCGCAGGGGCGGGTCGACCTTGCAGAAGGTGCGGTAGTCGCCGATGTCCACCTCGTTGAACGACAGGTGGTTGATGGAGGTGGTGGCGGTCACGTCCAGGCCGCGGGCCTTGCCGCGTTCCAGGCTCTCCAGGGCGCAGGCGGTGGTGATCTGGTCGACGAGCAGCCGCCCGCCGGTGAGCTCCACCAGCGCAAGGTCCCGCTCCAGCATGATCTTCTCGGCGATGGCGGGAACCGAGGGCAGGCCCATGCGGCCGGCCAGTTCGCCTTCGCTGGCCGCAGCGCCGGCCGACAGCCACGGGTCAGCGGGGCGGTGGGCCACCAGCACGCCGAACCCCCGCGCATAGGCCAGCAGGCGGCGGAAGACCTTGGAGTTGACGATGGGGCGGTCGGCGTCGGTGACATAGACGCAGCCGGCGTCGCGCATCAGGCCGATCTCGGCCATCCGCTCGCCCTTCAGCCCCTTGGTGGCGGCGCCGGCGGGATAGACATGCACCAGGCCGATGTCGCGGGCGCGGCGCAGGATGAAGTCCACCACCGAAGGGTCGTCCACCGCCGGATCGGTGTCGGGCTGGACGATGATGGAGGTGACCCCGCCCGCCGCCGCGGCCAGGGCCGCGGACTTGAGCGTCTCCTTGGGCTCGGCGCCGGGCTCGCCGGTCTTGACCCGCAGGTCGATGAGGCCGGGGCACAGCATGGCGCCGCGGGCGTCGATGACCTCGGCGTCCTGGCTGATGGCGCCGGTGTCGGCGCCCTCGATCCGGTCGCGGATCACGCCGTCGCGCACCAGGAGGGCGCCGGGGCCGTCATAGGCCGAGGCGGGATCCACCAGCCGGGCGTTGATCAGGGCTAAGGGACGGGACGCCATCAGTCGTTATCCAGTCGCGCGGCGAGCGCGCTCAGCACAGCCATGCGGGCGGCCACGCCCATCTCCACCTGATCCTGGATCAGACTCACGGCCAGGTCGTCGGCCACGTCGGAGTCGATCTCCACCCCGCGGTTCATGGGGCCGGGATGCATGACCCGCACATGGGGCGCGGCATGGGCCAGCTTTTCCCGGTCCAGGCCGAAGAACCGGAAATACTCCCGCTGGGACGGCGCCAGCACCCCGTCCATGCGCTCCAACTGCAGGCGCAGCATCATCACCACATCGCAGCCGGCGATACCTCGGCGCAGGTCGTGATGAACGGCCGAGCCCCAGCGGTCGGCCTGGGCCGGCATCAGGGTGGGCGGCCCCACCAGCCGCACCTCGGCGCCCAGCATCTGCAGCAGGGCCACATTGGAACGGGCCACCCGGCTGTGCAGCACGTCGCCGCAAATGGCCACCTTCAGCCCGGCGATGCGGCCGAAGGCCCGGCGCATGGACAGGGCGTCCAGCAGGGCCTGGGTGGGGTGCTCGTGCTGGCCGTCCCCGGCGTTGATCACCGAGCAGGACAGTTTCTGGGCCAGAAGCGAGGCCGCGCCGGACGAGGCATGGCGCACCACCAGCAGGTCGGGCTGCATGGCGTTCAGGGTCACGGCGGTGTCGATCAGGGTCTCGCCCTTGGAGATGGACGAGGCCCGCGGGCTCATATTGACCACGTCGGCGCCCAGGCGCTTGCCGGCCAGTTCGAAGGAGCTCTGGGTGCGGGTGGAGTTCTCGAAGAACAGGTTCATCAGCGTGCGACCCTTGAGCAGGTCGAGCTTCTTCGAGGTCTGCCGGTTCAGGGTGACGAAGCCGTCGGCCAGGTCGAGCAGGTCGCCCACCTCGACGGGATTGAGGTCCATCACCGACAGGAAGTGACGCTTGGGGAACGGGAAGGTCCGGCCAAGCACGTCGTGCAGCTGGGATTGGGGCGCGCTCATTAAAGCGCCCTCTTAAGGCCCGTCCGGCTCCACGCCAAGTCGCCGGGCGCGGGCGTCCACATCTTCGCTTGCAGATCTTCAGGCCTGGCTAGCGTGGCGCAGCCGGTCCAGGGCGCCCTGGAGGATCCAGGCGGCCGCGGTCTTGTCCACCACCTCGCCCCGGCGGGCGCGGCTCATATCGGCCTCGTCCACGAGCATCCGGTTCACCGCCACCGAGCTCATCCGCTCGTCCCAGAAGGCGATGGGCAGGTCGCGCAGGCGCAGGAGGTTGCGGGCGAAGGCGCGGCTGGACTGGCAGCGCGGCCCCTCGGTCCCGTCCATGTTCACCGGCAGGCCGATGACCAGGCCCTGGGCCTCGCGGCTGGCCATCAGGGCGAATAACTGCTCGGCGTCCTGGGTGAACTTGGTCTTGCGGATCAAGGCCAGGGGCGAGGCCACCATGCGCGTTCCATCGGAGACGGCCACGCCGATGGTCTTTTCCCCCAGATCAAGGCCGGCCACAGGGGCCAGGCGCGGCAGGGCGGCGGGGAGTTCGAGAAGATCGACCACGGGCATGTCCGCTCCATAGCCGCGCGGCGCGGGGGAGGCGACCGCCAAATCCGTCAGGCGCCCTCTGAGCGCTTGTCAAAGGCGCACCGGCACGGCTAACCCACGGATCAGTTTGCAAGGAGGCCCCCATGGCCATCGACGCGGCGACCGTGCGCAAGGTCGCCAAGCTGGCGCGGATCGCGCAAGCCGAAGACCGGTTGGAGCCGCTCGCCCATGAGCTGAGCGGCATTCTCGACTGGATCGAGATGCTGAACGAGGTCGATACGGACGGCGTGGAGCCCATGACCTCGGTGGTTCATCAGGGCCTGCCCATGCGTGAGGATGTGGTCACCGACGGCGGCGCGCCCGAACGGGTGCTGGCCAATGCGCCGCGCGCGGCCAAGGACTTCTTCGTGGTCCCTAAGGTGGTGGAATAGATGAGCGACCTCACCAAGCTGACCCTGAAGTCGGCCCTGGACGGCCTGGCCGAAAAGCACTTTTCGGCCGAGGAGCTGACCCGCGCCCATGTGAGCGCGGTCGAAGCCGCCCGTCCGCTGAACGCCTATGTGCTGGAGACCCCGGACAAGGCGCTGGACATGGCCCGCGCCAGCGACGCCCGCCGGGCGCGCGGCGAGGCCGGCGCCCTGGACGGGGCGCCCCTGGGGATCAAGGACCTGTTCTGCACCGAGGGCGTCCGCTCCACCGCCTGTTCGCGCATCCTTGGCGACTTCCGCCCGCAGTATGAGTCCACTGTCACCGCCAATCTGTGGCGCGACGGGGCGGTGATGCTGGGCAAGCTGAACATGGACGAATTCGCCATGGGCTCGTCCAACGAGACCAGCGCCTTCGGCCCGGTGGTCAATCCCTGGCGGGCGCAGGGCGATGAGACGCCGCGTACGCCGGGCGGCTCCTCAGGGGGCTCGGCCGCGGCTGTGGCCGCCGAGCTCTGCCTGGGGGCCACGGCCACCGACACCGGCGGCTCAATCCGCCAGCCCGCCGCCCTGACCGGCACGGTGGGGATCAAGCCGACCTACGGGCGCTGTTCCCGCTGGGGCGTGGTGGCCTTCGCCTCGTCACTCGACCAGGCCGGCCCCATCGCGCGGACGGTGGAGGACGCCGCCATCCTGCTCAAGTCCATGGCGGGCCATGATCCCAAGGACTCCACCAGCCTGAACGTGGCCGTCCCGGACTTCCCCAGCTTCGTGGGCAAGTCGGTGAAGGGCCTGCGGGTGGGGGTGCCCAAGGAGTACCGGGCCGATGGCATGTCGGCCGAGATCGAGACCCTGTGGGAACAGGGCGTCGCCTGGCTGAAGGACGCCGGCTGCGAGATCGTCGAGGTCTCGCTGCCGCACACCAAGTACGCCCTGCCGGCCTATTACATTGTCGCCCCGGCCGAGGCCTCGTCGAACCTCGCCCGCTATGACGGCATGCGTTACGGCCTGCGGGTGGAAGGGGCCAATCTCACCGAGACCTATGAGAAGACCCGCGCCGAAGGCTTCGGCGAGGAGGTCAAGCGCCGGATCATGATCGGCGCCTATGTGCTTTCGGCGGGCTATTACGACGCCTATTACCTCAAGGCCCAGAAGGTCCGCCGCCGCATCGCCGACGACTTCGACCAGGCCTTCGAGAAGGTGGACGCCCTGCTGACGCCCACGGCGCCGTCGGCGGCCTTCCCGCTGGGCCAGTCGTCGGATGATCCGGTGGCCATGTATCTGAACGACATCTTCACCGTGACGGTGAACCTGGCGGGCCTGCCGGGCATGAGCATTCCGGCCGGTCGGGACGCCTCGGGCCTGCCGCTGGGCCTCCAGCTGATCGGCCGGGCCCTGGACGAGGGCACGCTGTTCTCCCTGGGTTCGGCCCTGGAGACGGCGGCCGACTTCAAGGCGCGGCCGCAGGCCTGGTGGTGAGGTCCGCCGCCGCCGCGCCCCTCCAGGCGCGGACGGCGGCGACCGGTCAGTCGGTGGCCAGCTCGGACTTGATGGCGGCCAGGATATCGTCGGTGATCACGCCTTCGGAGAAGGGCTTGAGCTCCACCAGGGTCATGCCCTTGAACATCTCATAGGACGGATGCTCGGCGATGCCGGGGATATGCTTCTCGACGATGGGCTTGGCCTTGGGATCGGCCATCAGCTGTTCGACCGAGCTGGACTCGACCGAGACGGGGACCTGGGCGATGACCGGGACGGCGGCCAGGGCGAGCGAAAGGCCAAGGGCGGCGGTGGTGAAGGACTTGCGCATGTGTGTGGTTTCTTCCCCAGAGCGGCGGAATAGCCGCCGGCGGAGTGAGCCGCGCCCCGGGCTTTTGGGCAAGCAGATTCATAGGGCCGCTTTCACCGAAAAGTGGCGGACTGGACCTGGGTTCAATCCCTTGGAATTGGCCCTAGGTCCCTATTTCCAGCACAGGCGCGCGTTCGGGTCCGATAACCGGTTCCCACTGATCGGAACGCGCTCTAGGAAGGGCGCATGACTGAGAACACCAAGTTGATCCAGGGCCGCACCGGCCCGTGGGAGATGGTCCTGGGGCTGGAGGTCCACGCCCAGGTCGCCTCGAACGCCAAGCTGTTCTCCGGCGCGGCCGTGGGCTTCGGCGCCGGCCCCAACGCCCAGGTCAGCCTGGTGGACGCCGCCATGCCCGGCATGCTGCCGGTGATCAATCGCCGCTGCGTGGAGCAGGCCGTGCGTACGGGCCTCGGCCTCAAGGCGCAGATCAATCTGAAGTCCACATTCGACCGGAAGAACTACTTCTATCCGGACCTGCCCCAGGGCTATCAGATCAGCCAGTTCAAGGAGCCCATCGTCGGCGAGGGCGAGGTGCTGGTGGAGCTGGACGACGGTGAGGCCATCACCGTCCGCATCGAGCGCCTGCACCTGGAGCAGGACGCCGGCAAGTCCCTGCACGATCAGGATCCGAACTTCACCTATGTGGACCTGAACCGCGCGGGCACCGCCCTGATGGAGATCGTCTCGCGTCCGGACATGCGCTCGGCGGCGCAAGCCGCGGCCTATGTGAAGAAGCTGCGCACCATCCTCGTCTATCTGGGCACCTGCGACGGGGACATGGAGAAGGGCAATCTGCGCGCCGATGTGAACGTCTCGGTCTGTCGCCCGGGCGCCTATGAGAAGTTCCGCGCCACGGGGGACTTCAGCCACCTGGGCACACGCTGCGAGATCAAGAACGTCAACTCCTACCGCTTCATCCAGCAGGCCATCGAGTATGAGGCCCGCCGGCAGATCGAGATTCTGGAGGCCGGCGGCGCCATCGATCAGGAAACCCGGCTGTTCGATCCGGTAAAGGGCGAGACGCGGTCCATGCGCTCCAAGGAGGACGCGCACGACTATCGTTATTTCCCCGATCCGGACCTGCTGCCCCTGGAGCTGGACGCGGCCTGGGTGAAGGCGATTGAGGAGTCCCTGCCCGAACTGCCGGACGCCAAGAAGGCGCGGTTGCAGGCGCAATACGGCCTGTCGGCCTATGACGCCGGCGTCCTGGTGAGCGAGGCTGCGCGGGCCGACTATTTCGAGGCCGCCGCCCAGGGGCGCGACGCCAAGCTGATCGTCAACTGGGTGACCAATGAGCTGGCCGCCAAACTGACCTCCGACGGGCTGGACATCGACCAGAGCCCCATCGCCTCGAGCGAGATCGCCGAACTGGTGGCCCTGATTGAAGAGGGCGTCATCTCGTCCAAGATCGCCAAGGACGTGTTCGAGCGCATGTGGGCGGGCGAGGGCTCCCCCCGCGCGATCGTCAAGGCTCAGGGGCTGGAGCAGGTCTCCGACACCGGCGCGCTGGAGGCGATCATCGACGATCTCATCGCCAAGAATCCGGCCCAGGCCGATCAGGTGAAGGAAAAGCCCCAGGCCATCGGCTGGTTCGTGGGCCAGGTGATGAAGGCCACCGGCGGCAAGGCCAATCCCGGCGCGGTCAACCAGCTGCTCAAGGCCAAGCTCGGCCTTGAGTAACGGGCGTCGCCCGCAAGCGAAAAAGAGGGTCCCGGCCGACCGGAACCCTCTGTCCTTCCGCAACGAACGCTCGGCCCGGGCCTACCGGCTGTTGATGATCTCAAAGATCAGGCCGGTGGCGACGGCGGCGAGCAGATAGTCGTTGCCCACCTGGTACCAGGCATAGCCCCGGGGCGGCGGCCGCAGGCGGTAGCGGTGATAGTCGTGCACCACATAGCCGCGGTAGTGCGGCGGCAGGACCGCGCCCCTTTGCCAGGCCACATAGCCCGGGCGGTAGTAGGGGTGGTTGTAATAGGCCTGCGGCGGCGGGCCATAGTACCAGCGGTTCTGGTAATAGTAGCCATTGTAGCGACGATGGTCCCACCGCTGGTCATAGCGCGGCGGGGGGCCATGGT
>NZ_DAIMHV010000062.1:0-15714 GCF_036723115.1 Phenylobacterium sp. | reverse complement strand
CGGCGGTCTTGCCGGTCTGACGGTCGCCGATGATCAGCTCGCGCTGGCCGCGGCCCACCGGGATCAGGGCGTCGATGGCCTTCAGGCCGGTCTGCACGGGCTCGTGCACCGACTTCCGCGGAATGATGCCCGGCGCCTTCACGTCGGCGCGGCGGCGTTCGGTGGCGACGATGGGCCCCTTGCCGTCGATGGGCTCGCCCAGGGGGTTGACCACCCGGCCCAGCAGGCCCTTGCCCACCGGAACGTCCACGATCTCGCCCAGACGACGGACCTCGTCGCCCTCGGCGATGGCGCGGTCGTCGCCGAAGATCACGACGCCGACATTGTCGCGCTCCAGGTTCAGGGCCATGCCCTTCACGCCGGCCTTGGGGAACTCGACCATTTCGCCCGCCTGGACGTTGTCGAGGCCGAAGACCCGGGCGATGCCGTCACCGACGGACAGCACCTGGCCGACGTCGGAGACATCGGCTTCTTCGCCGAAATTGGCGATCTGCGACTTGAGGATGGCCGAAATCTCGGCGGCGCGGATATCCATGATCTTACGCTCTCTTGAGGGCGAATTTCAGCGAGTCGAGCTTCGTACCCAGCGAAGCGTCGAACAGACGGGAGCCGACCTGCACCTTGATGCCGCCGAGAATCGACGGATCGACGCGGGTCTCGATTTCCGGGTCCTTGCCCAGGGCCTGGCGCAGAGCCTGGGCCACGCCCGTGGACTGGGCGGCGGTCAGCGGGACGGCGGTGGTCACCTGGGCGGAGACGACGCCGCGACGCTCGGCCGACAGCGCCTGGAAGGCGGTGATCACCGAGGGCACGGCCGAGGCCCGGCCATTGGCCGAGATCAGGCCCAGGAACTTGCGGGTGAGCGGATCAAATCCGGCCTTCTCGGCCACCGCCGAGAGACCCTTGCCCTTGTCCTCCGCCCCGAAGGCCGGAGAGGCCAGCAGGGTGCGCAGGTCGCGACTGTCGGCCAGCATCGCCTTCAGCGACTTGAGATCGGCCTCGACCGCAGCGATCTTGTTCTCGTCATCAGCGAGATCGAACAGGGCCTGGGCATATCTGCCGCCCACATTCGAAGTCTTGGAATCGTCCGCCACTATGTATCCGCCCGGTGCGTGTCAAAAGTCGCGGCGAAGACATCCTCACCACGACTAAAGGCTTGAAAGCGCTTGGGAAAGCACGTCGCCGAAAGGGGCTGTCCGCCCCCCGACCCTAAGCCGCGCGCCTGATAGCATGCGTTTTTGGGCGCGGCAACCGAACGGGCGCCTGGGATTGAGGCCATTTCGTTCCTAGGCCCCGGTCTGGAGCTTGCGGAACACCGCCGAGCCGCTGGCCGCCAGGACCCCGTCGGCCAGCATCAGCCGGCCGTGGGCGAACACCAGGGTGCGGGTGGCGCGGTCGACCCAGGCCTCCACGGTCACCGTCGTCCCGGCGCTCAAGCCCGCGCCATAGTCGAGGGTGAGGGAGACCGGCGCCACGTCGGGGCCGCTCACCTCAGCCAGGCCCGCCTCCAGCAGGGCCGCGGCGGCGGCCGGGGCGGCGGGGACGAGGACCTCGCGGGTCTGGCGGGGCGCGGCGATTTCGGGGGACAGGTCGGAGCTCATGGCCGCGCTCCTTTAAGGCCCTGGGCCGAAAAGGAAAGGGCGCCGGAAGCCCGGCGCCCTCTTTAGTGTGATCCCACGCGCGCTTTTTCAGAAGCGCGGAGGGTCGCCGTCAGTCGTCGGCGCCGGCGACCGGCGCGGCAGAGGCGTTGCAGGCGGCGAGCCTCGACTCATCGAAGCTCCGGTTCGCCCGGGTGAAGGACACCACCGGGCCGAACTTCTTGGCCAGCGCCTTGCAGGTGGGCGCCGCATAGGTCTGGGAGCCGGGCGAGTTGGCTACGCAGTCGACGCCCTCGCAAATGAAGACGGCGCCGCCGGCCACCAGCTGGGCCCATTCGGTGGGCTGTTGCAGCTTGGCGACCACGGTGGTCTGGGCGGGCATCTGCGCGGCGGCGTGGCCGGCAAGCGACAGGGCGACGAGCGCGGCCAGGGCGGCCACGGGGGTACGGATCATCATGGGGTACTCCGGCGATTGGGGAGGCGGCGACCCGTCGGGCCCCGGCTTGAGCCTCCGGGCAGGCGGTCATCCCTCCGCCCGCCGTTCAACTAAGCATCGCTAAGATAACGGCGGGTTGTGGCGCTGCAACCACCATTTGCGTTGGCCGGCTATGCGGGTTTGGCGATTCCGCAGGGGAAGGTCGCCCCTGGACGCCGCCTTATGGCCTTGTTCATCCCCCATCAATCCTGTCGCGCGTCTTGTGGGCTTCGGCTAAAGGATCGCGCCGGGGCGCATCCCTGGCCCTTGAGGCAGAACGACGGCTAAGGACGACCCCATGGCGAATTCGCAGAAGCCGGCTTCCGGGGGTTCGGACGGCCGGGCCAAGCGTACGCCTCTGCAGGCCGCGCTCTATTGGGGCGCGGTGCTCTCGGTCTGGGGCCTGATCTTCGTCGCGGCCTTCTTCGCGGTCTTCGCCGTGGACCTGCCCGACACCTCCAAGCTCTATGAGGTCGAGCGCCAGCCCTCCATTTCCTATCTGGACCGGTCAGGGGCGCTGCTGGCGGTCCGCGGGTCGCAATATGCGCCGCCGGCCAATCTGGACGAACTGCCCGACTATGTGCCCAAGGCCTTCATCGCCATCGAGGACCGCTGGTTCTACTGGCACTTCGGCTTCAACCCCTGGGGCATCATCCGCTCGCAGATCTACAATATGACCGCCGACGGCGGGCCGCTGCGGGGCGGCTCGACCATCACCCAGCAGCTGGCCCGCAACCTGTTCCTGACCCCGGACCAGACCTATCGCCGCAAGGCCCAGGAGCTGATCCTGGCCGTCTGGCTGGAGCTCAAATTCTCCAAGAAGGAGATCATGGAGCTCTATCTGAACCGGGTCTATTTCGGCGGCGGCGCCTATGGGATCGAGGCGGCCTCGCAGCGCTATTTCAACAAGCCCGCCTCCCAACTGACCATCGGGGAATCGGCCCTGCTGGCGGGGCTGATGAAGGGGCCATCGCGCTACAGCCCCGTCTCGGCCACCGACCGGGCGGCCCGTCGCGCCACCATCGTGCTGGACGAGATGGTGCGGATCGGCGCCATCACGCCCGAGCAGCGCACCGAGGCCTTCAACAATCCGGTGCGGGTCAATCCCACCCTGGCCAACCAGCGCGCCCAGTATTTCGTGGACTGGGTGGACGATCAGGTGCGCGCCCTGGTGGGCGAGCCCACCGACGATCTGGTGGTGGAGACCACGCTGGATCTGCCCATCCAGACGGCGGCCGAACAGGCCATCCGCCGCGGGGTGGCCGCCGGCGCCGACCAGGGGGTGGGGCAAGGCGCCCTCGTGGCCCTGGACGGTGAGGGCCGGGTGCGCGCCTATGTGGGCGGCGCCGACTATCAGGACAGCCAGTTCGACCGGGCCACCATGGCCCAGCGCCAGGCGGGTTCGGCCTTCAAGCCCTTCGTCTATCTGACGGCCATGGAACAGGGCCGCACGCCCAATGAGCGGGCGGTGGACGAGCCCTTCCGCATCGGCGACTGGGAGCCGCGCAACTATACGGGCGACTATCGTGGGGAAATGACCCTGCAGCAGGCCCTGGCCCAGTCCACCAACACCGTGGCCGCCCGTCTGGCCAGCGAGGTGGGCACCGGCAATGTGGCGGCCACGGCCAAGCGGCTGGGGATCACCGGGCGCATCCAGCTGGACCCGTCCATGGCCCTCGGGGCGGTGGAGGTCACGCCGCTGCAGATGGCCCAGGCCTACGCCCCCTTCGCCAATGGCGGCTTCAAGGCCACCGGCTATGGCATCGAGCGCATCCGCACCGCCGACGGGCGGGTGCTCTACGACCACAATGTGGACAAGCCCGAGCGCCAGGCGGTGATCGGCTCGCCCGCGCTTCAGTACATGAACCAGATGATGCGCCAGGTGGTGGCCAGCGGAACCGGCACGGCCGCCCGCGTCCCCAATTACGACCTGGCCGGCAAGACCGGCACCACCAACGATTACCGGGACGCCTGGTTCGTCGGCTATACCGGCGGCTTCGTGACGGCGGTCTGGGTAGGCAAGGACGACAACACCACCATGCGCCGGGTGGCCGGCGGCGGCGTGCCCGCCCGCATCTGGCGCGATTTCATGACCGCGGCCCTGCCCCGTCTGAACGCTCAGCCCATCCCCGGCGGAACGGTGGAGGCGCCGCCCGCCACCCCTGCGGTCGATCCCATCGGCGATCTGCTGGACGGGGTGGGGGGCATGATCGGCCCGGAAACGGCGCCCTCGCCCGCGCCCACGCCCGAAGCCGAACCGATCCCCTTCTAAGCTTCGACAATCACCCGCGAGGCGGTCAGGCGATCAGGCCCGCGCCGACCGCGTGAAGACCGGCGCCATGGGCGCGCAGCCAGGCCCGATGAGGCGTGGGGTCGCCCACGCGCTCGGCCACCAGACGCCAGAACCTCGGCCCGTGATTGAGTTCGCGCAGGTGGGCGGCCTCGTGGGCGGCCACATAGTCGGCCACCGGCCGCGGCGCCAGGATCAGCCGCCAGGAATAGCGGATCACCGCCGGCTGCGCGCCCATGGCGGGCTTGCATGATCCCCAGCGCGAGCGGGTGTCGGTCAGCCGGACATCCGGGGCCGGGGCGCCGAAGGCCGCCGCATGGGGGGCGGTCAGCGCGCGCATCTCGTCCAGGGCCAGGCGCTTGAGCCCCCGCAGGACGGCGCGGGCATAGGCCTCGCCCTCGCCGGGGGCGATCAGCCGGGCGCCGTCCTCGCCGGTCTCCAGCCGGGGCCGGCCCTTTCCCTGCTGCAGGATCACCGGCTCGCCCAGCAGATGAAGCCGCTCGCCGGGCAAAAGCGCCACAGGGGCCGGCAGTTCGGCCAGGCGCGCCTCGATCCAGTCCAGGCGCGAGCGGGCGAAGGCCAGAGCCTCGGCCAGGCGCCGGGGATTGGGGGCGGTGGCCACCACCTCGCGCCGTGAGCGATCCAGGCGCAGAGAGATGCGCCGGGCGCGCGGATGGACTTTCAGGCGGATGACGGCGCCGGCGATCTCCAGCCGGTCGCCGTCGGCAAGCGCGCGGCCGAGGGGACTCATGTCCCAGATTTAAGCGGCCTGGACGCCCTTGTGCACCCGGCTTTCGTGGGTGGCGATGAAGTCCCGCACCCGAGGATAGATCTCCTCCCGGAACCGGCGGCCGTTGAAGACCCCGTAATGGCCCACATGGGGCTGCACATAATCGGCCTTGAGCTCGGCAGGCAGGCCGGCGCACAGCTCGTGGGCGGCCTGGGTCTGGCCGATGCCGGAAATGTCGTCGTTCTCGCCTTCCACCGTCAGCAGGGCCACATCGGCGATCTGGGAAGGATCGACGGGGCGACCGCGATGCACCAGTTCGCCCTTGGGCAGCAGGTAGCGCTGGAACACATAGTCCACCGTCTGGAGATAGAACTCCTCGGTCAGGTCCAGGACCGACAGATACTCGTCGTAGAATTCCAGGTGTTTGTCGGCGGAGTCGCCGTCGTCAGCCATGAGGTGCTGCAGGTAGCGCAGATGAGCTTCCTGGTGGCGCTCGATGTTCATGGACATGAAGGAATAGAGCTGGACGAAGCCCGGATAGACCCGCCGTCCCATGCCCGGATAGGGCGGCGGCACGGTGTAGATCATGTTGGAGGCGAACCAGGCGAAGGGACGCTCCTCGGCCAGCTTGTTGGTCACCGTCGGGGAATGGCGGGCGTCGATGGGCGAGCCCATGAAGGTCATGGAGGCCGGCCGCGCCGCCTCCCCGTCCTGAGCCATCAGGCTGACCGCGGCCAGCACCGGGGGTCCGGGCTGGCAGACCGCCACCACATGGGCGCGCGGGCCCAGGAAGCGCAGCATGTCGCGCACATGGTCGAGATAGTCGTGGAAGTCGAACCGGCCTTCCATGACCGGCACGCCCCGGGCGTTCTCCCACTCGGTGATATAGACCTCATGGTCCTGCAGGAAGGCCTGGACGGTCCCGCGCAGCAGGGTGGCGTAGTGGCCCGACAGCGGGGCGACGATCAGCACGGCCGGCTCCACCGCCCGGCGGCCGGCCTGACGCATGTCGGTCATGTCGCGGGAGAAGTGGGTGAGCTTGACCCACGGCGAGCTCCACACCGTCTGGGGCCGGACCTTCACGGTCTGGCCCTCGATCTCCACCGAGTCGATGCCCCATTCGGGCCGGCGGTAGCGTCGGGTCAGGTTGGTGACCAGGTCGGCGGTGGCGAACATGCGCCGCCCGAAATCGGTCAGCCGGGCCGGATTGAGCGGCGAACTCCAGAATTCGCGCGTGGCCAGGGCCGCCAGCCTCAGCGGCGTGGCTCCGTAATAGCCGGTCTCGTGCAGGGAGTAGAGCATCTGCGAAGGTCCTTGTTGCGTCGCAACATAACACGACGCTGCTTAACGGAGTCCATCGCCATTGGATGCGACCCTTCGCCCGGACGCGGCTTAGCCGCCCTGCATGGCGGTGCGGATCAGCCGGGCCATCTCCTGGGGCGGCAGGCCATAGGCCAGGACGCGGTTGAACTGGCCGTCGGGGTCCATGAGATAGGCCGCGGTGGAATGGTCCACCGTGTAATTCGGCCCCTCGCCGCTCTTCCGGTAATAGACGTAATAGGCCTTGGCCGCGGCGGCCACCTGTTCGGGCGTGCCCGTCAGGCCCACCACATTGTCGGGAAAGGCGTCGAGGGACAGATAGGTCTTCAGCTGCTCGGGCGTGTCACGCTCGGGGTCCACCGAGATGAAGACCACCTGCAGGTCGCGGGCCCGGGCGCCCAGCTCTTCCTGCGCCACGGCGACGGCCTGGAGGGTGCTGGGGCAGATGTCCGGACAATAGGTGAAGCCGAAGAAGACCACGCTCCAACGGCCCTTCAGGATCGACTCGTCCACCGCCTGGCCGTCCTGGTTCACCAGCTGGAAGGGGCCGCCCACCTTGGCCTGGCCCTGGGCGCCGCCCGCCTCGCCGGGACCCGACAGCCGCCAGACCATGGCGCCGCCCGCCGCCAGGCCGAGGACGGCCACCAGGGCGATGATCAGCAGGGAGGTTCTGGACATGGCGGCCACGCTCCGGACAGAGTTTCAACTGGGGGCTCGCCAGACCTCGCCAACTCGCCGATGCTGCGTTTCGCCATGGCGCTGAAGAATGACGGATCGGCCGGCCTGAAGGACCCTCTGGGCCTCGATAGGCAAAGCACGGCCCTGCTGCAAGGCGAGCTCGCCTGGGACGAGGCGGTTCTGCGCCAGGGCCGCCTGCGGATCCGCACCGTGGTGCTGCTGCGCTGGGTCATGCTCGGGGTGGAGATGCTGCTGCTCTCCCTGGGCGCGGTGGTGCTCAATGTCACGGCCCCCTATGCGATCTGCTTCGCCGTGGTGGGGCTGGCGGCGTGGATCAACCTGCTGGTGGCCGTGGCCACCCCGGGCCAGAGGCTTCTGGGCCCCCGGGAGGCGACCCTTCAGCTGGGTTTTGACGTCGGTCGGGTGGCGACCCTGGTCTTTCTCACCGGCGGGGTGGTCAACCCCTTCCTCATCATGATGGTCCCCCCCGTGGCCCTGGCGGCGGCGACCCTGCCCCTGGGCGCGGTCGGCTGCCTTGCGGCCGGCGGGCTGGGCTTGGCGGTCCTGCTGACCTTCGCCGGCCTTCCGCTGCCGGGGGCTGCGGGGGATTTTCTCACCCCGCCCCTGGGCTACCGGCTGGGCGCCCTGGCCGCCCTGGCCGCCGGTCTCGGCATTACGGCGGCCTTTGTCCGCGAGGCCGCCCAGGAAACCGCCCGCCGGGCCCTGGCCCTGGACGTCACCCAGGCGGTGCTGGCCCGCGAACGCCGGCTGTCGGCCCTGGGCGGTCTGGCGGCCTCGGCGGCGCACGAACTGGGCACACCGCTGGCCACCATCGCCATCGTGGCCAAGGAGATGGTCCGGGAAGCCGCCACCCCGCAGGTGCGCGAGGACGCCGAACTGCTCATGGCCCAGGCCCAGAGATGCCGCGAAATCCTGACCCGGCTGAGCCAGACCCCCGAAGCCAGCGACCAGGTCCACGACCGCATGAGCCTGTTGCAGCTGCTGCAAGAGGTCATCGAGCCCCATCAGGGGGTCAAGGGCGTACGGCTGGAGGCCATCGTCACCGGCCCGCCCGGCGTGCCCAAGCCCGGCGTCCGCCGCATCCCCGAGGTGAGCCACGCCATCAGCTCCTTTGTGGAGAATGCGGTGGACTTCGCCGCCTCCGAAGTCCTCGTCACCGCCCGGTTCGACGCGGAGACCATCACGGTCGAGGTGCGCGACGACGGACCCGGGTTCGATCCGGAAATCCTGCCCCGACTGGGCGAGCCCTATGTGACCTCCCGGCCCGGCGCAGAGGGATCACGCACCGGCCACGTCGGCATGGGCCTGGGCTTCTTCATCTCCAAGACCCTCCTGGAGCGCACCGGCGCGGTGGTGAGTTTCCAGAACGGCCGGCCTCGGGGGGCGCTGGTGTCGGCCCGCTGGCCCAGGTCCAGGATCGATGCGCCGACGGAATAGACCAACGCCAAAGGACTTGCGGTTCGCCGCGGCTGCCCCCCAACTAGGGACGCACGCCAGGAGGGAGGCCCGCGCGCGCGGGTAGCAGACCACATGCCCGATCTCGACGCCCGCATCGACGCCCTGCCGGACAAGAGCCTGCTCTTGCTGGATGACGACAACGCCCTGCGCACCCGCCTGGGACGGGCGCTGGAGGGACGGGGCTTCGAACCTGTGCTGGTGGCCAGCGTCACCGAGGCCCTGGCCGCGGTGAAGGTCTTCCCCCCGGCCTTTGCGGTGCTGGACATGCGGCTGGAGGACGGGACCGGGCTGAAGGTGGTCGAGGCCATGCGCGAGGCCCGGCCCGACTCCAAGGTCATCATGCTGACCGGCTATGGCAACATCGCCACCGCCGTGGCCGCGGTGAAGGCCGGCGCGGTGGACTATCTCTCCAAGCCCGCCGACGCCGACGAGGTGGCCCGCGCCCTGCTGGCCCTGCCGGGCGATCCCCCCGCCCCGCCGGAAAACCCCATGAGCGCCGACCGGGTGCGGTGGGAGCACATTCAGCGGGTCTATGAACTGTGCGGCCACAATGTCTCGGAGACCGCCCGTCGGCTGAACATGCACCGGCGCACCCTGCAACGCATCCTCGCCAAGCGCGCCCCGCGCTGAGCGCCTTTCGATGCGGCGGGCCCCGCTCTAGACCAGGCCGAGGGTCGCCCGCTGAGCGGCCAGCCGGCCAAAGGCCAGGGTCAGCGCCTTGCGTCGCGCGCCGGCCAGGCCGAGGTTGGGCGCCTCGCGCAGCACCTCGCCGCCAAAGGCGTCGGCGACGATCAGTCCGGGATCCTGCGGCAGGATCTCCAGCGGGAATTCCGGCGCCACGGCGAAGGCGAAGGCGTCGCAATAGGGCGCATATTCATGCCACTTGCCGTCGCTTCGGAAGTCCTCGAGGCCGGACTTCACCTCCACGATGAAGAGATCGCCCTTGCGGCCCAGGGCCATCAGGTCAGCCCGCCGGCCATTGGGCAGGCACACCTCCGCCAGGGGCGCATAGCCCAGGGCCAGGAGCAGGCGCGCCGCCCCCCGCGTCACCGCCTGGGTGATCTGGGGACGGGTGAGCGGCTCGCAGGGGGACAGCACCAGATCCATGGCCAGACCATGTTCGGGCTTCGTTCTGAAATCAAGCTCGGCGAAACAGCAGGGTCGGCCCGCTCAGCTCAGCGGGCCTGCTGCGGGAATTCCAGGGCGCTGGTGTCGTAGCCCAGCTGGCGGATGCGGGCGATCGCCTGGTTGCGCGCCGAGGCGGCCAGCTGCGGGGCCTTTGAGAGAAGCCACACATAGTTGCCGCCCGGCGTGCCCATGATCAGCCAGCCCTCGTCGGCCCGGTGGTCCAGCACCCAGTATTCCTGGCGCATCAGCCCGCCCAGGAAGGTCAGCTTGAACTTGGCGTTCTTCACCGGATCGGCCACCGTGGCGCTGGCCTTCCATTCCTTCTTGGGGCCTTCCGGCGATCCCCGGCGGCAGGTCTGGACCACGGAATAGCCCTCGCCGGTGCGGGTCCAGTCGGCGGTGGCCGCCTCGCAGTCCTTCTGCATGGCGTTGGGGGTGCGGGCCACCTCGTACCAACGGCCGGTCATCTTGGTCAGCTCGACCCGGCTGACGGGTTCGGGCGCGCCGGCGTGCGCATGCGCCGCCAGCACCGTCCAGTCCAGAGTCGTCCAGGCGAGGGCGGCGAAGGTCGCGGCGAAGGCGCGCAGGGGTCGGCGGCGCCGAGCGGGGGGAGCGTTCAGCATGGGCCGAGCCTACCGCCCCGCCCCTTTTTGGACAAGCCAGGGCTCAGCGTCCGCGCAGCACGCCCGTGGAAAGGACCGGGATCAGATAGCCCGCCAGCAGGACGGTGTTGGGCGCGATGTTCAGGGCCAATCCGGTGGCCGCCGAGATCGCCCCGTCGATCACGTACCAGGCGGCCACCGACACGGTCAGCAACCGCCAGACCGGGCCGGCCTGCTCGCCCAGCAGGGCCGCGGCCTTCAGGGTCGCCAGAAGGGTGAGGAACCAGCCCAGGGTGACCGCCCCCATCAGGCCCACGCTGAAGCGCAGATTGCTGTCGAAGGTGAGATCCGGGGCGCCGATGAGGCTGAAGACCAGCCGGGCGGGGGCCTCAGCGGCCGGAAAGGCCGCCCCGCAGAGCACCAGGCCGAACAGGCCCACGCCCGCGCACCACACCTTCATCCAGTTGGACCAGAACCTGTTCATCGCCGCCTCCATGCCTCAAGCCATGGGGCGATCCTGGCCGGACGTTCGGCCCAGGCCAATGACCTGGCAGGTCATCACAGCCTGGCGTTAAGGGCAGGGTTGGCTAAGCGGCCGGCGGCGGCTCGGGCGGCAGGTCGGCGGGACGGGGCGGATCGAACTTCTCGCCCGCCGGGTTGCTGGGCTGGACATAGAAGAAGATCAGAACCAGCCAGCCGATCAGGGGCACGAGCCCGATGAGCAGCCACCAGCCCGTGCGGCCGGTGTCATGCAGCCGGCGCACCGACATGCCGAGGTTGGGCAGGAACAGGCCGAGCGTCAGCAGCAGGCCGAAGGGCTCCAGATCGCCGGCGCCCAGGCCCTCGTCCAGGATGCTGGCCACGATGGCGGCCAGGACCACCGCCAGGACCCACCACCAGAAGGTGGCGCGGCCGGTGCGACCCTCGAAGTTCACATAGTTGGCCAGGCCGTACTTGACCGCTTCGATCATGATCCTCTCCCTCCGGCGCCCTGGAGCGCGCCCATGGCCAGGGTGCGTCCGCAGGTCCACAATCACCCCGTCGGCGACAGATGCCAAGCCGGCGCAATCAGCAAGGACAGGCCATGAGCGATCCGGACGAAGGGCTGGGACAGGCTTCACAGCGGTGGTTCGGCCGGACGGAGGCTGAGCTCGACCCCGCAGAACGCCGGGTGTTGAGCCGGACGGCGCGCCGCAGCCCGGTGAGCCGCGACGCCAATGAAGCCTTCGACGACGAGCAGACCTTCGGCCAGCGCCTGGCCGACCGGGTGGCGGCCGTGGGGGGCTCCTGGGCCTTCATCCTCGCCTTCCTGGCCTTCCTGGCCTGCTGGACCCTGGTCAATCTGACCCTGGGGCGCGGCGCCTTCGACCCCTACCCCTTCATCTTCCTGAACCTGCTGCTCTCCATGCTGGCGGCCATCCAGGCGCCGATCATCATGATGAGCCAGAACCGCCAGGCGGCGAAGGACCGGCTCAGCGCCGCCCACGACTATGAGGTGAACCTGAAGGCCGAGATCGAGATCATGGCCCTGCACGACAAGCTGGACCACCTGCGCGCCCAGCAGATCGAGGCCATCCTCCAGCGTCAGCAGGAACAGATCGACCTGATCCGCCAGCTCCTGGAACGTCAGGGGCGCGGGTGAGGCCCGCCGGACCTTGTCGCCGGCGAGGTTGAGCCAGATCAAGGTGCGCCGCCGAGCCTGGCCCATGCTGGTGATCTGGACCGCAACGGATCGGCTTGCGGCGATCCCAGTGGGCGTCTCTGGAGGCCGGTCATGGGTGGGTATGGCTCTCAGTCCTCCGGCTTCAACCGCCGGGTCGCAACCCTTGGCCTCCTGGGCATGGCGGCTGCGCCGCTCAGCGCCTGCGCGGGGGCGGGCCGTACGGCCGCCGAGGCTGCGGTCGCCCTGCGTCGCCCGCTCGACCTGGACGCCGCCGACCCGATCCCTGAGCTGGTTCGCTTCGCCACCCTGGCCGCCAATGGGCACAACACGCAGCCCTGGCGGTTCGCCCGCGCTGAGGGCGGCATCATGCTGGCGCCCGACGAAACCCGCCGCACGCCGGTCGTCGATCCGGACGATCACCATCTCTACGCCAGCCTGGGCTGCGCCGCGGAGAACCTGATGTCCGCCGCCAGCGCCTATGGCCTGGGGGCGGCCTGCGCGTTCGATCCGGACTCGGGGCGCCTGGGGATCGATCTTTCGCCGGCGGACCGGGCGACCGATCCCTTCGTCGCCGCCATTCCCAAGCGGCAATGCACGCGCTCGGACTTCAGCGGCGCTGCGGTGGCGCCTGGCGATCTGGCGCTTTTGCAGGCCGCCTCGAAGATGGAGGGCGTCGACACGCTTCTGATCACCGATCGTGCGGGCGTCGACCAGGTTCGTGACGCCGTGATCGAGGGCGCCAGGCGCCAGATGCTGGATGAGGCCTTCGTCCGGGAGCTGAAAGCATGGATCCGGTTCGACAGCGCCTCGGCCATGAGCTCGGGCGATGGCCTCTTTGGGCCGTGTTCAGGCAACCCGACCCTTCCCGATCCGCTCGGCCAGCTGGTGTTTCCGATGGTCTTCACCATTGATGGGGAAACGAAGAAGTACCGCACCCAGATGGACTCCAGCGCGGGCGTCGCGGTGTTCAGCGCCGCCCAGGACGATCCCCGCCATTGGGTCCAGGCCGGGCGCGCCTACCAGCGCTTCGCCCTGCAGGCGACGCTGTTGGGGATCAAGCACGCCTTCATCAATCAACCCGTCGAGGTGGCGGCGATGCGGTCTCAATTCTCAGAGGCGGTGGGCTTTGGCGGCCGGCGGGTCGATCTGGTGGTGCGCTTCGGCTACGCGCCGGACCTGCCGTTCTCCCTGCGTCGCCCGGTCAGCGCCGTCCTGGCCGCGTGATGGCGCACGTGGAGACGGACACCGAGCTCGCAATCGCACCCCCGCTTCATCCGGCGGCGATCTGAACTGATTTTATTGCGATTTTAGCGCGATGGCGGAGAGGGTGGGATTCGAACCCACGGTACCCGTAAAGGTACGCCGCATTTCGAGTGCGGTGCTTTCGACCACTCAGCCACCTCTCCTTGCCGGCGCGGATGGGGCCTGACCAGGCAGGCCCGCTGAGCGAGGCGCGGAAACTACTCAGGTCGGCCCGGCTGCGCAAGCGCCCCTTCAGTCCATCAGCTGCTGCATCAGATAGACATAGTGGCGGGCCCACCGGGCGGCGTTCAGCTCGGGGTCGGCGTCGTTGGCGTGGCCGCCGAACCGGGGCTCGTAATAGAGGGCCGGCGCGCCCAGGGCCTGCAGGGCGGCGGCGAATTTCCGCGCATGGCCAGGATGGACCCGGTCGTCGCGCATGTTGGTGGTGATGTAGGCCCGCGGATAGGCCGCGCCAGCCTTCAGGTTCTGATAGGCCGAATAGCGGGCGATGAAGGCGAAGTCCTCGGGAACCTCGGGATCGCCATATTCGGCGATCCACGAGGCGCCGGCCGGCAGGCGGTGATAGCGCAGCATGTCCACCAGCGGGCTTTCGATGACCACGGCGTTCCACAGGTCCGGGTGCTGGGTCATGGAGACGCTGGTCAGGACCCCGCCGTTGGAACGGCCGTAGATGCCCAGGCGCCGCGGGGACGTGATCTGCCGGGCGGCGAGGTCGCGGCCCACGGCGGCGAAGTCGTCAAAGGCCAGCTGGCGCTTCTCGCGCAGGACCGACTGGTGCCAGGCGGGGCCGAACTCGCCGCCGCCGCGGATATTGGCCACCACATAGGCGCCGCCCCGTTCCAGCCACAGCTTGCCGAGCTCGGGCAGGTAGCGGGGGGGCATGGCGATCTCGAAGCCGCCATAGCCGAACATCAGGGTGGGCAGGCTTCCGTCCAGGGGGGCCGAGCGCGGCCGGACGACGAAATAGGGAATCTGCGTCCCGTCGCTGGAGGCGGTCCAGAACTGCTCCACCAGATGGGTGGAGGCGTCGAACCGGGGGGGCAGCTCGCGCACCTGGCGGGCCTGGCCCTGGCCGGCGTCGGCGAACCACAGGGCGGTGGGCTCCAGGAAGCTCTCGGCGCGCACGAACAGGGCCTCGTCCTTGCCCGACACCGCCTGCAGGGTGAGGTTGGAGCCCTCGGGCAGGGGCAGGCGGGACACCCGCCAGGCGCCGCCCGCGAAGTCCCATACATCCACCGCGCCCTTCACGTCCTCCAGCAGGGCCACCACCAGCCGCCCGTCGGTGGCGCTCACCTGCTGGATGGCCTGGCGGGGGCCAGGCGCGAAGATCAGCTGCGGCCGGGCGCCGGCCGGATCGGCCAGGAGGGCCTGGAGGTCGAAGGCCGCCAGCGCGCCTTGCGGCAGGTCGCCCATGGCCTCCTGCAGGGTGAAGACCACCTGGCCGTCCACAAAGGCCTCGTACTGGGCGCGGGCCGGCAGGGGGATGCGCTGCGGGCCCGCGGGCGTCAGCAGAAGGTGGTCGGCCTCGAAGAAGGTCAGGCCCCGGCGGGCGATCACGGCCAGCGCCCGGCCGCCCTCCCCCCGCAGGACGATGGGCCAGACCGAGACGTCGGAGGCCTCCCCGCGGAACAGCTCCACCGGCGCCTCGCCCCGCCGCACCGACTTCAGCACATAGGCGTAGCCCGAGCTGGTGACCTCGCCAGGGGTCCATTCCCGGGCGGCGATGACGGTTTCAGCGTCCAGCCAGACGGCGTCCTGCTTGCCCTCGGCGAAGACGAAGCCGTCGGGAACGAAGGCGCGGGCCTCGGTGTCGAACTCGCGGATCTCGTTGGCGTCGCCGCCCCCGTCCGACAGATAGACCAGGCAGCGGGTCTCGGCCGGCTTCAGGCACTCGGCCCCGTGGAAGAACCAGTTGCGTCCCTCGGCCGCCGACAGGGCGTCGAGGTCCAGGAGCGTCGTCCAGGCGGGCTGGCCGGCCAGATAGGAGGCGCGGTCAGACTGGCGCCACAGCCCCTTAGGATTGGCGCTGTCCTGCCAGAGATTGTCGATCCCCCCGCCCCGGAACCTGGGCGCGGCGATACGGTCCTGGGCGGTGAAGATGGCCCGGGCCTCGGCCAGCAGCCCCTGGAAGCGGGGGTCTCCGTCCAGGGCCGCCTGCGCCTTGGCGTTCTCGGCGTCCACCCAGGCCAGGGCGCGCTCGCCCTCCACCTCTTCCAGCCACTGGAAGGGGTCGGGGCCGCCGGCTCGCGGGGGCTGGAAATCCGTCTGGGCGCGGGCGGGACCGACGGCCAGGACGGGCAGGATCAGGGCGCAGAGGGCGGGAAGCAGGGCTTTCATGCCCCGTTTCATAAGCGGGCTGGCACGTCCCTGTCTTCCCCCGCCGTGCGGCCGGCTGATGATTTGCGCAAGCATCTCGCCTATATGTCTGCCACCATGAGCCGTCCGTTCCTGAAGATGAACGGGCTCGGCAACGACTTCGTCGTGGTCG
>NZ_DAIMHV010000061.1:0-15758 GCF_036723115.1 Phenylobacterium sp. | reverse complement strand
GGCGCGGCCTGGCGGAACTTCTCCTTCATCCGCCCCACCCAGCCGGCGAAGGCGGCGTTGTCAGCGGTCATGCGGCCGAAGTCGCCGACGCCGATGCGCCCGCTGGCCACACCGGTCAGGGCCACCCGCAGGGCCTCGGGATTGTTGGCCTGATCCAGGTAACGGCTGTAGCGCCCCTCCAGCCGCGTCAGGGCCTCGTCGTCGCCGGCCAGGCTGAAGGCGACGCCGGCGCGCAGCAGCTTGCCCTCCTCCTCAATGGTCAGAGGTTTGGCGTCCTGCCACCTCTGACCAAGGGACGCCTCGAAGAGGCCGCCCGCGGCGGCCCAGTCCTTCTGCCGCCAGACGATCTCGGCGCGCAGGTCCCGGGCTTCGGGCGAATCCTCCCGCGCCAGAACCTCCAGGGCGTGGTCCTGCCGGCCCAGCGCCGAAAGCGCGCGGGCCTCGATCAGCCGGCGGTCGGCGTTGAGCTGACGGGGCAGGATGGTGGTGCGCGAACCGTTGATGGCGATGAGCGCCTGCTCAGGCCGCTGGTCCATCAGATAGATCAGGGCCAGATCGGTGGCCACCTGGGCCCGCGCCACGCCATCCAGGCGATTGTCCACCTGATAGGCCAGCAGGTCGGCGGCCTGAGCCAGGAGGTCGACATCCACCAGTCGCCGCACCAGGCGGCGCACCATCATGTCGCCATCCACGCCCAGCGGGGTCAGGTCCTTGAAGTCGAAGAACAAGGCCAGGGCCTGGACCGGCTCCAGCCCGTCGGCCAGACCGTCCAGGAACAGGCCCCGGAAGGTGGCCGCCAGATCGGCCTGAAGGCCCAGGGCTTCGGGCAGGTCGGGCAGACGCCGTCCGGCCGAGCGCAGAGTCTCCAGGGCCTCGCGATAACGTCCCTGGGTCAGATAGAGGCGGGCCAGCGCCCGCACCGTCGCCAGTTCGGTGGCGTCGCCCCGCCAGCGGAACCGGAGGCTGTCATAGGAGGCCATGGCCTGGGCGGGCGTGATCGCCCCTTCCTCGAACCGGATCCGCGTGGCGTTCAACAGGGCCGGGGCGGCCAGGTAGTCCACCGGCGCCCGCGCCACCGCCTGATAGATGCGCAGAGCCCGGCCCGTATCATCCCGCCGCTCGGCGAGCTCAGCCTGGAGCAGCCGGGTCTCCAGCTGTTCGATCGGGTCCTTGGTCTGGTCCAGCGCCAGGCGGATGCGGCTCTGGGCGCCGTCCAGATCCCCCATGGCCAGGGCGGCCCGGGCGTCGGCGCGGGCGAAGCGCGCCCGCCAGAGTTCGGGGAACTGGTTGAACGCCGCAGCCCCGGCGGCGAACTCCCGTCGCGCCTCGGGCCACTGGGCGGTGCGGCTGGCCAGCAGGGATCGCCAGAGGGCGCCCGAAGCCTCGTCGGAGAGAACTGGCGCCGAAAAGTCGGCCGAAGCCTCCTTGTCGCGCCGGGCCATGACGCGGGAAATGCCGCGCAGCCCGCGGAACTCGGCGTCGTTCAGCACCCTGGGCCGCTCCCGCGCCAGGTCGTTGAGCACGCCGATGGCCTCGAAGGCCAGTTCGTGCCCCACCAGGAACCGGGCCAGAGCCATGCGGGCGGACGTCTCGCCCTTCTCCTTGTCCAGCCCCTCCAGGGCGGCGGCTTCGACCAGGGCGTTGTAGCGCGACATGAAGCCGCCCGATCCGGTCTTGGACCAGCCTTCCACATCGATCAGCGCGGGGCGGCCGGCGGGCATGGGCGCGCCAGGGGCCGTCTGGGCGCGTCGCTCAGCCACTTCGGGCGAGGACAGGGACAGTCCGCTGGGCCGCCCGATGGCCACGAGATCGCCTTCCCGCGCCAGGGTCAGGTCTTCGGCGAAGGTCTCCATGGCCAGACCCTGGGCCGAGGGCAGCAGGGCCAGCTGAACGAATTCGCGACGGGAGGCGAGACCCTTGGGCGGACCAAGGGCGGTGGCCACCACCAGGGTGTCGCCCACCACCGGGTCGGGCAGGCGGACGATACGCGTGACGCCCGAGACGGCGGCCGAGAGGCTGGCCGGCCCGCCCGTGGCGTCGCGGCTGACGCGGATGGGGGTGGGCTGGGCCTGGGCCCCGGGTCCCAGGGCGATGGTCCAGGTCGAACCTTCGCTCAACGCCGTCACCGGCGTCCCGCTCGGGCTCTGGATGCGCACAGCCGCATAGTCGGCCCCGCGATAGGCGGTCATGCCCTGGAACTGCCGCAGGCCGCGGGGCGCGTGGGCCACGTCCAGGTCGGCGGGGGCGTCGAACACCACCCAGACCGCATCCCCCCGACGGAACACCGCCGCCCCGGCCGGGGCGACGAAGGGGAAGGACAGCAGCACCTGTGCGCCCTCCAGGCGCGGCTGCATGCGCACCCGCCCGCCGGCCGGGATCGGATTGGGCCTGGCCGGGTCGGGGGCGGCGGCCGGCGCTTCTGCGCTCGCCGCAGGACCCTTGGCGGGCGGGGCCTCGGGCGCCTTGGCGTAGACATTGATGAAGGCCGCCCCATCGGCCTGGCCCAGGCGGGCCTCGGCGTCGGGCGCCAGGCGGATGTCGATCTCCAGCACCCCGCCCACCCGCCGGGCCGCAGCACCTTCCACCCAGCGGGGCGGAGACACCCGAAGCCGGGTGAGATCGGGATCGCCGTCGCGGCTGAACCGCAGGGTGAGCACCTGGCCGTCCCGACGGGAACTGACCCGCGCGGCCCCCTTCCAGCGGAATTCGATACGGGAGAAGTCCCGGGCCTGAGCCACGCGGACCTCCAGCGGCTCCGGCGCCTGGGCCGGCGCCGGTTGCGCCATGACGCCGCCTGGCGCCACGGTGGCCAGGATGCAGGCCGCCGCGACGCTGGAGCGCAAGGTCCGGCGCAGCCGCACCGTCCTAGCCCGCCTTTTGCGCGGGCGCCGGCTTCGCCGCCGCGGCCGCTGCGGCCTCGGTGGCCGGCGCAGCCTTGCCGAGCGCCCGGGCCGCTTCGAAGCGGCTGGCCAGGCTCTCGGTCAGACGCTTGGCCTCGTTGGGGGGCATGGCGGCCAGCATGGCCGAAAGCGCCCGCTCCTTCATGGCCGCGGCGATGGGCAGCCGCACCTCGTCGGACAGGACCGTCATGCGCGCCGCCGCATCCTTGGGCTTCATACCCTCGAACACCTTGACCATGCGGGCGACCTCAGCGTCCTCGCGCTCCTCGGCCGCGCCCATCAGGGCCTCGATCTGAGCCTTGAGGTCGTCGAGGGCCTTCACCTTGGCGTCGAGCTTGGTCTCGGCCGCCGCCATCAGGGCGAGCTGGGTCTCCAGGGACTGTTCGCGGGCGTCCAGCTGGCCGCGCCGCTCGCCCAGGCTCTGCAGCACCTGCAACTCGGCGGGCGACAGGCCCGCCTCCTTGGCCAGTTCAGCCGCCGTGGGGGCGCAGACATTGGCCGGCTTGGGGATGGTGGCCGCCGCGTCGGCGCCTTCTCCGGTGGGCGCGGCCTCGGCCGGCGCCTCGGCAGGCTCGTCCTTGCCGCCGATCGCTTCTTCGGCGAAGGCGCGCGCGCCCGACAGGAGCTCCGGCAGGCCCTGAGCCCCCGAGAGGGCGTTGACCGCCAGCACGCCGCCCATGGCGACGCCGACGATGGGCAGGATTCGCGGAACGGTCTTCATCGGCGGCCTCGGCGAAGCTCGCCCACCGCCTCGGCGGGGGCGTCGAACAGGTCATCCTCAAGGGCGCGGGCCATGCGCGAGACGGGGCGCGCACCGGCCCGCTCCAAGGGGCGCTCCAGGGGGCGCTCCACCGACGCGGGGCGGCGTGCGGGGGGGACGGGCTCCAGTCGCGGACGGGCCGGACGCAGTTCGTGCGCCCCGGCCAGCAGGGCGCCCAGACGATGTTCGGCGGCGCGCTCGGCGGCTTCGTCCTCAGCCAGGACCGGCCCTGACTTGACCTGGCGCTCCAGACGGGCGGAGAGCTCCCGGGCGGCCTTGATCCGGTCGTCCAGGGTGTCGGCGGCCTCATCGGTGGCCGCGCGCAGATCGGCCAGCCCCTGCTCGGCCCGGCGGGCGGCCTGGTCCAGGTCTGCGACGGCCTGGGCGAAGCCCGCATGGCTGTCGCGCAGGGCCTTCAGCCGCTGGTTCAGCCGCCACCCCATGGCAAGGGCTGCGAGAAGCAGCACCGCCAGAAGGAGATTCATGGAGATCGCCACAAGGCTCATCGGATCCTCTGCACGGCTTTGCGCGCCTGCGGCGAGAGGGGGGCCTCCACGCGTACGGCGATGTTGTGATTGCGGCGACCCATGTGACCCTGGGTCAGGGGGATGGACCCGGCGCGCAGCTCCACCGGACTGTCGGGGGTGGCGTTGAGGGTGATGGTGTCGCCCACCTTCAGGTCCAGCAGCTTCTGCAAGGGCAGTTGCAGTTCGTCGAGGACGCAGCGGACCTCCATCTGGGTGGTCCAGAGTTCGGTGGCCAGGTGGCCTTCCCAGATGTTGTCGCGCCCGAACTTCTCACCCATGAACTGCTGCAGCAGCATCTTCCGGATGGGCTCCAGGGTGGCGTAGGGCAGCAGAAGCTCGATCCGCCCGCCCCGATCCTCCATGTCGATGCGCAGCTTCACCAGGATGGCGGCGTTGGCCGGACGGGCGATGGCGGCGAAGCGGGGATTGGTCTCCAGCCGGTCGAGGACGAAGGAGACGGGCGTGAGCGGCTCGAAGGCCGCGCGGGCGTCGGCCAGGACCACCTCCACCATGCGCTGGACCAGCACGCGTTCGATGGTGGTGTAGGGCCGCCCCTCGATCCGCATGGCCGCCGTGCCGCGACGACCGCCCAGCAGCACATCGACGATGGAGTAGATGAGGTTGGAATCGACCGTCAGCAGGCCGTAATTCTCCAGCTCTTCGGCCTTGAACACCGCCAGGATGGCCGGGAGCGGGATGGAGTTCAGATAGTCGCCGAAGCGGATCGAGGAGATGTTGTCGAGGCTCACCTCGACATTGTCCGATGTGAAATTGCGCAGCGAGGTGGTCATCAACCGCACCAGGCGGTCGAAGACGATCTCCAGCATCGGCAGGCGCTCATAGGAGACCAAGGCCGAGTTGATGATGGCGCGGATGCCGCTGCGCTCCGACGCCTCGTCGTCGGACAGGTCAAAGCCCAGCAGGCTGTCGATCTCATCCTGGTTGAGGATGCGTTCGGCGCCGGCGAAGGCGTCCGGTTCCGATGAACCGCCGCCCCAGGCCTCGTTGTTGTCGTCTGCCGCCATCTGGTTCCCAAATCAGAGCCCGACCGATCCCTTGGGGGATCAGTTGATGAGCATCTCCTCAATGAGCACCGCGTTGACCTTGGCGGGTGCGATGACCAGGTTCACCCGGCGCAGGATCTCCAGCCGAAGCTGGTAGCTGCCCTGGCTCCCCGACAGGTCCTCGGGCCGCAGCTCGCGCAGGAAGGTCTGGAACATGTCCTGCAGCCGCGGAAGGTTGGGATCCAGGGTCGAGGCGACCTGGTCGTCGGGCAGTTCCAAGGTCAGTTTGAGCTTCAGGAAGGTCGCCTTGCCCTCGGCGGTCTGCATGTTCACCACCAGGTCGGGCAGGGTGTAGAAGACCACGCCGTCGGGGCCGGCCCGCACCAGGGCCGGGCTCGCGGCCTCCTCGCCCTTGCCGCCTTTGCCGCCCTTCTCGTCCTTCTTCGCGTCTTTCTTTTCCGCCTTCTTCTCGGCGTGCTCCTCGCCTTCGGCCGCCGGCTTGGGCTTGAGGAAGACGAAGGCCGCCGCCCCGCCGCCGCCCAGCACCACCAGGGCGCCCACGCCGGCGATGATCAGC
Source organism: Phenylobacterium sp. (assembly GCF_036723115.1). Lineage (GTDB taxonomy): Bacteria > Pseudomonadota > Alphaproteobacteria > Caulobacterales > Caulobacteraceae > Phenylobacterium. The sequence goes on along the minus strand of NZ_DAIMHV010000061.1, from coordinate 9,990 downwards.
AGCTTCAACGGCGGCTTCTTCTTGGCGGGCGCGCCTTCGGCGTCTTCGCCTTCGGCGCCCTCAGCGGGGGCTTCCTTGACCTTGTCCTTGGCCACGGGCGCGGCTCCTTAGAATCCTGTCCCTCAGCCATGGCCCGACGCTGGTTAAGGATAGGTTTTTACACTCCTTAACGGCGGCCGATCCTGCCCGGCAAAATGCGCCAGGGGGTCGGAATTAACCTTCTTGTTCGTTGTTTTTGCAGGGCTTTCAGACTGGCCCAGCCCTTGCATGCCGACCTGGCGAGAATTGTCGCAGGCAAAGGAGCGCAGAGGATGGACAACACGGTCTATGTCGGCCTGTCGCGCCAGATGCTGCTGCGACGCGAGTTGGACATCATCGCCAACAACATCGCCAACGCCGACACCACCGGCTTCAAGGTGGAATCCCTGATGGCCCGGACCGAGCCTGGGGCGCCGGCCTTCAACGCCGGGGCGCCGCGGCCGGTGAAGTTCGTGCTCGACGGCGGCGTGGCCCGCGACTTCGGCCAAGGCGCCCTGACCTCCACCGGCGCGACCTTCGACCTCGGCCTGGAGGGCCAGGGCTTTTTCGAAGTGAACACGGCCGCCGGCCCCCGCTACACCCGCGACGGGGGCTTTGGTCTCGATGAGCTGGGCCGCATCGTCACCAAGGCCGGGGATCCGGTGGCCGGCGACGGCGGGGGCGAGATCGTCATCAATCCCGAGGACGGCGAGGTGAAGATCGCTCCGGACGGCACGGTCAGCCAGGGCGAGAACATCGTGGGCCGCGTGGCGGTGGTCCGCTTCGACGACCTCTCCGTGCTGGAGAAGGCCGGCGACAACCTGCTGCGCAACACCTCGAACCTGCAACCCGAACCTGCTCCGGACGCGCGCGTCCGCCAGGGGATGCTCGAGAGCTCCAACGTCAAGCCCATCCTGGAGATCACCCGGATGATCGAGGTGACGCGAGCCTACGAGAGCATCACCCGCATGATGGAATCCACCCAAGACCTGTCCCGGCGCGCCGTCGAGCGCATGGGCCGGGTGAACTAGGAAGTTTAAGCCATGCAGGCGCTCCGCACCGCCGCCACGGGCATGTCGGCCCAGCAGCTGAACGTCGAGGTCATCTCGAACAACATCGCCAACATGAACACGGTGGGCTTCAAGAAGCAGCGCGCCGAGTTCCAGGACCTGCTCTATCACACCCTGGAGCGGGCCGGGGCGCAGTCCTCCGAACAAGGGACCATCGTGCCCACCGGCGTCCAGATCGGCGGCGGCGTGAAGGCCGGCTCGGTCTATCGCATCACCGCCCAGGGGGCGGTCACCAACACCGGCAATCCCTACGACCTGGCCATCGACGGCCGCGGCTTCTTCCAGGTGCTGCTGCCCTCGGGGGAGACCGCCTTCACCCGCGCCGGCAACCTCTCGCTCAGCCCCGACGGCCAGATGGTGACCGAGGACGGCTATCCCATCCAGCCGGCCATCACCGTGCCGGGCGACGCCACCTCCATCGCGGTGTCCAAGACCGGCCAGGTCCAGGCGATCCGCGCCAGCCAGACCGAGGCCGAGGTGGTGGGTCAGATCGAACTCGCCACCTTCGTCAATGAGGCGGGCCTGGAGGCCATCGGCGACAACCTCCTGATGGAGACCGCCGCCTCAGGCCCCGCCAATGTGGGCGCCCCTGGCGGTGTGGGCTTCGGCCAGCTGATGCAGGGCTACACCGAAGCCTCCAACGTGGACGCCGTGACCGAGATCACCGCCCTGATCGTCGCTCAGCGCGCCTATGAGATGAACTCCAAGGTCATCTCAGCGGCCGACGAAATGCTGCGGGCCGCCAACTCCGTGAAGGGCTGATGATCATGCTGCTCCGTCCCCTCGCCTCTCTGATTCTGGCCGCGGGCCTGGCCTTGAGCGGCGCCGCCCAGGCGCTGGCCGGTCAGGCCGTGACTCTCAAGGCCGAGGTGGTCAACGCCGACGGCCTGGTCACCCTGGGCGACCTGTTCCATGGCGCAGGTTCGGCCGCGGGCGTCCCCGTGGCCCGCAAGCCTGGCCTGACCGTCGTGCTCGACGCCGGCGCCGTGCAGCAGACCGCCCGCCGGGCCGGCCTGGACTGGGCCAATGCCGAGGGACTGCGCCGGATCGTGGTGCGCACCGCCGCCGCGCCCTCGACCGCCGGACAGGCGGTTGCGGCCCGGGGCAATGTGGAGGTGCTCACCTACGCCCGCAGCCTGGCCGCCGGCGAGGTCGTCCAGCCGCAGGATCTGATCTGGGCCAAGGCCGCCGCCGCCCCGGCCGACGCCGCCGCCGACGCCAGCCAGCTGATCGGCCTGGAGGCCCGCCGTCCCCTTCGCGCCGGTTCGGTCGCCTCGGCCCGCGATGTCAGCGCCCCGCAGGTGATCGCCAGCGGCGACCTGATCACCCTGACCTATGAGCACGGGGGGGTGACCCTGTCGCTGCAGGCCCGCGCCCGCGGCCGGGCGGCGCTCGGCGAAACCTTCGCGGCAGAAAACCTCACCTCCCGGCGCGTGGTCCAGGCCGTCGCCACCGGCCCCGGACAGGGCGCGGTGGGACCGGCCGCCGACCAGTTCATGGCCCAGTCGGCCGTGCGCTTCGCCTCTCGTTAATCGCCAGCCAGAGACCCACCGCCATGCGCCTTGTCCTGCTCGCCGCCCTCGCCCTGGTTCCGCTCGCCGCCTGCTCCACCGTGCAGGAGGCCGTGGCCGGCCCGAACCTGACCCCCGTTCGCTATCCTTCGGCCCTGGTGGGTCAGGACCAGCCGGTGATCCTGGCCTCGGCCAACCAGCCCCTGCCCAGCGCCGCCTCGGCCAACTCTCTCTGGCGCACCGGCGCCCGGGCCTTCTTCATCGACCAGCGGGCCAACCGGGTGGGCGACATCGTCACGGTGAACATCCAGATCGACGACCGCGCCCAGACCTCCAACTCCACCAGCACCTCCCGGACGGCCGGCGCTTCGGCGGGCCTGCCCAATTTCCTGGGTCTGGAGTCGAGCCTCGGCCGTGTCTTGCCCGGCGGGTTTGATCCGGCCAACGCCATCTCCACCAACTCCAATTCGGCCAGCGCCGGCTCGGGTTCGGTGTCGCGTTCGGAGAAGATCAACCTCACTATCGCTGCGGTGGTCACCGCCGTCCTGCCCAACGGAAACATGATGATCCAGGGCACCCAGGAGGTCCGCACCAATGGCGAGCTGCGCCAGCTGTCCGTGGCCGGGATCATCCGGCCCGAGGACATCTCCTCGTCCAACACCATCCGCCACTCGCAGATCGCCGAGGCGCGCATCAGCTATGGCGGCCGCGGCGATGTCAGCCGCGTCCAGCGCACGCCCGCAGGCCAGGCCCTGGTGGAGACCTTTTCTCCCTTCTGACGGCCGGGCCGCAGGCGGCCGGTGAACTGAGCGGCGGCGAGAGTCGTTAACTGGGCGAAGGAGATCGCCATGCGCCGCCGCTCGCTCTTGGGAATGTCCGCCTCGCTGCTGATCGCCGCGTGCGCCCATCAGGCGACCGAGGCGCCGCCGGCCATGGCCTGGTCGCTGCAGCAAAACCCCAGCGAGGGGCTCAAGCTCACCTATGGCCAGGCCCACAGCGACAACCTGCTGGTGATGATGAGCTGCCAGCCGGCGTCCGGCCAGGTGGAGCTCGCCGTGGCCGCACGCGAGCCCGGCGCCGCCGTGCGTCTCGCCTCGGCCGGAGACCAGGTGGAGCTGGCCGGCGAGGCCTGGCCCACCCCCATGGAAGGCGTCATGCTGGTGAGCGACGTTGCGCCGGCTCAGGCGCCCGTCCTTGCACGCTTTTCCCGCAGCGGTCAGCTCACGGTCGAGGCCGACGGGCGGGCGGTGCGCACCGTGGCGCGGGGCGATGATCGCGCCCTGGTGGCGGAGTTCGTCTCCCTGTGCGGACGCGAGGTCTGACCCCCGACGCTGACCTCTGGAGACTTGGGCGGCGCAAGGTTAGGCTTGCGGCCATGACGCGCCCCTTCGCCCTCGCCGGTTTCGCCGCCCTGTTTCTCGCCGCCCCGGCCGCCGCCCAGCAGACCGCCATCGTCCCTGGCGGCTGGACCTACGCCGCAGACACGACCCAGGCCGAGCTGGTGTTCCGCGACGCCTCCGGCCTCGGCCTGACGGCTCTGACCTGCGTGAAGGACAGCGGCCAGATCACCGCGGAATTTCCCTCTGCGGCCAGCCTGGCGGTGGAGATGTCCGGTGGCCGGTGGCTGGACCGGGTGGGCCGCCCGGCGCCCTGGCCCGTCAGCGTGACCCTGGCTTCCGGCGAGGCCCAGACCACCATCCCCGGCGAGGCCCGCCCGGACTCCGCAGCCCTAGGTTCTGTCGTGAGCGTGGAGTTCTCTGATCGCGCGCCCGTGGCCTCAGCATTTGGTCGGACGGGCGAGTTGCGCCTCAGCGGCCTGGAGGCCGTGGTGGCGCCGCCGGCAGCCCCCCGTCGGGACCTGCGGCGCTTCATGTCGTTCTGTCGCTGAGGCGCTGAGCGCCGGCCTTCAGTCGGCGCTCGTCAGGCGAGAGTCGTCAGGCGCGACGGCCGGCCGCGGCGACGGCTTCGGCGCCCAGGGCCTGGAGCGCGGCTCTGGCGATGCCTTCGGCGTCCAGGCCGGCCTGAGCGTACATGATCTCGGGCTTGTCCTGGTCCTGGAAGATGTCGGGCAGGGTGAGCGTGCGGATCTTCAGGCCGCGGTCGAGGGCGCCGTGGGCCGCCAAGGCCTGCAGCACAAAGGCGCCGAAGCCGCCCATGGCGCCTTCTTCCACCGTCACGATGGCCTCGTGCTCACGCGCCAGGCGCAGGAGCAGGTCCACATCCAAAGGCTTGGCGAAGCGCGCATCGGCCACCGTGGTGGAGAAGCCTCGCGCGCCCAGCAGTTCGGCCGCCCGCAGGGATTCGCCCAGGCGCGCGCCGAAGGAGACGATGGCCACCGCCGTGCCTTCGCGCACGATGCGGCCACGACCGATCTCCAGCGGCTGCGCCAGCAGCGGGATATCCACCCCGGTCCCCTCGCCGCGCGGGTAGCGGAAGGCGCTGGGTCCGTCATCAATAGCCACCGAGGTGGCCACCATGGCGGCGAGTTCGGCCTCGTCGGCGGCGGCCATGAGCACCATGCCCGGCAAGGCGCCCATATAGCCCACGTCGAAGGAGCCGGCATGGGTGGGCCCGTCGGCGCCCACCAGGCCGGCCCGGTCGATGGCGAAGCGCACCGGCAGGCTCTGGATGGCCACGTCGTGGACCACCTGGTCATAGCCCCGCTGCAGGAAGGTGGAATAGATGGCCGCGAACGGCTTCATGCCGTCGGCCGCCAGGCCCGCGGCGAAGGTCACGGCGTGCTGCTCGGCGATGCCGACGTCATAGGTGCGGCCCGGGAAGGCCGCGCCAAACAGGTCGAGCCCGGTGCCCGAGGGCATGGCCGCGGTGATGGCGCAGATGGCCGGGTCGCGCTCTGCGTGCTTGATCAGTTCGGTGGCGAAGACCTTGGTGAAGCTGGGCGCCTTGGCCTGGGCCTTGGCCTGTTGGCCGGTGACCACATCGAACTTCACCACCGCATGGTGCTTGTCGGCGGCCTTTTCGGCCGGCGCGTAGCCCTTGCCCTTCTGGGTCACCACATGGACCAGGACGGGCTTGTCGACGATGCCGCGGGCGTTCTTCAGGACGGCCACCAGGGCCTCCATGTCGTGCCCGTCTATGGGGCCGACATAGTAGAAGCCCAGTTCCTCGAAGAGGGTGCCGCCGGTGACCATGCCGCGGGCATATTCCTCGGCCTTGCGGGCGGCTTCCTGGATCGGACGCGGAAAGGCCTTGGCCACCGACTTGCCGAGATTGCGCAGGGACTGGTAGCCGCCGCCTGAGACGAGCCTGGCCATGTAGGCGCTCATCCCGCCCACCGGGGGGGCGATCGACATGTCGTTGTCGTTCAGGATGACGGTGAGCTGCTTGGTGGTCTCGGCCGCATTGTTCATGGCCTCATAGGCCATGCCGGCGCTCATGGAGCCGTCGCCGATGACGGCCACCACGCGGTTGTCCCGACCGGCCTGATCGCGGGCCGCGCAGAAGCCCAGCGCCGCGGAGATGGAGGTCGAAGCATGGGCCGCGCCAAAGGGGTCGTATTCGCTCTCGGCCCGCTTGGTGAAACCTGACAGGCCGCCGCCCTGGCGCAGGGTGCGGATGCGGTCGCGACGGCCGGTGAGAATCTTGTGCGGATAGGCCTGATGGCCCACGTCCCAGATCAGAATGTCCTGCGGCGTCTCATAGACATGGTGCAGGGCGACCGTCAGCTCCACCACGCCCAGGCCTGCGCCCAGGTGGCCGCCCGTCTGGGAGACCGCATCGATGGTCTCGGCCCGCAGCTCCTCGGCCAGCTGGCGCAATTCGGCCACCGACAGGCCGCGCGTGTCGGCGGGGGTGGAAACCTGGTCGAGCAAGGGCGTCTTCGGCGGCATGAAGCGAGGCGAACGGCTGATGGGAGGGCTAGTTGCGGCGCTTTAGCACGAAATCTGCGCTCGCCCGCAGGAAATCAGCCTGTTCGCCAAAGGGGTCCAGATGCGACTTGGTCTGCTCGATCAGCAGGTCGAGCCGCTCACGGGCGGCCTGGGCGCCCAGCAGGGTGACATAGTTGGCCTTGCCCATGGCCGCGTCCTTGCCCGCCCGCTTGCCCATCACCTCAGGATCGCCCTCGGCGTCCAAGAGGTCGTCGATGATCTGATAGGCGAGCCCCAGGTCCTGGGCGAAGGCCATCAGCGCCTGGCGCTCGCCTTCGCCGGAATGGGCCATGGCCAGCGGCAGTTCGAAGGCGCAGGCGATCAGCGCGCCGGTCTTCATGCGCTGCATCCGCGCCACCGCGCCCAGATCGTCGCGCACGCCTAGAAGGTCGATCATCTGGCCGCCGCACATGCCCCGGGCGCCGGCCGCATGGGCCAGCCGCCAGACCAGTTCGGCCCGGACCGCGCCATCGGGGTGGGTGTCGGCATGGGCCAGGATCTCAAAGGCTGCGGCCTGCAGGGCGTCGCCGGCCAGCACGGCGGTGGCCTCGTCATAGGCCCTGTGCACGGTGGGACGCCCATGACGCAGGTCGTCATTGTCCATGCTGGGCAGATCGTCATGGATCAGGCTGTAGGCGTGGACGCATTCCAGGGCGCAGGCCGCGCGCAGCAGGGGGCGCTCCTCCAGCCCGAACATCCGCCCGGTCTCCAGGACGAAATACGGCCGCAGGCGCTTGCCGGGGCCGAGAGCGGCATAGCGCATGGCCTCGGTCAGGCGGGATTCCGGCCCCTCGGCGCGGGGCAGAAGCTCGTCGAGCGCCACGGTGACCAGGTCTGCGGCCTCGGCCACCCGGCGTCCGACCTCGCCCATCATCAGCCGAACTCGGCCGGCTCGGCGCGGGGCGCGCCCTGGGCGCCCATCACGATCTTCTCCACCCGGAGGCGGGCGGCCTCCAGTCGCTGTTCGCAGTGGGCCTTGAGCAGGGCTCCGCGCTCATAGAGCTGGATGGAATCCTCCAGCGGCGCCTGGCCCGACTCCAGGCGCGAGACGATGGTCTCCAGCTCCTGCAGGGCCTGTTCGAAGGTCAGGGATGAGATGTCGGTCTGTGGGTCGGCCATTTCGCTCCTCGCGGGAAGGGCAACCTAGAGCGCGTTCCGATAAGTGGGAACCGGTTATCGGGAGAAACGCGCGACCCCTGAGGAATCTGCGTTCCGATCAGTGGGAACCGGTTATCGGATCAAACGCGCGACCGCTGAGGAATCTGCGGTCCGATCCGTGGGCGCCGCCTTTCCGCAGACAGGCCGTCGCGGCTGCGGCGTCGGCTCAGCCCTCCCCCGGGCGCACGAACCGGCGCATGGACCAGTATTTGAAGCCCTCATTGTGATCGACCCGCCAGCCGCGGCGCTTCAGGGCTCGGCCCATCATGAAGTTGAAAAAGCCATGGGCCAGGACCACCACGTCCTCCCCGCGGCTGGCCGCCTCGATGAGCCGCTCGGCGGCGGCGTCGGCCCGCGCCTCGGCCTCGTGTCGCGTTTCCTGCCCCTCATGGTGGTTGAAGAACCACCACCAGACCCGCGCGAGGAAGCCCCAGAGCGAGGGGGTGAGCTTCACGAACCCTGGCAGGTTGGGCGGCGGCAGAGGCGCCTCGATGAAGATGGCGTCGCGGGCGAAGGCCCGGCCCTGGGCCAGGGCCGTGGCGGTCTCAATGGACCTCTGCCGGGTCGAGGAATAGACCGAGCCGGCCTGGGCGACATAGGCCATCAGCCCGTCGGGGGGCGTCTGACCGGGCAGGATCCCAAGGACTTCATACTGAGCCCAGAAGGCGCGGTAGCCGTCGGCGTTCAGCCAGACGCGTCGACTGAGCGCCGGCTCTCCGTGACGGGCCAGGATGATCGCCCCCGCCCGGCGCGCGGGGCGGGCCCCGGAGGGCGGCGATGGGACGTTCAAGGAATCGGCCATGGCATCCGAAGGCTACGCGCAGAAGGGATCGCGCGTCCCTCACCCCCCTTGAAGGGCTCGGACATGCGACACTGCAGACCGACCCAGAGCGTCAAGGTCGTATCCGCCCTCGAGCGCAGACACAACCCGCCCGCGGGTGCTCACCGCTGTCACCTCCAGAAGTCGTTGCGTCGCCCAGCCGAAATCCTCGGCCTCCAGAGCCTGGCCCCCAGGGCCGCCCCCCAGCGGGTCCTGCCGATGGGCGTCGAAGCCGGCGGAGATCATCAGAAGGTCAGGCGCGAAGGCCGCGACCCGGACCAGCAGGGTCTCGAAGGCCGCGCGCCATCCCGCCGCCCCGCCGCCGGCCGGGGAAACCGCATTGAAGACGTTGTCGGCTGCGACCTCTTCAGGATGGCCGCTGCCCGGCCAGAGCGGCCATTGCTGGATCGAGGCGAACAGAAAGCCCGGCCGCCCGGCCAGGGCCGCCTGGGTGCCATTGCCGTGATGGACGTCGAAATCCACCACCGCCACGCGGGAGAAGCCGCAGGCCCTGGCCACCTGGGCGCCGATGGCGATGTTGGAGAAGACGCAGAACCCCATGGAGGCGCCCGGCAGGGCATGATGCCCGGGCGGCCGCACGGCGCAGAAGGCGCGATCGAAGTCCCCCGCCGCCACCGCGCGCACCGCGGCCGCCACCGCGCCAGCCGCCCGGCGGGCTGAAATCAGGCTGCCCGGAGACATCCAGGTGTCTTCGTCCAGTTGCACCCGCCCTGTCGCCGGGGCGGCGGCGAGGATGCTGTCCAGATAGGCGCGGTCATGGACGCGCAGCAGGTCGGCCATGTCGGCCTGGGGGGCGTCCCGCGGCTCCAGCAACAGATCTTCGGCCGCCTCCAGGGCCTCGATCACCGCGGCCAGGCGCTCGGGCCGCTCCGGATGAGAGTCACCCGGATTATGGTCGAGCATGTCCTCGTGCGTATAGAGGCCGATCATGAGGTGACTTTAGCCAGGATCGCGCCGATCACATGCAGGAAATCATCATTCGCCGCGCCACGTCGCGCGATTGCGGCGCCCTGGCCCGAATCGGGCGGGCGACCTTCACGGACACCTTCGGACACCTCTATGCGCCCGAAGACCTCGAGACCTTTCTGACGCACGCCTATGGCGAGGCCTATCTCGCCGACCTCCTGGACGATCCGGCGTGCGGCCTGTGGCTGGCGGAGAAGGACGGCGCGCCCGTCGGCCACGGCCTGGCGGGGCCCTGCACCCTGCCGCACCCCGAGGTCGACGCCCGCTCTGGCGAGATCAAGCGCCTCTATCTCCTGGGGGAAGCTCAGGGTCACGGCGTGGGCGCGCGCCTGTTCGAGACCATGACCGCCTGGCTGGAGGCCCGCGACCTGACCGATCTGTGGCTCGGCGTGTGGTCGGAGAATCACGGCGCCCAGCGGTTCTATGGGCGCTACGGCTTCGAGAAGGTGGGCGAATATGGCTTTCACGTGGGCGCCGCTGTCGATAGAGAGTTCATATTTCGCAAACGCGCACAGATTTTCTAATTAACCCGTCAC
>NZ_DAIMHV010000060.1:0-16063 GCF_036723115.1 Phenylobacterium sp. | reverse complement strand
GCTTAGTGCAGGCTTGCGGGTCAAGGGTGGGGGCGAAATGGCCGGGGAAGGCGAAGGACAGGCGCGCGAGGCGGTTTCAGAAATCCGCCATCGGTCGGCCAACACCCTGCAGCTCCTGGCCACCCTGGCGCGGATGCGGGGGCAGAAGACGGTCGAGCCGGAAGTCCGCCGTCAGATGTCCTGGATCGCCGATGCCATCGGCGCCTTGGGCGCGCTGGAGCGGCACCGGGTCGCCGACGGCGTCGATTTCGGCGCCTATCTCGCGGAGATGGCTCAGATCTGGCGTCGCCGCCAGGCTGCGCCCCCCGCCGAGATCGAGATCGACTGCGGAAGCCTGATCGTCCGTGACCAGACCGCCTCGACCCTGGCCCTGGTGGTGGGGGAACTGGTGGGCAACGCCCTGCAGCATGGGGTCCCCGTATCCGGACCCCATCGGGTGACGGTTCGGGTGGCGCCCGGGGAGGGCGACATGATGCGGCTCGTCGTCGAGGACTCCGGCCCAGGCCCGGCGGGCGGGGCGCCCCGGGAGCGCTTCGGACTCTGGTTCGTCCGCAGCCTGGCCAGTCAGGTGCGCGGATCCCTCGACTACGCCGCCGTTCCCGGGGGCGGGACTAGGATGGTCCTGAACTTTCACCGTTAAGGCCCGGCCCCTCGCCCGGCGCCCCATGTCCGCAGGCGCGGCGCACGACGCCGTAGCACTCGCAGGCGCAGAGCTCGAGGGCCTGACGATCGACCACCTCGATCTGGCCCCGCCGGTAGCGGATGGCGCCGCGGGCCTGCAGATGGCGGGCCACCGCGGTGATGGTGGTCCGCTGCACGCCCATCATGTCGGCCAGATACTCCTGGGTGAGGCGCAGGACCTGACCAGGCAGGCGATCCTGAAAGGACAGCAGCCAGCGGCACAGCCGCTCTTCCACCGAGTGAGACGCGTTGCAGGCGACTGACTGCGCGGCCTGGATGTAGAGCGCCTCGGAATTGAGGTCCACCAGGGCGCGCAGCCGCTGATCGTGGGGCCAGACCTCCTGCATCACGCTGGCCGATACGCGGATGGCCCGGGTTGGAGCCTGGACTACCGCCCGCACCAGGGCCGTCCGCGGTCGCAGGGCCGCGGGCAGCCCCACGGCGCCTTCATTGCCCACCATGCCACATTCGATCGCCCCGCCGTTCTCCAGCAGGGTCATGAGGGAAATCACGCCGCTCAAGGGAAAGAGCACGTGCTCGACGGGGTCGCCGGCCTCGTGCGCCGTGCGCCCCCGCTCCATGTCGACCACCACCATATGCGGCGCCAGCCGGCTCGCCTCGGCCGGGGGCAGGGCCTCAATCAGCCTGTTCTTCAATGGGAGTTGAGGCCTCTGTATCGAGAATCGGAACACCGTCGCGGGACGGCGAGTCAAATTATCGAGACAGCTTGAGCGGGACTGTCGAGCACTCGACACTCCCTGTCAGTCCGTGTGGAAATCGCTTGGTCGGGCGAATTCAGCGCATGAGCAGATAGGTCATGGCCGCCCCGCCCAGCACGATGCGGTACCAGGCGAAGGGCGCGAACCCGTAGCGACCCACCACCGCGACCAAGCTCTTGACCACCGCCAGGGCAGTGAGGAAGGCCACCAGGAAGCCGATGCCGATGGCGGTGAAGTCCTCGAAGTTCAGCAGGTCCCAGGACTTGTAGAGGTCATAGACCGTGGCTGCGAGCATGGTGGGCGCGGCGAGGAAGAAGGTGAACTCCGCCGCGGTCTTGCGCTCCACCCCCATCAGCAGGGAGCCCATGATGGTCGCCCCGGACCGAGAGACGCCGGGGATCATGGCCATGCACTGCATCAGGCCGATCAGCAGGGCGTTCTTCCAGGACAAGGCCTCGATGCGCATGATGCGGGCCTGGGGCGCCAGGCGCTCGATGACCAGGATCGCCACCCCGCCCAGGATCAGGGCCACCGCCACGATCATGGGAGATTCCAGCATGAACTTGATGCCGTCATAGGCGAAGACACCGATGATCATCGCCGGGACGATGGCCAGCAGGATGTTGCGCGCAAAGGCGATGTCGTCGGCTCGGCCCTGCAGCACGCCGAGGCCGGCGTTCCAGAAACGCTGGAAATAGACCACCAGCACGGCCAGGATCGCGCCCAGCTGCACCACGATCTTGAAGGTCGACTCGCCCGGCCCCTTGAAGCCCAGGAGCTCGCTGGCGAGGATGAGGTGGCCTGTGGACGAGACGGGCAGGAACTCCGTCACCCCCTCGATGACGCCCAGGAGGATGACGCTCCACAGTGAATCCTGGTCCACGCCGACGCTCTCCCCCTGTGATGGCCTGGCGCCCCGATAGCGAGTTTTACCCCCCTTGGCGAGGGCGCGCGGCGCCCGAGGCGGGGCGGGCTGGTCTTTCTGTTCGTGAGGGTGTCGTCTGCGCCGGCCCCTGCGCGTCCTTTGTCTGCTTTAGGAGATTCCATGCTCTACGCCATTCTTTGCTACCACTCCGAGGCCGTGGTCGGCGGCTGGTCGGCCGCGCAGGACGCCGAGGTCATGGCCAGGCTCGACCTCGTGCACCAGAAGCTGGCGGCGGAGGGTCGGCTGGGGCCTGTGGCGCGGCTTCTGCCCACCTCGGCGGCGACCACCCTGCGCAAGGACACCGACCCGCCCCTGGTGCTGGATGGCCCCTTCGCCGAAACCAAGGAACAGCTCCTGGGCTTCTACATCGTCGATTGCGAGAACCTGGATCAGGCCCTGGAGGCGGCGCAGGAGCTGGCGAAGGCCAATCCCGGGGGCGCCTATGAACTGCGGCCGGTGGGTCTGTTCCACGCCAGCCAGCTGCCTCCGGGCCATCCATCCGCCGACGGCGCCCGGTGAGCGACCTGGCCGCCTGGATCGACGGGGTGCTGGCCGGCGCCCGGCCCCAGGCCATGGCGGCCCTGCTGCGCTATTTCCGCGACCTCGACACGGCCGAGGAGGCCTTCCAGGAGGCCTGCCTGCGGGCCCTGCGCACCTGGCCGGACAAGGGACCGCCGCGGGACCCCACCGCCTGGCTCGTCATGGTGGGGCGCAACGCCGGTGTGGACGGCGCCCGGCGGCGGGCGCGGGAAACCACCCTGCCCGAAGAGACCCTGGTTTCCGACCTGGAGGACGCCGAGGCCGACCTGGCCGAGCGGCTGGACGGCGCCGACTACCGGGACGACGTGCTGCGCCTGATGTTCACCTGCGCCCATCCCGACCTGCCGGCGACTCAGCAGATCGCGCTGGCCCTGCGGATCGTCTGCGGGCTCACCGTGCCGCAGATCGCCCGCGCCTTCCTGGTGGGGGAGGCGGCCATGGAGCAGCGCATCACCCGCGCCAAGGCCAGGGTGCGTCGCTCCGGCGCCAGCTTCGAGACGCCAGGAGCTGTGGAGCGTGCCGAGCGGCTGGCGGCCGTGGCGGCCATGATCTACCTGGTGTTCAATGAGGGCTATTCCGCCAATCCGGTGGAGACGCCCGAACGGGCCAGCCTGTGCGGCGAGGCGATCCGCCTGGGGCGGCTGCTGCTGCGCCTCTTTCCCGCCGAGCCGGAAATCCTGGGCCTGACCGCCCTGATGCTGCTGCAGCATGCCCGCACCCAGGCCAGGTTCGACGCCGAGGGTCAGGTGATCCTGCTGGACGATCAGGACCGCCGGGCCTGGAACGGCATGATGATCGCCGAGGGGCTGGCCCTGGTGGACAAGGCCGTGCGCCAAGCCCGTCCCGGTCCCTATCAGATCCAGGCGGCCATCGCGGCCCTCCACGCCCGCGCCGCCCGTCCCGACCAGACCGACTGGCCGCAGATCGCCGGGCTCTATCAGGCGCTGGAGCGGCACATGCCCTCGCCGGTGGTGACCCTCAACCGGGCCGTGGCGGTGTCGAAGGTCGGGGGGCCTGAGGCGGCCCTGGAGCTGATCGAGCCCCTGGCCGATCGGCTGTCGGCCTATTTCCATTTCCATGGGACCCGGGGCAGTTTTCTCATGCGCCTGGGTCGGGCGGCGGAGGCGCGCGAGGCGTTCGACCGCGCCGTGGCCCTGGCCGGCAGCGCCGCCGAGGCCGCCCACATCCGCCAGCAGATCGACCGGCTCAAGGCCGAGGCCCAGGAGGAGGCCGCGCCGGCTCCTCAAGCCGCCGGCCAAGAAAAAACCCCCGGCGCGAAGCCGGGGGTTTGACGTCCTTGCCTGGTCTCGCCGGTGGCGTCCTAGCCCCGGCGAGACCCCGCAGGATCAATAGCCCTGGATACGGGCGTAACGGTCGCGGTGATAGGACTGGCTGCCATAGGCCGCCTCGGCCGCACGGGCGCGCTTCAGATAGAAGCCCGCGTCGTGAGCGTCGGTCATGCCGATGCCGCCATGCATCTGAACCATCTCGTTGGAGACGAGGTGGAAGACGTCGCCCATCTTGGCCTTGGCCAGGCTCACCAGTTCCGGAACGTCCGGGGTGTCGGCGTCGATGGCCTGCAGGGCGGCTTCGACGGCCGAACGGGCCAGTTCCAGATCGGTGAACATCTTGGCCGCACGGTGCTGCAGGGCCTGGAACGAACCGATCACCTGGCCGAACTGCACGCGGACCTTGAGGTAGTCCAGGGTGGTTTCGAAGGCCTGGAGGGCCGAGCCGAGCATTTCGGCGGCCAGACCCGCGCGGGCGCGGTCCAGGGTCTTCTCCAGCAGCGGCCAGCCCTTGTCGACTTCGCCCAGGACGGCGTCCGCACCCACTTCGACGCCGTCGAAGGTGATGTTGGCCGCGCCGCGGCTGTCGGCCAGGTGCAGGCGCTTGCGCGACACGCCCTTGGCGTCGGCCGGGACCAGGAACAGGGTGATGCCGTCGGTGTCGCCCGGCTTGCCCGAGGTGCGGGCCGAGACGATCAGCAGGTTGGCCGCCAGGCCTTCCAGCACGAAGGACTTGGCGCCGGTGAGCTTGTAGCCCGCGCCGGACTTCTCGGCCTTCAGGGCGACCTTTTCCGGGGCGTGATGAGCGCCTTCGTCCACGGCCAGCGTGCCCACGACTTCGCCACCGGCGATCTTGGGCAGCCATTCGGACTTCTGCGCGTCAGAGCCGCCCAGCACCAGGGCCGAGGCCGCGGCGAGGCCGGAGGCCAGCAGCGGGGAGGCGGTCAGGGTGCGGCCGGTTTCCTCCAGGATCAGGCCCATGGAGAGGTAGCCGAAATCCGAGCCGCCGAAGTCTTCGGGGATGATCACCCCGGCCCAGCCCATCTCGGCCATTTCGTTCCAGGCGTTGGCGTCGTAGCCCAGTTCCACCCCGCTATCGCGCATTTTGCGGAAGGCGGTGACCGGCGACTTTTCCTGGACCCAGCTCTTCGCGGCGTCGCGGAGCATCGTCTGTTCTTCGTTGAGAACGGCCATATTATTGATTTCCCTATAAAAATTCGATGACGCTTATTTCGGATCGGGCAGGCCGAGGATCCGCTTGGAGATGATGTTGTTCTGCACCTCCTGCGAACCGCCGTAGATGGTCGTCGCCTTGCCGCCCAGCCAGCCGCGCACGGCGGCCAGTTCCTCAGCGGTGAAGTCGTCGCCTTCCCAGCCCAGGCCTTGGTGGCCCATGAGTTCGATCGTCAGCTCGGCGCGGTCCTGCATCCAGCGGGTGCCGGCGTTCTTCATGATCGAGGTCGCCGCCGAGGGACCGGCGTTGGCCTTGGATTCCGCCATCGCCCGCAGGGCGGTGAGCTGGAAGGCCCGGCCGTCGATCTCGTTCATGATCACGCGGGTGCGCAGATCGCTGTCGGCCAGACGGCCGGCTTCGTCGGTCCCAACATATTCCTTGGCCAGCTTGACCAGGGAGCGGCCGCCGCCGCCGCCGCCGCCGGCGCCCGACAGGCCCGAACGCTCATGCTGCAGCAGGCGCTTGGCCACCGTCCAGCCGCCGTTCACCGGGCCGACCACCTGGTCCTTCTCGACCCGGACATTGGTCAGGAAGGTTTCGCAGAAGGGCGAGTTGCCGGCGATCAGCGGGATCGGGCGAACCTCGACCCCGGGGGTGTCCATGGGGAACAGCACGAAGGAGATGCCTTCATGCTTCTTGGTGGTGTCGGTGCGCACCAGGCAGAAGCACCACTGGGCCCACTGGGCGCCGGAGGTCCAGATCTTCTGGCCGTTGACGATGTAGTGGTCGCCCATGTCCTCGGCGCGGGTCTGCAGCGAGGCCAGGTCCGAGCCGGCGCCCGGTTCGGAGAAGCCCTGGCACCATTGCAGTTCGCCCCGCACGATCGGGGGGATGTGCTGCTGCTTCTGGGCCTCGGTGCCGTACTCCAGCAGGGTCGGGCCGAACATCATCACGCCCATGCCGCCGATGGGGTTGTAGGCGCCCACGCGGCCCAGCTCCTGCTGGATGATCCGGGCGTGGGCCGGCGTCAGACCGCCGCCGCCATACTGGGTCGGCCAGGTGGGGACGCCCCAGCCCTTTTCCCCCATGGCCTTGCGCCAGGCGTCCATGTCCGGGGTGGGCTCGGTGCGCTCTTCGCGCATCATCATGCCGCCCTTGCCCTTCAGGGACTTGGGGAAGTTGGCTTCGATCCAGTCCCGCGCTTCCGTGCGGAAGGCGTCCAGATCAGAGCCGCCAAAGTCAGCCATAAAAATTCTCCTTGAAAATCAGGTTTCTAAATCACTTGGCCGCGGTGGGGTCCGGCAGGCCGAGGATGCGTTTGGAAATGATGTTGTTCTGCACCTCGTTGGAGCCGCCATAGATCGACCCCGCCTTGCCCGAAAGCCAGCCGCGCACGGCCGCCAGTTCGTCGGCCGTGAAGTCGTCACCCTCCCAGCCCAGGCCTTGGTGGCCCATGAACTCCAGGGTCAGTTCCGCCCGTTCCTGCGCCACTTTCATGTTGGCGTTCTTCATGATCGAGGTGGTGGCCGACGGGCCGGCATTGCCCTTGGCTTCCTGGGCCGCGCGGCGGACCGTCTGCTGCAGGGCCTTGAGGTCCATGTCGTTCATCACGATGCGGGTGCGCAGGTCCGGATCGGCCAGGCGGCCCTGTTCGTCCTCGCCCACATACTTCTTGGCCACCAGGCCCAGGGCCTCGCGCTTGCCGCCGCCGCCTTCGCCGGCCCGGCCGCCCATGCCGCTGCGCTCGTGCTGCAGCAGGCGCTTGGCCACGGTCCAGCCGCCGTTCAGCGGGCCGATCAGGTTCTCCTTGGGCACCTTCACGTCGGTGAAGAAGGTTTCGCAGAAGGGCGAGGAGCCGGCGATCAGGCGGATCGGGCGGACCTCGACCCCGGGCTGATGCATGGAGAAGACCACGAAGGAGATGCCTTCATGCTTCTTGGTCTGGTCGGTGCGGACCAGACAGAAGATCATGTCGGCCCACTGGCCGCCTGAGGTCCAGATCTTCTGGCCGTTCACCAGGAAGTGGTCGCCCTTGTCCTCGGCCTTGGTCTGAAGGGAGGCCAGGTCGGAGCCCGCGCCAGGCTCAGAGAAGCCCTGGCACCAGCGCACCTTTCCGGTGACGATGTCGGGGATGTACTTCTTCTTCTGATCTTCGGTGCCGTATTCCAGCAGGGTGGGACCGAACATGCCCACGCCCATGCCGCCGATGGGGTTCCAGGCGCCGATGGCGGCCATTTCCTGCTGCAGCACCCGGGCTTCGTCGCGGGAGAGGCCGCCGCCGCCATACTGGGCCGGCCAGGTGGGGACGCCCCAGCCCTTCTCGCCCATGCGGTCGCGCCAGGCGAGCACGTCGCCTTCCAGCTTGGCGCCGCCGGCCAGGGCCTGGGTCTGGGCCTCTTCATTCTTGGCCAGGGACTTGGGGAAATTCGCTTCCAGCCACTCACGCGCCTGGGTGCGG
This sequence comes from Phenylobacterium sp., assembly GCF_036723115.1. GTDB lineage: Bacteria > Pseudomonadota > Alphaproteobacteria > Caulobacterales > Caulobacteraceae > Phenylobacterium. The sequence continues at coordinate 8,277 of NZ_DAIMHV010000060.1, read as the reverse complement.
AAAGCGTCGAGATCGGCTCCGCCAAAATCAGCCATGAATATTCTCCCTAAAATTCATTATGTTAGTATCTATTATAGCACGGAGTATGCCGGCCGGGGAGTCACCGTCACTTCGGATCCGGCAGGCCCAGGACCCGCTTGGAGACGACGTTCAGATTGATCTCCGAGGTGCCGCCCTCGATGGAATTCCCCTTCGACCGCAGCCAGGCCCGGACCAGGGCCAGTTCCGGCTCGGCGAAGCCATCGCCGTCCCAGCCGAGCCCCTGGTGGCCGAGAGCCTCGACCATCAGCTCATTGCGGTCCTGGGCGATCTTGGCCCCGGCATATTTCATGATCGAGGTGGCCGCCGACGGGCCGGCGTTGGACTTGGCCTCATCGGCCGCCCGGCGGACGGTGAGCTGGAAGGACTGCGCCTCCATCCGATGCTCGATGATCCGCCGCCGCAGGTCGTGATCGGCGATCCGCCCGGTTTCGTCCACGCCCACATATTGCTTGGCCGCGTCCTGCACGCTCAGCACGGCCGCGGGCGCGCCGATGTTGCCGCCGCCCAGCCCGGCCGAAATGTTGTCGCGTTCGAACTGAAGCAGGCGCTTGGCCACCGTCCAGCCGCCGTTCAGCGGGCCGAACAGCTGGTCCTTGGGCACCTTCACGTCGGTGAAGAAGGTTTCGCAGAAGGGCGAGCCGCCATTGATCAGGCGGATCGGCCGCACCTCAACCCCTGGTGAAGTCATGTCGATCAGCAAGAAGGAGATGCCCTCATGCTTCTTGCTGGTGTCGGTGCGCACCAGGCAGAAGCACCAGTCGGCGAGATTGGCGCCCGAGGTCCAGATTTTCTGGCCGTTGACCAGATAGTGGTCGCCCTTGTCCTCGGCCCGCGTCTGCAGCGAGGCGAGGTCGGAGCCGGACCCCGGCTCGGAATAGCCCTGGCACCAGCGGACGGCGCCGGTGACGATGCCCGGCATGTGCTGGCGCTTCAGGGCCTCTGTCCCATACTCCAGCAGGGTGGGGCCGAACATCATCACGCCCATGCCGCCGATGGGGTTGCGCGCCCCGATGGCGGCCATTTCCTTGGCCAGAACCCCGGCCTCCTGGCGCGAGAGCCCGCCGCCGCCGTACTCTTTGGGCCAGGTGGGAACGCCCCAGCCCTTGGCGCCCATGCGCTCACGCCACAGACGGGCCTCGGCGCTCTCCTCGCCGCCGCTCATCTTCGCGGTCTGAGCGACGGGGTCGCCCGCCAGGCTCTTGGGGAAGTTCTCCTCGAGCCAGGCCTTGGCCTCGCCGCGGAAGGTCTCCAGGTCGCCGCCAAAATCGGCCATGTGAAATCCGCCTTTAAAAATCGTCGCATTCGGCCGGGCGAAAATGCGCCCGGCCCCGTCGCAGGGTCAGTCTATTTCGGGTCGGGCAGCCCCAGCACGCGCTTGGAGATGACGTTGAGGTTCACCTCGCTGGTGCCGCCCTCGATGGAATTGCCCTTGGACCGCAGCCAGCCGCGCACGGCCAGCAGCTCGCCGCCCTTGTAGTCGTCGCCTTCCCAGCCCAGGCCCTGGTGGCCCATGGCCTCGACCATCAGCTCGGAGCGCTCCTGGGCGAAGGTGGCCGCCGCATACTTGATGATCGAGACCGCCGCGCTGGGACCGCCGCCGGCCTTGGACTCCGCCGCACTGCGGGCGATGGTCAGACCCAGGCACTGCATGTTCATCTTGTTCAGCGTGATGCGCTGGCGCAGATCACTGTCGGCCAGGGCGCCGCTTTCGTCAGCGCCGACATAGGTCTTGGCCAGCTGGCCAAGATCGCCCGCCGCGCCGCCGGCCCCGCCGCCGCCGCCGAAGCCGCCGGAAATGTTCTGGCGCTCGTACTGCAGCAGGCGCTTGGCGATTTCCCAGCCGCCATTGACCTTGCCGACCAGGTTCTCCTTGGGGACCTTCACATCGGTGAAGAAGGTCTCGCAGAACGGGCTTTCGCCGGAGATCAGCTGGATCGGGCGGGTCTCGACGCCCGGTGTGCGCATGTCGATGAGGACGAACGAAACGCCCTCATGCTTCTTCGTCGTGTCGGTGCGCACCAGACAGAAGCACCAGTCGGCCTTGTCGGCGTAAGAGGTCCAGATCTTCTGGCCGTTGATCAGCCAGTGGTCGCCCTTGTCCTCGCAGCGGGTCTGGAGGGAGGCGAGGTCCGACCCCGCGCCGGGCTCGGAATAGCCCTGGCACCAGCGGATTTCGCCGTTGATGATCTTGGGCAGATGTTCCTGCTTCTGGGCCTCGTTCCCGTACTCCATCAGGACCGGGCCCAGCATCCAGACGCCGAAGGAGGCCAGCGGCGTGCGGTAGCGGCCGGCGGCCATCTCCTGTTCGACGATCCGGGCCTGGGCGGGCGTCAGACCGCCGCCGCCGTACTCGGCCGGCCAGGTCGGGGCGGTCCAGCCCTTGCGGGCCACCTTGCGCATCCAGGCGATCTGCGGGTCGTTGGACCCCTCGAACCGACGGCCGCCCCACATGGCTTCCGGATCGACCTTGGCGGACGGGTCGCGAAGTTCGGCGGGATACTCCGCCTCAAGCCAGGCCCGGACGTCCGACCGGAAGGTGTCGAGGTCTCCGCCGCCGAAGTCGGCCATGGCTGTCTCCCTTGTCCTGGAACCTGATGATTTTCGCGCGCCACATTAGCGCCGGGCGCGGGCGGGGCAAGACGGGCTTGAACACTTGTTTAAGGCCGCGGGCTCACAGCGGGCGTCGAATCCAGTCTATATGGACGCAAGCAGGCGACCGGGACGCACGACCTCATGAAGCTCTTGCGCGAACTGCGGCCGGCGGCCATGGCCGTCGCCCCGCTGACCGCAGCGGCGCTGACCCTCGCCGCCGGCGTCATGCTGATCGTCTCGGCCGCCACCCCGTCCGTGCCCCGCCGCTTCCTCCTGCTGGTGGAGATGGCGCCCGTCCTGCTCATCGAGCTCAGCCACTTTCTTTCCAGCGTCCTGGGCCTTGTGCTGATTCTCCTGGCCTTCGGCCTGCGCGCCCGGCTGGACGCCGCCTGGATCGCCACCATGGTGGTCCTGGCGCTCTCCCTGCCGCTCACCCTGCTCAAGGGCATCGTCTGGGAGGAGACGGCCTGGCTGGCCGCCCTGATGCTGGCGCTGGCGCCCTTCCGCGCGGCTTTCGGCCGCACCGCCCGGCTTTCGCGGATGGAGATCACGCCGGGCTGGATGATCTCGGCTGCGGCCCTGCTGGCCGGGGCGGGGATCCTGGGGGTCTGGTCGTTCCAGAATGCCGACTACGGCCATCGCAGCTGGATCAGCGTGATGGTCGAGGACGACGCGGCCCGCGCCATCCGCGGGTGGGTGGGGGCGGCTCTGGCGCTGATGGCGTTCGGCCTCTGGCGACTCTTCGCCTCGGCGGCGACGCCCCGGGTGGTCAATACCGGCGATGCGGAGTTCGAGCGCGTGCGCGCCATCCTGGCCAAGGCGCAGGCCGCCGAGCCCAGCTCCAACCTGGCGCTCCTGGGCGACAAGCGCTTCATCTTCTCCCAGAGCGGCGAGACCTTCCTGATGTTCGGGGTGCGCGGGCGCTCCTGGATCGCCCTGGGCGCTCCTGTGGGCCGACGGGACGAACGGCTGGAGCTGCTCTGGAGCTTCCGGGAGATGGCCGACGCCCATGCCGCTCGCCCTGGCCTTTACGCCCTGGGTCCTGAGGACCTGCCCGAGGTGGTGGAACTGGGCTTCTCGCTGCAGAAGATCGGCGAGGCGGCCATCGTGCCCCTGGAGACCTTCTCGGTGGAGGGGCGCAAACGGGGCAATCTGCGCCGCGCCTGGCGCAAGGCCGGCGAGGAGGGCGCGACCTTCGAGGTCCTGCCGCCGGGCGGCGCCTATCCGGTGATGGACGATCTTCAAAGGGTCTCCGACGAGTGGCTGGACCACCATGCCGGCGGTGAAAAGGCCTTCACCATGGGGGCCTTCAAGCCGGCCTATGTGTCGGAATTCCCCATCGCCGTGGTGCGGCAGGAAGGGGTGATCGTGGCCTTCGCCACCCTCTGGATCACCGGCGGGCGGACGGCCTTCTCCATGGATCTGATGCGCTATTCCGACGCCGCGCCGAAGAACATCATGGACTATCTGTTCATCGAGCTGATCGCCTGGGGCAAGGCCCAGGGCTATCACGCCTTCGAGTTCGGCATGGCTCCCCTGGCGGGGCTGGAGGACCGGCCCTTCGCCCCCATCATGTCCCGGGTCGGCCGGCTGCTGTTCGAGCGGGGGGAGGAAATCTACAACTTCCAGGGCGTGCGAAAGTACAAGGACAAGTACGATCCTCTCTGGCAGCCGCGCTATCTGGCCGCGCCGCACAAGTGGGCCATTCCCCTCCTGCTGGCCGATGTGGGGCTGCTGTCCTCCGGGGGGATGGCGGGCCTCACCAAGCGGCCCAAGCGGGTCGACGCGCCGGCGGCCCCCGAGGCCTCGCGGAGCGCGACCTAATAGACGGGTCCGCGCCCGGTGGTGACGCCCATCAGGTTCACCAGATGCACCAGGATCACGATCAGGCCCGCGGCCCCCATCAGCATCAGAAAGCGATAGGGGATCAGCCGCGGTCCGCGCCGCAGGTCCGGCGGTCGCGCGCCGCGCCAGGCGGCGAACAGGGTCAGCGCCAGCAGAACGGCGCCCAGGCCCAGGGTGAGGGTAAGGCTCATTCCGCTCCCCTAGCCCACGGCGCGGGCGGCGGCAAACCGTCTCGATGGGCGGACCTTAACCTATCGTTAACCCTCGGCGCCGTTCAGCTCTTCAGCCTGGGCGCCCTGCGCCCGCGTCATCCACAGCTCATCGGCCTCAACGCTATATCTAGCGTTAACGCCGCGTTTACACCCCTAGAATCGGTGGCTAGCGTCCGGGGTGGGGTAGGAGATTTGATTCGATGACGGCGGCGACGCCATGGAGCGTCAAGGGGATTGACCCAAAGGCCCGGGAGGTCGCCAAGGACCTGGCCCGGCGCTCGGGCATGACCCTGGGCGAGTGGCTCAATCGCATGATCCTGGACGACGAGGGACCGGAAGACGCCGTCTCCGAGGCCGACCTCGCGCGCCGTCCGCCCGCCGCCTATTTCGAGACCCAGCGCCGCGGCGAGGACGCTCCCCGCCGGGTGGAGGCCGCCGAGCACCCCGCCGATGAGATGGGCCGCATCGCCATCGCTCTGGACCGTCTGAGCGAGCGTCTGGAAGCCTCCGAAAGCCGCACGGGCCTGGCCATCAACGGAGTGGAGCACTCCGTCCGCGCCGCCCTGGCGCGCATCGAGGCCGCCGAGCGCGAACACATCGCCGTGGCCGCCCGCTTCGAGGGCGCCGTGGAGGAGGTGGCCGGCCACCAGACGCGCCTGGGCGAACGCCTGCGCCGGGTGGAAGCCGAGGCCGTGGGACCGCGTTCGGCCGAGGCTCTGCGCGCTCTGGAAGGCGCCTTGGGCAAGGTGGCCAATCACCTCTATGAGGGCGAAACCCGCACCCGCGACATGCTGGGCGCCCTGGAGGCGCGGATGGAACGGGTGGAGGCGCAAGGGGGCAGCGAGTCCCCTGGCCTCATCGAGGAGGTGGTCGGCCGGGTCTCCAACCGGTTGAGCGAGGCCGAGGCCCGCACCGCCGAGGCCCTGGAGAATCTGCGCCATTCCTTCGCCAGCCTCGATGGCCGGTTGAACGCGGTGGAGGGCGGCGAAGCCCCGGGCATCGATCGCCGGCTCGAGGAACTGGCCGCCCGCCTGACCGAGCGCGTGGAGGCCGCCCGGGTCGAGATGACCCAGAAGCTGCACGCCTCCGCCGACGGTCGCTTCGACCGCATGGAGCGGCGCCTGGGCGAGATGACCGAGCATGTGCGCGCCGCCGAGCAGCGCTCGGCCCAGGCCATCGAGGCCATGGGGCGCGAAGTGCTCAGCATGGCCGAGAACCTGAACCGGCGCGTTCAGGCCGCCGAACACCACAGCGCCCAGGCCATCCAGTCGGTGGGCGGCGAGATGGCGCGTATCGCCAGCGCCGTGGAGGCCAGGCTCGGCCGTTCCGACACCCTGCACGCCGAAGCGCTGGAGCGCCTGGGCGGCGAGATCGCCAAGATCACCGAGCGCCTGGGAGAGCGCATCGCCAGCTCCGAGCGCCGCTCGGCCCAGGCCATCGACGACGTGGGCGATCAGGTCGCCCGGGTCACCGAACGCCTGAACCAGCGCCAGGAACGCACCGCCGAGGACTTGGCCGAGCGGATCCGCCAGAGCGAAGAGCGCACCGCCCGTCTGCTGGAGGAGGCCCGGGAGCGGATCGACCGGCGGCTGGCTGAGACGTCCCGGTCGATCGAGGCTCCGGCCGCCGCTGAGCCCAGACCGGCGGCTGACGCTTTGGCCCCCGCGCCCGCCCCTGCGGCGGAACGCGCCGTGACCGAGACGGCCTTCGGCCTGGAAGATTTCGCCGGCTTCGAGCCCTCGGCGCCTTCGACCGCGGTTCCGGAGATCGAGCCTTTCGCCTCCCCCGAGGCCTTCCCGGCGGCCGGTTCGCGCCTGGAGCATGACCGTCCGCCGCTGGAGCCCGAGGACTTCGAGGCGGCCGACGGCTTCGGCCGCGCGCCGCCGCAGGCCGAGCGCCCCCAGGCCCTGGCCGCCGAACTGTCCCACAGCCCCTTCACCGCCGATGACCGTCGCGCGACGGCGGGCCTGGCTCCGGCCGCCCTCGCCGAACCCTTCGACGCGCCCCGGGTGCGGGGCGGCGTCGAGACGGACCTGGCTGCGGACGACGACTTCGGCTTCGACGAAGACGCGGGTCCCGCCCCCCGGACAGAGGCGCCGGCTCGCGAGCTCTCCACGCGGGAGGTGATCGCCCAGGCCCGAGCCGCAGCCCGGGCCCAGCCCGCCGCCGAAGGCAAGGGCCGCAAGGCCAAGTCCAAAGGCAAGATCAAGAGCCTGCCGGAAGACAAGGCCGGCGGCGCCCTGTTCTCCGGCTTCTCCGTGCGGCCGAAGAAGCGCGCGGGCTCCACCCTGCAGACCGCCCTGCTGATTTCCGGCGGCGCGGCCTTCCTGGGCATGGCGGCCGGCGGCATGGTTCTGATGAGCGGCGAGGGCGGCGGCGACCTGCCCGCCCGGGTGGCCAGCGCCGTGACGGCCAGCTCCGAAGACGGCCCGGTCGCTGTCGAGGGCGCGCCCCCGGCGGAGGGCGAGTCCCTCGAACTGGCCGAGGAGGCGCCCGCCAGCTCTGCTGAGGACCTGGCCGCGGCCTATGCCGACGCCGTGGGTCAAGTGGAGTCCGGCGCCGGGGCCGGAGTCGCTGAGCTGCGCCGCGTGGCCAATCTCGGCTACGCCCCGGCGCAGTTCTATCTGGCCAAGCTTTACGAGCAGGGCGAGCGCGGCATCGCCAAGGACATGGCCGAGGCGCGCCGCTGGACCGAGCGGGCGGCCCAGGGCGGCGATCGCAAGGCCATGCACAACCTCGCCCTCTATTACTTCGAAGGGGTCGGCGGACCCAAGAACTCCACCACGGCGGCCCAATGGTTCCGCCGGGCGGCGGAACTGGGCCTGGTGGACAGCCAGTACAATCTGGGCCGGCTCTATGAAGAGGGCTTCGGGGTCAGCCAGAATGCGGCCGAAGCCTATAAGTGGTTCCTGATCGCGGGCGAGGCCGGCGATTCTGATGCTGCGGCCAGCGCCGAGCGGGTGAAATCGGGCCTGTCGCCCGCGGCTCAGGCCGTGTCGGAGCGGGCGGCGGCGGCCTTCAAGCCGACGGTTCCGGCTGCGGCGGGCGCCGTGGCCACGGCGGCGTCCACGACGCCAGCGGCGGTGCAGACCGCCCAGCGGGCGCTGTCGCGCTTGGGATATTATCAGGGCCCCACCGATGGGGTGGCTTCCCCGGCCTTGCGCCTTGCAGTCGCCGCCTACCAGCGCGATCAAGGGATGGCCGCCACCGGCGCCCTCGACCAGACGACGGTTTCGAAGCTCTCCGTCTTCACCCGTTGAGGTCCGCCGGCGCGGCCGGTTTACGGGCGCGACCGTCTCGCGCCCCTGGTGAGTGAGGCGCGGCGGCGTGGATATCTACCTGCCCATAGCAGAGGTCTCGGTGAACGCCGGGATTCTGATCCTGCTGGGGGCGGTGGTGGGCTTCATCTCCGGCCTGTTCGGCATCGGCGGCGGCTTCCTCATGACCCCCATCCTGCTTTGGATGGGCATTCCGCCGGTGGTGGCGGTGGCCAGCGAGGCCAACCACGTGGCCGCCTCCTCGGCCTCCAGCGTCATCTCCTACAGCCGACGACGGCAGGTGGACTTCCGCATGGGCGGCGTCCTGG
>NZ_DAIMHV010000059.1:0-16177 GCF_036723115.1 Phenylobacterium sp. | reverse complement strand
TCTCGGGGGCCGCGCGGTAGGGATAGCCGCGCAAGGGCAGGACATAGCCCTGTGTTGCGGCGCCGCGCACCACCAGCATGGAGCCGGTCTGGTCGCCATAGCCCCGCGCCATGTCCACCAGCAGGGCCTGTTCGGCGGCGGTGGGCAGCACGTCCTTCAGGTGCAGGATGAAGACCCGGAACAGGGTGTCTTCGCCGATCTCCTTCAGACGCCGGGCGGCCCGCACCACGTCGCGGCCCTCGAAGCGGGCCCGGTCGAACTCGGTGATCTCCGGCTCCGGCGGCAGGGTCATGGTCCCGTCGCCCACCTTCTCGGCGGCCAGTTGGCCATAGAAGGTGGTGTTGTGCTCACTGGCGCGGCGGTAGAAGGCCTGGGCTCCGTCGGCGTCCCCCATGGCCTCGTGAGCGCGGCCGCGCCAGTAGAAGGCCCGTCCCACGGTGATCGGGGTGGAGCCGATCTGGGCGATGGCGGCGAAATGGCGGTCGGCCAGTTCCGGATTGTTGAGTTTCCGCAGGGCCAGCCAGCCCGCGTAGAATTCGGCGTCCGCCGCAGGGCCGCCGCTGGTCAGGCCGGTATTGGCCGCCGCCCGATAGGCGTTGCGGAAATCGCCGCTGCGGATCGAGGCCAGCACCATGGGATAGCGGTCGCGCCACACCCGGGTCGCGGCGTCCGACAGGCCGGCATGTTCCGGCGGCAGGGGCGAGAGCACGTCATAGGCCCGGGCCTCCTGGCCGCGCCGGCGGTGGTAGCCGGCACGTTCGAAGGCGATGCCGGGGTGGCTCGCCTGGGCCGGCGTCAGCGCCGCCAGCAGCGCCTCGGCGTTGCCAGCGTCCCCGCGAAGGGCCATGCGCACCTGGGCGATCGCCCGCTCTTCGGCGGGCAGCATGGCCACCATGGCCTGGGCGGCCGGACCCTGCGGCCCATAGAGCAACATGTCGGCGCGGCGGGCGTGGTCCTCAGGCCGCAGATAGGCGCCGAACTGGGCCAGCATGGAGGCCTGCACGTCGGCCTCGAACACCTGCTCGCGCCAGACCCGGCGCACCAGGGTGGCGGCTTCGGCGCCCTGGCCGGCGGCCATCATGGCGGAGGCGAGCGCCAGGGACCCGCGGGCCGTGGCCGGCGATTCGCCGCCGAACCACGCGATGGTCTGCTCCGGGGACAGACCAGACGTGGCCAGAAGGCGCTCGGCCGCCTGCCGCCGGCCCGCGCCTCTGGGCCAGCCGGACAGGTCCCGGCGGGCCTGATCCACCAGGAAGAACCCCGCCTGATCCCCCACCACGTCGATCAGCGCCCAGGTGGCGATCTGGCGCGACACCGGGTCGGTCATGGCCTCGATCAGACTGCGGGTGCGGGCCACGTCCCGGCTGCGCGCCGCCCCCAGCGCCTGTTGCAACAGCTGGGTTTCGCTGCCGCTCAGCGGGGCCATGGGCGCCCTCGGCGCCGGACGCAGCTCGATGGGCTTAGGGAACGGATCCTCAGCCGTGGCCCGGGGCGTGCTCGGGGTCTGCGCGTGCGGAACCCCTGCGACCAGCAACATGGTGGCGGCGGCGAGGGCGGTCTTCAGCGCGATGGCGGGCAAGCAGCAAATCTCCAGGGCAGGCGTTCGGTCATAGACGGCGGTTGCGGGCGCCGCCGCGCCGGACATATTGTCCGCCCACCTTTTAAGGCCGCAACCTCATGCGGCGTATTCACGGCTTTTTGCAGACAATGTCCGATCCTCTGTTCCGGGGCGTTATGCCGGCCCTCGTGACCCCCTTCCGCGATGGCGCGGTCGACGAAGAGACGTTCGTCGCCCTGGTCGAGCGCCAGATCGCAGGCGGCGTGCACGGCCTCGTGCCCGTGGGCACCACCGGCGAAAGCGCCACCCTGAGCCACGACGAGCACCGCCATGTGGTGGACCTGTGCATCCGCACCGCGGCCGGCCGCGTGCCGGTGATCGCCGGCGCCGGCTCCAACTCCACCCGCGAGGCCATCGAGCTGGTGCGCCACGCCAAGGCCGTGGGCGCGGACGCGGCCATGGTGGTGACGCCCTATTACAATCGCCCCTCCCAGGAAGGGCTCTATGCGCACTACGCGGCCATCAACGAGGCCGTCCAGTTGCCGATCATCGTCTACAACGTGCCCTCGCGCACCGGGGTGGACATCAGCAACGACACCCTGGGTCGGCTGTCCAAGCTGCCCAACATCGTCGGCGTCAAGGACGCCACCGGCGACATGACCAGACCCACCATGCAGCGCCTGCTGTGCGGTTCGGACTGGGTGATGCTGTCGGGGGATGATCCCACGGCCCTGGGCTACATGGCGCACGGCGGCCATGGCTCCATCTCGGTGACGGCCAATGTGGCGCCGGACCTGTGCGCCACCTTCTACAACGCCGCCCTCAACGGCGACTGGAAGACCGCCCTCTACTGGCAGGACCGGCTCTATCGGCTCCACCGGGCCCTGTTCACCGACGCCTCGCCTTCGCCCGCCAAGTTCGCGCTGGCCCATCTGGGCCTGTGCCAGGAAGAGGCCCGCCTGCCCATCGTGCCGGCGTCCGAGGCCTCCCGTCAGGAAGTGCTCGCCGCCCTGCACGATGCGGGCATGGTCTGAGGCGCACATGGCCAGCAAGGTGATCGCCGAAAACCGCCGGGCGCGGTTCGACTACTTCCTCGACGACGCCGTCGAGGCGGGCCTCGCGCTCACCGGCACGGAGGTGAAGTCCCTGCGCGCGGGCAAGGCCAATATCGCTGAATCCTATGCGGCCGTGGAGGGCGACGAGATCGTCCTGATCAACGCCGACATCCCGCCCTACGCCAAGGCCGCCCACTTCAATCACGAGCCCCGCCGCCCCCGTAAGCTGCTGCTGCATCGCAAGCAGATCGACCGCCTGATCGGCGCGGTCCAGCGGGAGGGACGGACCATCGTCCCCACCAAGCTCTATTGGAACGACAAGGGCCTGGCCAAGCTGGAGATCGCTCTGGCCAAGGGCAAGAAGCTGCACGACAAGCGCGAGACCGCAGCCGAACGGGACTGGCAGCGCGACAAGGCCCGGCTGCTTCGCGACCGGGGATGAGCCGCCTTCCGCCCCCGCCGGCCGATATCGAGGCCATCGAGCGGGCGACCCTGGGCGCCGTGGCCGCCGGCTGCACCGAGGTGATCGGCCCGTGGATCCTGGGGCTCCGCCCCGGGCCGGTGGGCCGGGCCCATAGCGCCGCCCCGCTGAGCCATACTCTGGTGAGCGACGAGGGCCTGCTGGCCCGGATCGAGGCGGCCTACCGCGCCCGCGATCTGGCGCCGGCCTTCCGCCTGGCCGATGTGGAGGGACTGGCCGGCGTCGCCGACGCCCTTGCGGCCCGGGGCTACCATCCCGCCCAGCCGACCCTGGTCATGACGGGCGATGTTCGCGCCGTGGCCGCCCTGGCCCCGAGCCGCGGGGTGGAATTGCTGGAGCGTCCAGACGAGGGCTGGACCAGCGTCTTTCTGGGCCAGGGCTTCGACCCCGTGGAAGGCGCGGCGCGGGCGGCCATTCTGGCCCAGGCGCCGCAGACCACCTTCGGCGCCGTCCGCGAGGGCGGGGACACCCTGGCGGTCGGCGCGCTCAGCCTGGGGGAGGGCTGGGCCAGCCTGCATGGCATGCGCACCCGCCAGGCCTGCCGGGGCCGGGGGCTGGCGGGCCAGGTCATGGCCGCCCTGGCCGCCCATGCTATCGAAGCGGGCGCCTCGCGCATCTTCCTGCAGGTGGAGGCGGGGAACGATCCGGCGCTTGCCCTCTATGGCCGAGCGGGGTTTGCGCAGCTTTGGCGCTATCACTACTGGCGGAGCCAGAGCGCGTTCCGATAAGTGGGAACCGATCTAGTCGCCCAGCAGGGCGCGGGCGCGGACGAAGATGTCCTCGAACATGGCGGGCGTCAGCCGGCCGGTGTTCGTGTTCAATCGCGAGCAGTGATAGCTGTTGATCACCGTGTAGGGTCCGGCCTGGAACTCAGATCCGTGTCCCCCGACCCCGGCGGAGGCTTTCAGGCCCAGCGCCTTGAGCACATTGCGCCGCGAGACGTCGCCCAGGGTGACGATGACCTTCAGGTTCGGCAGCCGGTCCAGGCGCTCGCTCAGGAAAGGCCGGCAGCTGTTCTCCTCCGACGTCTCCGGCTTGTTGCCCGGGGGCGCGCAGCGGACGGCGTTGGTGATCACGCAGTCCACCAGCTCCAGCCCGTCGTCCGGCCGGGCCTCGTAGCGGCCCCGGGCGAAGCCCAGCTTCAGCAGGGTCTCGAACAGCAGCACGCCGGCAAAGTCCCCGGTGAAGGGCCGGCCCGTCCGGTTGGCGCCCATGCGGCCGGGCGCCAGCCCCACCACGGCCAGCCGGGCGCCGGCGTCGCCGAAGGACGGCGCCGGGCCGTTCCACCAGTCGGGATGGGCCGCCCGGTTGGTCTCGCGATAGGCGACCAGCCGGGGGCAGAGGGGGCAGTCGCGGGGCGGTTCGGCGGCGGGATGGGCGAGGTCAGGCCTCGGCATCGGCTCCGCTCTCATTGCCCATGCGGCTTTCCTGGATGAACCGGGGCAGGCGGGACGGGCGGCCGATGATGTCAGCCAGGTCGGCCAGATCGATGAAGTTGTCGGCCTGGCGCCGCAGGTCGTCCGAGGCCATGGGCGGCTGGGACTTGACGGTGGAGACCACAGTCACCCGCGCCCCGCGCCGCTGGACCGCCTCCACCAGACAGCGGAAGTCCCCGTCGCCGGAAAAGAGCAGCAGGTGGTCGGCGTGGTTGGCCATCTCCATCATGTCGACGGCGATCTCCACATCCATGTCGCCGCGCCAGCGCTTGCGGCCCTGGGCGTCGGTGTATTCCCGCGCGGGCTTGGTCACGAGACGGAAGCCGTTGTAGTCCAGCCAGTCCACCAGCGGGCGAATGGGGGAGTACTCCTGGTCCTCCACCAGGGCGGTATAGTAGTAGGCGCGCACCAGCACGCCGCGCTTGCGGAACTCCTCGAGCAGCTTGCGGTAGTCGATATCGAAGCCGAGTCCCTTGGCCGCCGAGTACAGGTTCGCGCCGTCGATAAACAGGGCGATCCGATCGGTGGGGTAGAAAGTCATAATCGTGGAAATCCTTGAAATCGGCGCGGGATCGGAGCGTGACGGTCCCGACTGGGACGAGGCGGTGATTGTCGCCCTGGGCAGCAATCTCGCCGGCGAATTCGCGTCCTCCGAGGCCCTTCTGGAAACCGCCCTGGTTCATCTCGACCAGGCGGGATTGCCTGTTCTTCGTCGGTCGCGCTGGTGGCGCTCTGCCGCCTGGCCCGACCCGTCCAGCCCGGAGTATCGCAACGGCGTCGTCATTGTCGAGGCGCCGCCCGAACCCCGTTCGGTTCTCGATACCCTGTTTTCAATCGAGGCGGAATTCAACCGCAATCGGGGGGAAAGGAACGCGCCGCGCACCCTTGACCTCGACCTCATCGCCCATGGGCGCCGGGTGATCGATACGAACGACCTTGTTCTGCCGCATCCCCGCGCCCATGACCGGCTGTTCGTCATGGGTCCGCTGAGCGAGATCGCGCCCGGTTGGCGACACCCCGTCTTGGGCCTCACGGCCCAGGTCCTGGCGGCCCGGGCCGGCGTCGGCGCCGATGCGCGGGCGGGGTAGATCGCCCGAGGCCGTCCAGCACGTGATCGCCTCTGCGGCGTTGCACAATCGGGCGCGAAGCTCTATTTTCGCCAGTTCTCTCCCTGATCCGAGGATTTCATGGCCCGCGTCACCGTCGAAGATTGCATCCAGAAGGTCCCGAACCGCTTCAACCTGGTTCTTCTGGCCGCCCATCGGGCGCGGGGGATCTCGGCCGGCGCCCAGCTGCTGGTGGATCGCGACAACGACAAGAACCCCGTGGTGGCCCTGCGGGAGATCGCCGACGACGTGGTCGACGCCGAGGAGCTGCGCGAGAACCTGATCTCCAGCCTGCAGCGGGTGGACGAGCACACCGAGGCCGAGGAAGAGGCCGAAACCCTGGCCCTGCTGGCCGACCCGACCCACACCCAGATGAGCGAGCTGGAACTGGTGCGGGCCCTGCAAAGCGACCGTGATGGCGGTCAGGAGGAGCGGTACTGAGCCCCGAAGGCGCAGACCCTCTGATCGCCCAGGCGGCGCCCCCCGTCGCCGAACCTGAAGACGCGCCCGTCGCCGCCGACGGCCCGGGCCGTCGCCCGCGGATGCTCCGCCAGTACGAGCTGATCGAAAAGGTCCGCTCCTACGATCCCACCGCCGACGAGGCGCTGCTCAACCGCGCCTATGTGTACGCCATGCGCATGCATGGGTCGCAGAAGCGGGCGTCCGGCGACCCCTATTTCGCCCATCCCATCGAGGTGGCGGGCATCCTGACCGAATACCGGCTGGACACCGCCACCATCGTCACGGCCCTGCTGCACGACGTCATCGAGGACTGTCCGGTCAGCCGGGGCGACATCGACGAGCTGTTCGGCCCCGAGATCGGCGAGCTGGTGGAGGGCGTCACCAAGCTTTCCCAGCTGGAAGGCAATTCCGAACACACCCGCCAGGCCGAAAACCTGCGGAAGTTCATCCTGGCCATCTCCAAGGACGTGCGGGTCCTGATGGTCAAGCTGGCCGACCGCCTGCACAACATGCGCACGCTTCAGTTCATCAAGAACCCGGCCAAGCGCGAGCGGATCGCCCGCGAGACCCTGGAAATCTACGCCCCCCTGGCGCGGTCCATCGGCTGTCACCGCATCTGCACCGAGCTGGAGGAGCTGGCCTTCCTGCACCTCAATCCCGTGGCGCGCGACGCCATCGGCCGCCGGTTGGAGGCCCTGCGTCAGGAGCAGGGCGGGGCGGTCTCGCTGGTGTCGGGCGAGGTCTCGGCCAAGCTGAAGGAGGCCGGCATCCCGGCCCGGGTCTTCGGCCGAGAGAAGCATCCCTTCTCGATCTGGCGGAAGCTGCAGCGCAAATCCATCGGCTTTTCCCAGCTGTCGGACATCTACGCCTTCCGGGTGATCGTCGACACCGAGGAGGACTGCTACCGCGCGCTCGGCGTCATCCACCGTTCGTGGCCCAGCGTGCCGGAGCGGTTCAAGGACTTCATCTCCACGCCCAAGCGGAACAACTACCGCTCCATCCACACCACCGTGGTGGGCCCGCGCGGCATGCGCATCGAGATGCAGATCCGCACCGAGGCCATGGACCGGGTGGCCGAGGACGGCGTGGCGGCCCACTGGCGCTACAAGAACGAGAGCTACGGCTTCGACGCCGAGGCCCAGGCCGCCGCCGGCGGGCGCGATCCGCTGGTCAATCTGCGCCATCTGGTCCAGCTGCTCGAGCACGGCGGCGATGTCGAGGAACTGGTCGAGCACGCCAAGCTCGAAATGTTCCTGGACCAGGTGTTCGTCTTCACTCCCAAGGGCCGGCTGGTCAGCCTGCCGCGGGGCGCCATGCCGCTGGACTTCGCCTATGCCGTCCACACCGACGTGGGCGACACCTGCATCGGCGTGAAGATCAATGGCGAGCTGCGTCCCATGCGCACCGCCCTGCAGAACGGCGACGTGGTGGAGGTGATCCGCGGGGCCAAGCCGGTGGTGCCGCCCGACTGGCGCTCGCTCACCGTCACCGGCCGCGCCCGGTCGGCCATCCGCCGCCACATCCGCCAGAGCGAGCGCGACGAGTTCATCCGACTGGGCCGGGCCAGCATCGACCAGACCTTCGAGCGCGCCGGCAAGCGCCGGGCCGAGGTGTCCCTGCGGCCGGCCCTCGACCGCTTCGCCACCCCTACGGAGGACGAGCTCTTCGAGGCGGTGGGCCGCGGCCGCACCAGCCCCACCCAGGTCCTGGACGTGGTCTTCCCCGGCCTCAATGCCTCGGACCGGGACGCCGCCATCGCCCAGCGGCGGATCGAGGGCGGCGCCGGCGCGCGGCTCTATGTGCGCGGCGGGGGCCTGACCCCCGGGATCAGCCTTCACTTCGCCGAGTGCTGCAGCCCGGTGCCGGGCGATCGCATCGTCGGCATCCTGGATCCCGAGGGGGCGGGGCTGGCCGTCCACACCATCGATTGCGCCACCCTGGCCGAATACGAGGATCGCGAGGAGCTCTGGCGCGACCTGCAATGGACGCCGGAGGCCGAGCGCAACACCATTTCCCGCGCCACCCTGGTGGCGACCATCAAGAACGCGCCCGGCGTGCTCGGTCAGGCCTGCACCATTATCGGCGAGGCCGGCGGCAACATTGTCAATCTGCGCATGCACCATCGCCAGCGCGACTTCTTCGATGTGGATTTCGACCTTGAGGTGAAGGACGCCAAGCACCTCACCCATATCGCCGCGGGCCTTCGGGCCAATCCCAGCGTCGAGACCGTGGACCGGGCCAAGGGTTAGGGCGGCGAGCGGGTCTCAGGCCAGCTCGTTGGCCCGCCAGGTCCAGGGGGTCATGGGGCCGGTGAAGGTCTGGGGCGTGCAGCGCAGATAGAGGCTGTCGGCCCAGGTGTGGCCCAGCAGATAGGTCTTCTGGGCGCTGCCCACCACCACGAAGCCCAGCCGCTCCAGCAGCCGTCGCGAGGCGGTGTTATTGGGGTCCACATCGGCGGTGGCCTCGGTCAGCCCCCGATCGCGGAAAGCCCGGTCAATGACCGCCGAGACCGCCTCCTGGGCGTAGCCCTTGCCCTGGGCGGCCGGGTGCAGGATGTAGCCGATCTCCGGATCGGCCCAGAAGCCGACCTTGCCGATGACCTCGCCGGCCTTGGTTTCGACGATGAAGTCGTCGGCGCGGGTGGCCATCATGCCGTCCAGCCACAGCCGGGTCTCTTCCAGCTTCACATGGGGCAGGGTGGACCAGAAGGCCATGGCGGTGGCCGAGCCGAGGATTTCGTGCATCGGCTCAAGATCGCTCGCCCGGGCGGAGCGCAGCGTCAGGCGCTCGGTTGTGATAATCCCGGGCATGGGTGAAGCGGCCTCCTTCGAATCGGCCCCAGCATCATGGCTGACAATGGTGACATCTAGGCCTGCCTCGGATAATTCGCCCGCAAGGAGACGCCCAAATGAACACTGACGACGTGCTTGAGGAATTCCGCGGCGCCGGCGCCCTGCGAGAAGGCCACTTCGTGCTCTCCTCGGGGCTGCATTCGGGGGTCTTCCTGCAGAAAAACCTCGTCTTCCAGTACCCTGACCGCACCGAGCGTCTTTGCAAGGCCCTGGCCGATCTGATCCGACGCGAAGTGGGGGAGGTGGATGTCTGCGTCTCGCCCGCCGTGGGGGGCATCATCCCCGGCTATGAGACCGCCCGCCAGCTGGGCGTGCCCTCGATCTATGTGGAGCGGGTGGACGGTCGGCTGAAGTTCCGCCGCGCTTTCACGCTCAAGCCCGGCGCACGGGTGGCCATGGTGGAGGACATCGTCTCCACGGGCCTTTCCTCCCGCGAGTGCGTGGAGGCCATCCGCGAGGCCGGCGGCGAAGTGGTCTGCGCGGCCTGCCTGGTGGATCGGTCCGGCGGCAAGGCCGAGATCGGCGCGCCCTTCCTGTCCCTGGCCCGCCTGGACATTCCCGCCTATCCGGCCGACAGCCTGCCCCCCGAACTGGCGGCCATCCCCATCGAGGATCCCGGCAGCCGGAGGCTCAACGCATGAGCCGGCGCCTGCGTCTGGGGGTGAATATCGACCATGTGGCCACCATCCGGAACGCTCGGGGGGCGGCCTATCCCGACCCGGTGCGGGCCGCCGAGATGGCCATCGCCGCCGGCGCCGACGGCATCACCGCCCACCTGCGGGAGGATCGCCGGCACATTTCCGACGCCGATATCGACGCCCTGGCGGTGATCGTGAAGCGTCGCGGCCGGCCCCTGAACCTGGAAATGGCGGTGACGCCGGAGATGGAGGCCATCGCGCTGCGCCATCTGCCGCACGCCGCCTGCCTGGTGCCTGAGCGCCGGGAAGAGGTGACCACCGAAGGCGGCCTCGACCTGATCAAGGGCCACAACAACATCGCCCCGGTGGTGGGGCGATTGGCCGGGGCGGGGATCCGGGTCTCGTGTTTCATCGACGCCGATCTCGATCAGGCCGCCGCCGCCAAGGCCATGGGCGCCCAGGTGGTCGAGCTGCACACCGGCGCCTATTGCGACGCCGTGCGCGAGGGCGATCCCCGCGCGTCCGGACTGCTGGAGCGGCTGCGCGCCGCCGCCGCCGAGGCCGCGCGTCTGGGCCTGGAGGTCCATGCCGGCCACGGAATCGACTACGAGACGGTCAAGCCCATCGCCGCGATTCCCGAGGTGGTGGAGCTGAACATCGGCCACTTCCTGATCGGCGAATCCATCTTCATCGGTCTTCCGGCCGCCATCCAGCGGATGCGCGCTCTGATGGATGAAGCCCGCGCGGAGACGGCGGCGTGATCCTGGGTCTGGGCTCGGACCTGGCCGACATCCGCCGCATCGAGAACACTCTGGAGCGGTTTGGCGAGCGCTTCACCCAGCGCATCTTCACCGAGACCGAGCGGCGGCGCTCGGAGCGCAAGCCCGACCGCGCGGCCAGCTACGCCAAGCGGTTCGCCGCCAAGGAGGCCTGTTCCAAGGCCCTGGGCACCGGGTTTCGCCGCGGGGTCTTCTGGCGCGACATGGGGGTGGCCAACATGCCGTCCGGGGCGCCGACCATGGTGCTGAGCGGCGGCGCCCTGAAACGCCTGCAGGAGATCACCCCGGCCGGCCACCGGGCGGTGGTGCATCTGACCCTGACCGACGACCATCCTTACGCCCAGGCCTTCGTCATCATCGAGGCCGTGCCCGAATAGACGCACGGGGCCCGCAATCGGGCCCTGCGGGCGACTTCTGGGGCGGCTGGCTTGCCTGGCGTCCTTGCAAGGGCTAGCTAACCCATATCCGGCGCGCGTTCTGGCGGCGTCTTGGGGATCATCCCGCATGAGCGAGAACGTGCAGAGCGTGCAGGCCAGCGATAAGCCCGACACCGTCAACGAGATCGTGGAGATCGTGAAGACGGTCGTCTACGCCCTCCTGATCGCCCTGGTGCTGCGGGTGCTGTTGTTCCAGCCCTTCACCATCCCCTCGGCGTCCATGGAGCCGAACCTGCTGGAAGGCGACTACATCATCGTCTCCAAATTCTCGTACGGCTATTCGCGCCACTCCATCCCCTTCAGCCCGCCCCTGTTCCAGGGGCGCATCATGGGCAGCGAGCCTAAGCGCGGCGACATCGTCGTGTTCAAGCTGCCGCGGGACGGCCGGACGGACTACATCAAGCGCCTGATCGGCCTGCCCGGCGACCGCATCGAGATCCGCGGCGGTCAGATCATCCTGAACGGCCAGCCCGTCCCCCGCGAGGAGCTCTCGCCCGGGATCGTCGACACCGGCTATGGCTTCACCCGCGAGGTCGCGCGTTATCGCGAAACCCTGCCGGACGGCCGCACCTTCGTGACCTACGACATGGGTCCCGACGGCGCCGACGACAATCGCGGCCCCTATCTGGTGCCCGAGGGCCACTATTTCTTCATGGGGGACAACCGCGACAACTCCCTCGACAGCCGCCGCTCCCTCGAGGAAGGGGTGGGCTATGTTCCCGCCGACCACCTGGTGGGCAAGGCGCAGATCATCCTTCTGTCCTGGGAGCGGGCGGCCTCGCTGTTCAAGCCCTGGACCTGGGTGACCGAGGCGCGGCCTGGCCGGTTCTTCAACATCCTGCAGTGATCCCGTGACGACGAACCGGCGCTTGACCGCCGTGGCGCGGTTGCAGGACCGGATCGGCCATCAATTCCAGGACCGCGAGCTTCTCGAACGCGCCCTGACCCATGCCAGCGTCGGCGATGGGGCGGCCAAGGTGCGCCACTATGAGCGGCTGGAGTTCCTGGGCGACCGGGTGCTGAACCTGCTGGCGGCCGAGCGGCTCATGGCCCTCGATCCCGAAGCCCGCGAGGGCGAGCTGAGCCGCCGACTGGCGAGCCTTGTGAACTATCAGGCCTGCGCCGAGGTGGCCCGGGACATCGGCCTGGGGGAGGCCCTGCGCCTGTCCCCCAGCGCGGCCAAGATCGGCGCCCGGGAATCGGAAACCGTGCTGGGCGACGCCTGCGAGGCCCTAATCGGCGCCCTCTATGTGGACGCGGGGCTGGAGCGGGCCAGGACTTTCTTCCTGGAGTTCTGGGCGCCGGGCTTTGACGCCTTGAAAGCGCCCAGGGCCAAGGACCCCAAGACCCAGCTACAGGAATGGGCCCAGGGCCGAGGCCTGCCGCTGCCCACCTATGAGGTCGTCAGCCGGGAGGGACCCGATCACGCGCCATCCTTCCGTGTGCGGGTGACGATCCAGGGTTATGATCCCGAAGACGCCCTGGGGCGTTCCAAACAGGAGGCCGAAAAGGCCGCCGCCCAGGTCATGTTGCTCAAACGCGAAGGCCCCCTATGAGCCGAGCCGGCTTTGTCGCCATCATCGGCGCGCCCAATGCGGGCAAATCCACCCTGACCAACCGCCTCGTGGGCGCCAAGGTCTCCATCGTCACCCAGAAGGTGCAGACCACCCGCTTCCCCGTGCGCGGCGTGGCCATCGAGGGCGAGAGCCAGGTGGTTCTGCTGGACACGCCGGGCATCTTCACCCCCCGGCGCCGCCTGGACCGGGCCATGGTCCGCTCGGCCTGGGGCGGAGCGGAGGAGGCCGACGCCGTCGTTCATCTGGTGGATGTCCAGGCCGAACTCGCCGCCGCCGAACCCGGCGCGAAGTCCGCCGACAAGCGCTCGGCCGCCGACGTCGCCTCGATCATCGAAGGCCTGAAGGGGGCGGGCAAGACCGCCATCCTGGCCCTCAACAAGATCGACGGGGTCAAGCGCGAACGCCTGCTGGCCCTCTCTCAGCGCCTGTTCGACACCGGGGTCTATTCGGAGGTCTTCATGATCTCGGCCGCCGACGGATCGGGCGTGGGCGACCTGAAGCGACGCATGGGCGAGCTGGTGCCCGAGGGGCCGTGGCTCTATCCGGAGGAGCAGACCGCCGATCTGCCCGCCCGCCTGCTGGCCGCCGAGATCACCCGGGAAAAGCTCTATCTGCGGGTCCATGAAGAGCTGCCCTATGCGGCGGCGGTGGACACCACCGCCTTCGAGGAGCGCAAGGACGGCTCGGTGCGGATCGAGCAGACCATCTATGTGCAGCGCGAGAGCCAGAAGCCCATCGTGCTGGGCAAGAACGGTCAGACGCTGAAGTGGATCGGTCAGAAGGCCCGCGAGGAGCTCAAGGACCTGTTCGACCGGGAGGTCCACCTCTTCCTGCTGGTCAAGGTGGACGAGGCCTGGGCCGACAAGCGCGAGTTCTACGGCGATGTGGGCCTGGACTTCGACGTCTGAGGCGCCCTGATGGAGTTCGAGGACGACGCCTTCGTGCTCGCCGCCCGCGCCCATGGGGAGACGGGCGCCATCGTGGAACTGCTCACCGCCCGACACGGCCGTTACGCCGCCCATGTGGCGGGCGGAGCCTCGCGCCGGCTCAAACCCTTTCTTCAGCCCGGGGCGGCGGTGGGCGTCCGCTTCCGCGCCCGGGTGGCCGATCAGCTGGGCTCGGCCACCCTGGAGCCGGTGGGGGAGGGACCCTCGGCCCTGTTCGACGATCCCCTGGCCCTGCACGGCCTGTCCGCCGCCGCCGCGGTGGCCGCCGGCGCCCTGCCGGACCGCGAGCCCCATGCGGGCGCCTATCTGGCGCTGGAGGCCCTGATCGCCGCCCTGGTCCATCCCGACATCTGGCCCGCCGTCTTCGTGCGCTTCGAAGCCGGCCTGCTGCAGGACCTGGGGTTCGGCCTGGATCTCTCCCGGTGCGCGGCCACCGGCGACACCGACGACCTCATCTATGTGAGCCCCCGCACCGGCCGGGCGGTGAGCCGACAGGCCGGCGAGCCGTACAAGGACCGGCTGCTGGCGCTTCCGCCCTTCCTGTTGTCGGCCCAGGGCGGACTTGCGCCGGGCGACGTGCGGGCGGGCCTCGACCTGACCGGCCACTTTCTGGAAGCCTTCGTCTTCAACGCCCTGAACCGGCCCCTGCCGCCGGCCAGGCACTGGATGATCGACCGGCTGGCCGACGCCGGCCGGCTTTGATCGGGCCCACTGTGACGCGGCCGCCCCGAGCCGCTAGAATCGGGGCCTGAGGAGAATCAATGGGCAAGCACATCCCCCCGCCGTCCGACGGCGACGGCGACCGCATCATCGACGAGCCCCTGACCGAGGCCCTGTCGCGCCGCTACCTGGCCTATGCGCTGTCAACCATCACCGGCCGCGCCCTGCCAGACGTGCGCGACGGGCTGAAGCCCGTTCACCGGCGTCTGCTCTTCGCCATGCGCCAGCTGCGCCTGGACCCCAACGCTTCGGCCAAGAAGTCGGCCCGGGTGGTCGGCGACGTCATCGGTAAGTACCACCCGCACGGGGACACCGCCGTCTATGAGGCCCTGGTCCGCCTCGCCCAGGACTTCGCCCAGCGCTACCAGCTGATCGACGGCCAGGGGAACTTCGGCAATATCGACGGCGATAACGCCGCGGCCATGCGCTACACCGAGTGCAAGCTGACCGACGCCGCTCAGCTCCTGCTGGACGGCATCGATGAGGACGCCGTCGACTTCCGCCCCACCTATGACGGGGAGGACGAGGAGCCGGTGGTCCTGCCCGCGGGCTTCCCCAATCTGCTGGCCAACGGCTCCAGCGGCATCGCCGTGGGCATGGCCACCTCCATCCCGCCGCACAACGCCGCCGAGCTCATCGACGCCTGCCTGCTGCTGCTGGACCATCCGCAGGCCTCGGTGGCCGACCTGATGGTCCATGTGAAGGGGCCGGACTTCCCCACCGGCGGGGTCATCGTCGAACCCCACGCCTCTCTGGTGGAGACCTATGAGACGGGCCGGGGCGGGGTGCGCACGCGGGCCCGCTGGGAGCGCGAGGACACCGGTCGCGGGACCTATCAGATCATCGTCACCGAGATCCCCTATCAGGTGAAGAAGGCCGATCTGGTGGAGCAGCTGGCCGGGCTGATCGAGACCAAGAAGGCGCCCCTGCTGGGCGACGTGCGCGACGAGTCCGCCGAGGATATCCGCCTCGTCCTGGAGCCCAAAAGCCGCAACATCGAGCCCGAAGTCCTTATGGAGAGCCTGTTCAAGCTCTCCGACCTGGAGAGCCGGTTCTCGGTCAATCTGAACGTGCTGGACGCCCGTGGCGCGCCGCGGGTCATGAGCCTCAAGGAGGCGCTGGTCGCCTTCCTGGACCACCGGCGCGAAGTTCTGGTGCGCCGGGCGCGTCACCGCCTGGGCAAGATCGAGGCGCGTCTGCACATCCTCGACGGCCTGCTGATCGCCTACCTCAATCTGGACGAGGTGATCCGCATCGTCCGCTATGAGGACGAACCCAAGGCCAAGCTGATCGCGGCCTTCGACCTTTCCGACATCCAGGCCGACGCCATCCTCAACACCCGCCTGCGCCAGCTGGCCCGGCTGGAGGAGATGGAGATCCGTCGCGAGCACGGCGAGTTGGCGGAAGAGCGGGACGGCATCCTCAAGCTGCTGGACTCCGACGCCCGCCAGTGGAAGCTGGTGGGGGTGGGGCTGAAGGAGGTGCGCAAGGTGCTGGGCCCCGACACCGCCGTCGGCGCCCGTCGCTCGGTCTTCGCTGAAGCGCCGGAGGTGGACGCCGAAGCGGCCATCGAGGCGATGATTCCCCGCGAGCCCATCACCGTCATCCTGTCGGAACGGGGCTGGATCCGCGCCGCCAAGGGCCGGGTGGACGATCCCTCTGAGCTGAAGTTCAAGGAAGGCGACAAGCTGGGCTTCGTGGTCCCGGCCGAGACCACCGACAAGCTGCTGATCCTCGCCTCGGACGGGCGCTTCTTCACCCTGGGCTGCGACAAGCTGCCGTCGGCCCGCGGCCACGGCGAACCCCTGCGGCTGATGATCGACCTGGAGGATCAGGTGGCGATCGTTGATGTCTTCGCCCACAAGCCGGGCGTCAAACGCATCGTGGCCTCCCATGCCGGATACGGTTTCATCCTGGCCGAGGATGAGGCGGTCTCGGCGCGCCGGGCGGGCAAGCAGGTGCTGAGTGTCGACAAGGCCGGCGCGGCGCCGACCGCTGTCCTTTCCGGGGACCACATGGCCGTGGTGGGCGACAATGGGAAGATTCTCATCTTCCCCACGGCCGAGCTGCCGGAAATGCCCCGGGGCAAGGGCGTGAAGCTGCAGGCCTATCGCGAAGGGGGCCTGCGC
>NZ_DAIMHV010000058.1:0-16211 GCF_036723115.1 Phenylobacterium sp. | reverse complement strand
AGCCCAAGCTGAGCCAGATCGCCCTGGGCGCCGCGCTCGCCCTGGTCACCGGCCCGGTGGCGGCCTTCAAACTGATCGAAGTGGTCTTCTACATGGCCAGCGTGCCCCCATCGCGTTGGGTCGGCGGGGATGAACCCACCGCCCTGCCGGTCTCGGTGGTGGTGCTGATCTTCGCCGGTCTGGCCGCGGCCTATGGGGTGAAGATGATCCTGCGCGAAGTCCGCGGGCCGCGCCCATGAGCATGCTGTCGGTTCTCGACCTGTCGCCGGTGGGGGGCGACAACACCCAGGCTCAGGCGGTGCGTGAGACCCTGGAGGTGGCCAAGGCGGCCGAGCGCCTGGGCTATCACCGCTTCTGGGTGGCCGAGCACCACAATATCGGCGGCCTGGCCTCGCCGGCCCCGGAAATCCTCATCGCCGCCCTGACCCAGGCCACCTCCACCATCCGGCTGGGATCGGGCGGGGTGATGCTGGTCAACTATTCGCCGCTGAAGGTGGCCGAGGTCTTCATGGAGCTTGAGGCCTTGGCGCCGGGCCGCATCGACCTGGGGGTCGGCCGCGCCCTGGGCGCCGACGGCCGCACCGGCGCGGCCCTGCGCTCATCCTCGTCCGAAGCCTTCGGCCATTACTTCGCCCTCCTGAACGCCTGGCTGCTGGACGCGTCCGGCAAGGAACTCATCGGGCCGGACCATCCGGCCCATGACATCCGCGCCCATCCCACGGGCCCCAGCCACCCGGACCTCTTCATGCTGTGCTCCTCGGCCGACAGCGCGGCCTTCGCCGGCCAGGCCGGGGTGGGCATGGTGTTCGCCGAGTTCATCGCCCGCAGCGACGGGGCGCCGGCGGTGCAGGCCTATCGCGACAACTTCCGCCCCTCCCCGTTCCGGGACAGGCCCTGGGCCGGCGTCGCCGCCATCGCCCTGGCCGCGGAGACGGACGCCGAGGCCGTGCGCCTGGACGCCCCGCGCCGGGCCTCGACGCTCGCCACCACCCTGGGCCGGCGCCAGCGCTTCCCGGTGATCCCCGAAGCCCAGGCCTTCCTGGCCGAACATGCGGATGACCCGCGGTTGGCGGACATCGAGGCGCGCAGCATCGCAGGCTCGGCCAAGACCGTGCGCGCCCGACTGGCCGATAAGGCCTTCCACACCGGCGCGGACGAAATCTTCGTGATGGCGTCGGGTCCCACCCTGGAAAGTCGCATCCGCTCCCTGGAACTGATCAAGGCGGCCTGAGGGCTCGGGCCCCTCCGCAAAGCCGGCGGGTCGGCGATAGGCGGTTTCCACCTGTCTCATCACCCTCTAGCTTCGGCCCATGCCAGCCACGAGCAACAACACCAGCCGCGAGCGCCTCAACGAGGCCAATATCGGCAAGCTGCCGGGCCACCTCGGTCTGGAGATTCTCGAATGCGAGCCGGGCAAGGTGGTCGGCCGCTTCGCTGTGCGTCCGGATCTGGTGGCCCATACGGGCTTCCTCTTGGCGGGCTCGGTGCTCAGCGTCGCCGACATCCTGTGCGCCTACGGCGTCTCGACCGTTTGGCCCGAGGGCGCCAGCGGCTTCACCACCGCTGAGGTTAAGTGCAACTTCGTCGGCACCCTGCGTGAAGGCGAGGTGCGGTGCACCGCCAGCCTCCTGCATGGCGGGCGCACCACCCAGGTGTGGGACGCGCGCGTCGAAGACGCCGCCACCGGCAAGCTCATGGCCGCCTTCCGATGCACTCAGGTCATGCTCTATCCGCGGGGATAGAGGGCGACAGGCGCCGCCTTCAGTCGGCCAGGCGATAGTCGATGGAGACCACCTGACGCACGCTGCGCCAGGGGCGCAGGTCGCCGTCCACCACCAGGCGCCAAGGCCCTTGGGCGTCTGGCAGGGGCGCCCCGTTCAGGGTGTCGGCCAGGATGACGCCGCCCTGGTGCAGCTCCTTGTCGGCCTCGGCGGCCGACACGACCACCCGGTAGCCGTCCGCGCCGCGCACCACGAGATAGCCTCGCATGGGGTCACGATGGGCCCGGGGGCCCACCGGAATTCCGGCCTCCCGCATCAGATGGGAGAGGGCCGGCCCCTCATACACATCCACGCCAGACCCGGCCTTCACCTCCAGCCGCACCCGCGGCAGACCCTTCAGCGCCTCGGCGGTGAGGGTCGTGGGGGCCGCGCCGGCCTTGTTCAGGATCACGTTCTGGGCGGACGCCGGCGCAAGCGGCAGGGCCGCCAGGCAGAAGGCCGCGAAAAGGGCGGCGCGGGTTGCGGAGGTTCTCATTTGGCCAGGCTCACCGATTCGCGGGCGTTCATGGCCTCCATCCAACGGCCCAGATGGGTCATCTCCTCCGGCGGCTTGAACCGGATCATCCGCGCGAAGTCGATGGAGGCGAAGGCGACGATGTCGGCGATGGTCAGGCGATCGGCGGCGATCCAGGGGCTCTCGGCCAGGCGGCGGTCGATGAGCTTCAGGGCGCGGGTTCCGCTCTCCGCATTGGATTCGCCCACCGCCGGGTTCTGTTTCTCGAGCACCGCCAGGGCCGGGTGCGTGTGCCGCACGGCCATCATCAGGGGGGTGGCGACCATCATCTCCACCCGGCGGGTCCACATCTCGATGATCGCCGTCTCCCGGGGATCGCGGCCCATCAGGTTGGGCTCGGGATAGAGGCTTTCCAGATACCGGCAGATGGCCAGGCTCTCGGTGATGCAGGTCCCGTCGTCCATCTCCAGCATGGGGACATTGGGCAGGCCGGCCTTGGCGAGATAGTCGGGCTGCTTGTGCGCGCCCTCCAGCAGGCTCACCTGGACGATCTCGACGTCGGTGATCCCCTTTTCGATCATGAACAGGCGGACCCGACGCGGATTGGGCGCGCGCGGAGTGTCGTAGAGCTTCATGGTCGTCCCTCCGATGACAGGCCAGAGGTGACCCTTTGACGCCAGGGCGGTCAAGGCGGGGCGGTCAAGGGAGGGCGGTCAAGGGCGGGGGCGCCCTCAGAGGCCGAACAGCTCCCGGGGCATGGCCCCCACCACGGCGGCGGTCATGCAGGTGGCCAGGAAGCCGGCCAGCAAGGCCTTCCACACCATGCCGATGATCTCCGCCCGCCGTTCGGGCATCAGCACCCCCATGCCGGTGACGGTGATGCCCACCGAACCGATATTGGCGAAGCCGCACAGGGCGTAGGTCATGATCATGCGGGTGCGCTCGCTCATGGCCTCGGCCGGCACGCCGCCCAGCTGGATGAAGGCGATGAACTCGGTGAGCATCAGCTTGACGCCCAGCAGGTAGCCGGCCTGGACGGCCTCCGACCATTGCACCCCGATCAGCCAGGCCAGGGGCGCGAAGACCACGCCCAGCACCCGCTCAATGGTCAGCGGCGCGCCCATCACGTCCGGGAAGACGCCCAGCAGGCCGTTGCCGATGGCCACGAAGGACACGAAGACGATGAGGATGGCCGAAATGTTCAGCGCCACCGTCAGGCCGTCCATGGTGCCCTTGGAGATGGCGTCGATGGAGGAGTCGTACTTCAGCAGGGAGCCGTAGTCGGCGTAGTAGCCCCCCACGCCCTTCTTCTCGGGCACCATGATGCGGGCCAGGAGAACGCCGGCCGGCGCCGAGACGATGGAGGCCACCAGGACGTGGGCCGCAGCGTTGGGCAGCACCTCGCGCAGGATGGTGGCGTAGGCCACCATGGTCGAACCGGCCACCGTGGCCAGACCCACCACGATCATCAGGAACACTTCCGAGCGCGTCAGCTTGTCCAGATAGGCGCGGATGACGATGGGGCTTTCGATCATGCCCAGGAAGATGTTCACCGCCACCGCCAGGGCCGAGGCGCCGCCCAGGCCCATGGTCTTCTGGAACACGAAGCCGAAGCCCTGGGTGATCCACTTCAGAACCCGCCAGTGCCAGAGCAGGGCCGAGAGCGCCGAAATGACCAGGATGAGCGGCAGGACCTGGAAGGCGAAGACGAACAGCGCCCCCTCATTGGCCAGGACATAGGGCTGGGCGCCGCCGGCCAGATAGCCGAAGACGAACTGGGTCCCCTGGGCGGTGGCTGCGGCCAGGCCGTCCACGCCGTCATTGATGGCCCGCACCACGCTGCGCGCGCCGGGCAGGCCGAACAGGGTCAGGACCAGCCCCACCTGCACGGCCAGGGCGCCCAGGGCCAGACGCCAGGGAAAGCGCGACCGATCCTCCGACAGGGCCCAGCAGACGAGCAGGACGAGCGCGAGCCCCAGCAGGCTCTGGGCGTTTTCGGGTCGGAACATCCGCAGTCCTCATGGCGCACCACCCCACCGCGTGCGCTGCCCAGCCCTTGAAGAGGATGCGCCCGGCGAGCGCAAGCGCCCAGGCGCCGCAGAAAAGTCCGGCGCCTGATCTTGCGGCAAGATATATTGCGCACAATATAATCGTTCACAGTTCAAAAGGAGCAGCCCATGACCCCTCTCTACAGCACCAGCGCCCGCGCCGTCGGCGGCCGGGAAGGCCACGTTCAGACCCCCGACGGCCAGGTGAACCTGACCCTCGCCATGCCCCCCGAGCTGGGCGGCAAGGGTGGCGGCGCCAATCCCGAGCAGTTGTTCGCCGCCGGTTATGCGGCCTGTTTCGAAAGCGCCCTGCGCTTCGTGGCGCGTCAGCAGAAGCTGCCCCTGAAGGACGCCGCGGTGACCGCCACGGTGGAGCTGCACCCCCGCGACGGCGGCTTCCAGCTGGGCGTCGCCCTGGCCGCCGAGATCTCAGGCCTCGACCAGACGGCTGCAGAGGAACTTGTTGAGGCGGCGCACAAGGTCTGTCCCTATTCCCATGCGGTGCGTGGCAATATCGACGTGCGGCTGACCACGACGGTGCAGTGAGACAGGACGACGCCAGTCCAGACCGGCCAGAGCCAGGCGAAGGGCCAGACCCCCTTCGCCTGGATGTGCAGCTGTGCTTCGCCCTCTATGGCGCCAGCAACCGGGTGACCCGGCTCTACCGGCCCCTGTTGGCGCCCCTGGGCCTGACCTATCCCCAGTATCTGGTCATGCTCGCCCTCTGGGAGCAGGCGCCCCGCTCGGTGGGCGATCTGGGACAGGCCCTCGACCTCGACAGCGGCACCCTCACCCCCCTGCTCAAGCGGATGGAGGCCCAGGGCCTGGTGAGCCGCACCCGCTCGCCCCAGGACGAGCGCCGGGTGATGATCGACCTGACCGATGCGGGCCGGGCCCTGCGCATCCCCGCGCGCGCCGTCCCGGGGCAGGTTCTCTGCCGCATGGGCGGCGACCTGGAGGCGCTGTCCAGCCTGCGCCGGGCCCTGGACGGGTTGAAGACCAGCCTCGACGCCGCCGAGGCCGCCCAAGCCTGCGATGACGGCGGCTCAAAGACTTCGGGCGCTTGATCCCTCGGCGCGTGATCCCTCGGCGCATGATCTCTGGGCGCGTAATTTCCGGGCGCCGAGACTGGGACGCCAGCCGCGCGCACGACCTTTATCTGACCGACAGAATTTGCCACTAGGATGACACATCGCCAGGGCAGGTCCGCCCTCAAGGCGATGGAGAGACCCCGACATGGATGCGATGCTCGAACCGGTGGCGGACCTGATCCGCAACAACAGCGCCTGGGCGGGCGCCGTGCTGGGCGTCTTCATCATGCTGGAATCCCTGCTGATCGTGGGGGCTCTCATTCCCGCCACGCCGCTGCTGGTGCTCACGGGCGGCCTGCTGGCCACGGGCGTGCTGGATCCGGTGACCGTGCTGATCGGCTGCATCACCGGCGCCATTGTGGGCGACGCCATCTCGTTCTTCATCGGCCGCCGCTACGGAACGCGGGTGCTGCGCCACCCCCGTCTGCGCCGCTATCGCCGACAGTTCGCCCTCACCCGCCTCTATTGCCAGAGGTTCGGTGTGGCCAGCGTCTATGTGGGCCGGTTCATCGGCCCCCTGCGCGCCTTCGTCCCGGCGGTGCTGGGCACCTTGCGGATGTCCAACCGGCGCTTTCAGATCGCCAACGTGCTCTCGGCCGTGGTCTGGGTGTTCGGCGCCCTGGCCCCCGGCTATCTGACGGCCAAGGGGCTGGAACGCTTCCACGTGCTCGACCACGTCCACCCGCTGGTCCTGGCTCTGATCACCGTGGCCGTGGTGGTGATCGTGGGCACGGTGGGCTGGCGGCTGGTGCGCCGCCGGGTGGCCCGTCGCGCGCCGGTGCTCGACGCCCCCCGCCTCTGAGGCCGCAGGCTCCGGTGTCCCGAAGTCCGATCCGGCGCAGGCGCCGGACCAGGCTCCGGTGATCTCAAGCCGGGCTCAGCGGACCCCCAGCTCGGCCAGCAGGGCGTCGCGGCGGTAGATCTTCCGCATGGCCTCGGTGGCCGCCGCGGTGGACACCACCACCGTGCGGTTCAGCGCGCCGTCATAGCCGTAGTCGCCGCCCAGGGAGTGGATGTTGCCGTCGAAGGCAGCACCCAGCACCTCGCCCTGCGCATTGACCACCGGCGAGCCGGAATTGCCCCCGATGATGTCGTTGGTGGTGACGAAGTTGTAGGTGATCGAAAGGTCCAGATCGTCCTTGGCCGCCGCCCAGGCCGGCGCAAGGGCATAGGGCTCGGCGCCGGTGGCGCGCTCATAGAGGCCCGCCAGGGTGGTCGCCGCCGGGATGGTCCGGCCGCGGTGGGTCCAGCCCTGCACCTGGCCGTAGGACAGCCGCAGGGTGAAGGTGGCGTCGGGATAGACCTGGTCGCCATAGACGGCGAAGCGGGCGCGGGCGATGCGCTCGGCCGCCCGGGCGGTGGGCGCCTCGACCTCGGTCTCCCAGGCCTCGCGCAAGCCCCGGGCGGTGGAATCCATCCGCAGGGCGAGCTGGATCATGGGGTCATTAGAGGCCTCGATGGCCGCCTGACCGCCCTCCCACAGGGCCTTGCGCACCGCCGGGTCGTCCAGGCGCGAGCCCGCCGCCAGCCGGGCGGCCATGGCCTCAGGGCTTTCCCGTCCCAGCAGGAGCTGGGTCGCCGGGTCGTCGGTGGTCAGGTATTCGCGGGTCTTGGAGAGCCAGAAGGCGAGATAGAGCTCCTCCAGCGGACGATCCACCGGGCGGACGTCCAGCAGGCGCTTCTCCAGCAGGGGCAGCCTGGCCTCGGTGAACTCGCTCAGGCGTTCGCCATTGGGCTTGTTCCGCTCCTGGGCCGCGCGCACCAGGGTGCGGGCATAGCCGTAGAGGGACGAGCCGCCGCCGGCCACGGCCTCGATCTGCCGATAGGCCATGTACTGCTCGGCGTAGGCGGCCTGGGCGGCCTCGATCTCGCCCCAGGGGTCGCCGATCTCGCGGGTCAGGGCGCGGTTGGCCAAGACCCGCTGCTTCAGCTCGGCCTCAGCGGCGCGCTTGGCCGCCATGAAGGAAGGATCATTGAGGGCGAACTGGCGGCCGAAGAACACCTTGAAGCTGTTCTCCACGCCGAACAGCGGGTCGGTGGCGATGCGCTTTTCCTCGACGCCCTGCTGGGAGAACTGGATCAGACGGCCGCGCAGCTCCGAGCGCTGCAGCTGGCCCACCGGAATGGCCAGGTCCCGCTGGCTCTCCAGCTGGGCGACGGTGAGCAGGCGGCTGGTGGAGCCGGGATTGCCCGAGACGAAGGTGGGCTCGCCCTCCTGGGGGGCGCGCGCCGTCCAGGTCAGGTGGTCCGGGGTGACCGCCGGCTGGTCGCCCTCATAGAGGCGCAGGAAGGCCATATCGAGGTTGAAGCGGGGGAAGTTGAAATTGTCCGGGTCGCCCCCGAAGAAGGCCGTGGCGAACTCTGGCGCGAAGACCAGGCGCACATCGTCATAGCGGCGGTACTTGTAGAGCTTGTACTGGCCGCCGCGGTAGAGGCTGACCACCTGGCAGCGATAGCCGGCGTCGTTCGCGCAGGCCTCCTGCTCGATCTGGGCCACGGAGGCGTCGCGGGCGCGGTTGAACGCCTGGCCGGTCAGGCCGGCGCCTGCGGCCTGGACGGTCTGCGTCACATCGACGATCTCGGCCAGGATCTCGGCCTGCTGGCCGGGGCATTTCAGCTCTTCCTCGCGGCTGTCGGTCAGGAAGCCGTCCTGGACATAGTCCTTCTCGCCGCTGGACAGGGCCTGCACGCAGTCCACCACGCAGTGGTGGTTGGTGAGCACCAGACCCTCCGGCGACACCACCGAGGCCGAGCAGCCGTTGGTCAGGCGGATCGAAGCGCCGCGCACCCGGTCGAGCCAGGCCTGGTCGATATCGACCCCATAGGCGCTCTTCACCTTCGCGGCGGGAAAGTTGTCGAAGGTCCACATGCCCTCGTCGGCCTGGGCGGGGGCGCCGGACACGGCCAGCAGGACAACGCCGCTGGCGGCGGCGAAAAAGACGGATTTCATCGGCTCGGCTCTCACCTGGAAACGGCCGGGTCCTTAAGAGGACCCGTATGTCACCGGCGTAACAGCCACGATCTCGCCTGACTACCGCCCAGGCTGCGCCTTACCCCGAATTAACTTGGGTTTGCAGGCCCGCCCGGCCACACCTCCCGGGCGAGGAGAACGGGCATGTCGCTGGCCTTGGCCACATTGATCTACGAATGGCGGCGCTATCTGGCGGCGGTGATCGCCTTGGCCTTTTCGGGTCTGCTGATCCTGGCCCAGGTGGGGATGTTCACGGGCATCGTCCAGGCGGCCACAGCCACCATTGACCGCTCGCGGGCCGACCTCATGGTGCTGCCGGCCAATTCCGAGAGCCTGATCAATTCCGGCTCCAACGGCCTGCCCCGCCGCCTGGCGCCGCAGATGTACCTGCACCCCGAGGTGGTCTCCGTGGCCGCCCTGGACGGGGGCGGCGGACGCTGGATGAACCGCCCCAAGGCGGGCGAAAAGCGCGTGACCCAGTTCGTCCAGGTGGACGTGGTCGATCCCATCCCCGGCGCCGTCACCCTCCCCGTGGACTATCCCGAGGCCGTCCGCGTGGCCCTGCTGGAACCCTATGCCGCGGTGGTGGACCGCAGCAGCCTGGCCCGGCTAGGGGTGGCGCTCAACGACCAGGCGACCCTGAACGGAAAGACGGTCACCATCCGCGCAGTGCTGGACGGATACCCCTCCATCAACCAGCCCTCGGTGGTGGTGTCGCGCGACACCCTGCGCCTGCTGGGCATGTCCGACGAGGGCGACAAGGTCGGGCCGCTGATGATCCAGCTGCGCGATCCCAGCCGCGCCGTGATTGTCCGCGACCAGCTCAACGCCGCCGCCGACGGCCGCTACCGCGCCTGGACGCGCCCCGAACTGGCCAAGGCCAATGAGGGGGCCCTGATGCGCGAGCAGATCATCGGCATCATGCTCGGCTTCTCCGTCTTCCTGGGCTTCCTCATCGGAGTGGGCATCACATCCCAGACCCTGCGCGGCGCGATCCTGGCCAATATCAAGGAGTTCGCCAGCCTGCGCGCCCTGGGGGTCTCCATGGGGTCCCTGCGCCTGATCGTCTTGGAGCTGTCCTTCTGGGTGGGCCTGGCCGGCCTGGCGGCCACCGCCCTGTTCACCAGCGCCATCTCCGTCCTGGCCCGTAGCGCCGGCCTGCCCATGGGTTTTCCCATCGGCTGGGTGAGCGGGGTGGCCGTGCTGCTGATCGTCATCGCCCTGGGCTCAGGCCTGATGTCCCTGGGCGTCCTCAAGAAGAGCCAGCCGGCGGACCTGCTGCGATGAGCCCTCTCCCGCCCCAGGGCGTCGCCCTGCGCGCCACCGGTCTGGTGAAGCGCTTCAAGACCGGCCGCAGCCACATCGAGGTGCTGAAGTCGGTGGACTTCGACGCCCGCCACGGCGACCTGACCATGGTCATGGGGCCCTCCGGCTCGGGCAAGTCCACCCTGGTGGCCTGCCTGTCGGGCCTGCTGCGTCCCGACGACGGTCAGGTCAGCGCCCTGGGCGAGGACCTCTGGACGCTGAAGACCGGCGCCATCGACCGGTTCCGCCTGAACCACTGCGGCTTCATCTTCCAGGGCTTCAACCTGTTCTCCGCGCTCAGCGCCCTCGACCAGGTGACCACGGTGCTCAAGCACACCGGCCTGACCCGCAGCGAAGCCCGCGAGCGGGCCCGCACCGCCCTGGAAGAGGTGGGCCTGGGCCACCGGCTGGACATGCGTCCGGCCGAGCTGTCCGGCGGTGAGAAGCAGCGCGTGGCCATCGCCCGGGCCCTGGCCAAGGCGCCGCGCCTGCTGTTCGCCGACGAACCCACCTCGGCCCTGGATGGCGAGAACGGCCAGGTGGTGATCAAGCTGCTGCAGCGGGCCGCCAAGGACCAGGGGGCGGCGGTCATCTGCGTGACCCACGATCCGCGGCTGGAAGCCTATGCCGACCGCATCATCCACATCGAAGACGGGACCATCCTGGACGACCGGCGGGTTTCGCCGGCTCCGGACGCCGCCGCTCCCCAACTCATCGAGGCCTGACCCATGCCCGACCTTTTCCGCCGCAAGTCCGTCTGGTTCGCCGCCGCCGCGGTTGTCGTCCTGGGCGGCGGGGGCCTCTTTGTGGCTCATCAGGCCCGCCAGGCCGAGGCCGCCCAGGCGCAGAGCGCCCAGCAGGCGCCGGCCGAAAGCCCCTATGTGGCCATCGCCAACGGCAAGGCCGACGTGGAAGGGGGCCTGATCCAGGTGGCCGCCCGGAGCGCAGGCATCGTCCGCGAAGTGCTGGTGGAAGAAGGCCAGGCCGTGGCGCAGGGCGAGGTCCTGGCCCGCCTGGAAGATGACGAACCCCGCCTGGCTCTGGCCCGGGCCCAGGCCGAGGTGCGTCAGGCCCAGGCCCAGATCGCCCAGTCCCAGGTCGAGATCAGCGCCGCCCAGCGCGAGTTCTCCCGGCTTCAGGGCCTGGCCGCCTCCAACTTCGTGGCCGCCCAGCGCCTGGACGAGGCGCAGGACAAGATCCGCCAGGGCGAGGCCCGACTGGCCGCCGAGCGCGCCGCCGTCGCCACGGCCCAGGCCCGGCTGAACGAGGCCCAGTACAACCTCGAGCGGACCATCATCCGGGCGCCCGCCGACGGGGTGGTGGTGCGACGGCACGCCAATCCCGGCGCCGGGGCCTCGACCCTCAATGTCTCGAACATGTTCGACCTCGAGCCGGCGGGCCAGCGGATCGTCCGGGCCGAGATCGCCGAGGGCGCCCTGCCGCACGTGGCCATCGGCCAGACCGTGGAGATCGCCTCGGAGGCCGACCCCGCCAAGACCTTCCAGGGGCGGGTCCTGCGCCGGGCGGCCGTGTTCGGAGCGCGAAAGCTCGTCTCCGACGACGCCAGCGAACGCACCGACGACCGGGTGGTGGAGGTGGTGGTCAGCGCCGACGGCGCACCCTTCCTGGTGGGCCAGAGGGTGCTGGTGAAGTTCCTGCGGCCGGGCGCCCAGCCCGCCTGATCGGGCCCGGCCCGCTCGACCCCGGGCGCCACGGCTCGGTTTGCGCCGCAGCAACGCCTTGACGGGCCAGGGTTTGGCCGCGCACAACGCCGCCCAATTGCTTCAACCGATCTCGGGAGAATTCCATGGCGGACATCCGCTTCGACGGCAAAGTGGCCATCGTGACCGGCGCGGGCGGCGGCCTCGGCCGTCAGCACGCCCTCGAACTGGCGCGTCGCGGCGCCAAGGTCGTGATCAACGACCTGGGCGGCTCGGTGGACGGTTCGGGCGGCTCTTCGGCCGCGGCCGACGCCGTGGTCGAGGAGATCAAGGCCGCCGGCGGCGAGGCCATCTCCAACGGCTCGTCGGTGACCGACGACGCCGGCGTCGCCCTGATGGTCAAGCAGGCCATGGACCAGTGGGGCCGTATCGACATCCTGGTGAACAACGCCGGCATCCTGCGCGACAAGACCTTCGCCAAGATGGACATCCCGGACTTCGAGCTCGTCCTCAACGTGCACCTGATGGGCACGGTGAAGCCGACCAAGGCCGTCTGGGAGATCATGCGCGAGCAGAACTACGGCCGCATCGTCTGCACGACCTCGTCCTCGGGCCTCTACGGCAACTTCGGCCAGTCCAACTACGGCGCGGCCAAGCTCGGCGTGATCGGCTTCATGAACACGCTGCGCCTCGAGGGCCAGAAGAACAACATCCACGTCAACGCCATCGCCCCGGTGGCGGCCACGCGGATGACCGAGAACCTGATGCCTCCCCAGGTTCTGGAACGCCTGAAGCCGGAGTATGTCACGCCGGGCGTGGTGTATCTCTGCTCGGAAGAAGCCCCCACGGGCGCCATCCTGACCGCCGGCGCCGGCGCCTTCGCGCTCGCCCGCATCTATGAGACCGAGGGCGTCTATCTGGGCGAGGGCGGCCTGTCGGTGGAAGAGGTCCGCGACAACTGGGCCAAGATCGCCGATCCGGAGGGCCAGCAGGCCTACAACGCCGGCGGCGAGCAGAGCCAGAAGTTCTTCCGCAAAATGTCCGGCGGCTAAGGCTGGACGCCAGCCTGCGAGGCAAGGAACGGGCGGTCTTCGGGCCGCCCGTTTTTTCTTGGGCTCAAGCGGCGCAAAGCCCTTGCCATTCCCCAGGTGAACGCGCGTAACCTACGCTTCAGGATGCGCCCGACAGAGGCGTCACCATCGACATGGGGAGACGCCCGAGTGGCCCAGACCGACGCGGCTACGGCCGCCAGTTCGCGACAGCTCAAGCTGTCCACGATTCTCGCTTTCGCCTGCACAAGCCTGCCCTTGTCGGCGCTGACCATCGCCATGGCGGTGTATCTTCCCCGGCATTTCGCCACGGAAATCGGCATCAGCCTGGCGGCGGTGGGCTCGGCCTTCGCCCTGGTCCGCCTGATCGACATTCCCCTCGACCCCCTGCTGGGGGTGGCCATGGACCGGACCCGCACCCGGTTCGGCCGCTACCGACTATGGACGGTGATCGGCGCGCCGGTGCTGATGCTGGCCATCTTCATGCTGTTCATCCAGCCCTCCGGCGGGGTGACCGGCCTGATCATCTGGCTCCTGGTGCTCTATCTGGGCACCTCGATCCTGCATCTGTCCCACGCCGCCTGGGCCGCCACCCTGGCGCCCAAATACAATGACCGCTCCCGGGTCTTCGCCATCATGACCGCCGTCGGCGTGCTGGGTTCGGTCCTGGTCCTGGGCATGCCCTTCCTGGTCTCGGGCCTGGGCATGGACGAGGCGCAAGGAGTTCCGGCCATGGGCTGGTTCGTCCTCCTGCTGACGCCCGTCGCCGTCTGGATCGTGGTGGCGCTCACGCCGGAGAAGATCGCCCCCGACGTCCCCGGCCAGAAGTTCCAGATCAAGGAGTACTGGCGGCTGATCGCGCGGCCTTCCATGGGCCGGATCGTCCTGGCCGATCTGTGCCTGTCCCTGGGCCCGGGCTGGATGAGCGCCCTCTACCTCTTCTTCTTCACCGACAGCCGCGGCTTCACCACCAGCCAGGCCTCGGCCCTGCTGGGGGTCTATATCCTGGCGGGCTTCGCCGGTGCGCCCCTGCTGGGCCGACTGGCCATGCGCATCAGCAAGCACCGGGCGGTGATGGTGGCCACCACCGGCTACGCCCTGACCCTGGTGGCCCTGCCCTTCCTGCCCAAGGGCGACATGCTGGTCGGCGCGGTGCAGATGTTCATGGCCGGCTTCCTGGCCGCGGGCTTCCAGCTGCTGACCCGCGCCATGACCGCCGATGTGGCCGACGAGATCCGCCTGGAACAGGGCAAGGAGCGTTCGGGCCTGCTTTACGCCATCACCACCCTGACCTCGAAGATCTCCGGCGCCCTGGCCATCTTCCTGACCTTCCAGGTTCTGGAGCGCGTGGGCTACAACGCCGCCACCGGGGCGACCAATGACGAGGTCGCCGTGCGGGGGCTGGAATACGCCTTCCTCCTGGGACCCATCTTCTTCGTCACCGTGGGGGGCCTGTGCTTCCTGGGCTACGGCCTGGGCGAGCAGGAACACGGGCGGATCCGCCGCGAACTGGACGAGCGCGACGCCCTCTATGACGAGGCGCCCGTCATCGAAACCCTGGCGGGCGAGCCGTCCATCCCCACCCCGCTGGTTGAGCCTCGAAAGACCTGAGTCCAGCGACCCTTGAAATATCTTTCCCGCCCGCTTGCGCCCCGCCGCAAGCGGGCGTTTTCTCATCGAATAATCGCGCCCCCCAGGGACGCTAAAAACATAGATTTGGAGACGTTCAGGTGAGTTCTTCCCTCCAGGGCGCCACGGCGCCTGGCGGACATCGTCTGCCGCTTGGCACAGTCCTCGCTTTTTCCAGCACCGGCATTCCCCTGGCCGTCCTTGGCCTGGCGCTTGGGGTGTTCCTGCCCCGCTATTTCGCCGGCCATATCGGCATCAGCCTGGTGGCGGTGGGCGCGGCCTTCACCATCGTCCGGCTCATCGACATCGCCTTCGACCCGCTGGTGGGCGCCCTGATGGACCGCACCCGGACCCCCATCGGCCGCTACCGGCCCTGGGTGATCGCCGGCGTGCCCGTGATGATGCTGGGGGTCTACAAGCTGTTTAATCCGCCGGCCGGGGCGGGCGAGCTCTATCTGATCGTCTGGCTGCTGGTGATTTATGCGGCCCTGTCCATCGTCAGCCTGGCCCACGCGGCCTGGGCCTCGGCCATCGCCACCTCCTATGACGAACGCTCGCGGGTTTATGGCTGGATGCACGCCACCGGCGTGGCCGGTGCGGTGGGCCTGCTGCTGCTGCCGGCGCTCACCGGCGGAGCGGTGGAGCCGGGCTCTGGGTCCAGCATGCCCGTCATCGGCTGGATC
The DNA here is from genome assembly GCF_036723115.1 of Phenylobacterium sp. Classification (GTDB taxonomy): domain Bacteria; phylum Pseudomonadota; class Alphaproteobacteria; order Caulobacterales; family Caulobacteraceae; genus Phenylobacterium. The sequence goes on along the minus strand of NZ_DAIMHV010000058.1, from coordinate 1,539 downwards.
ATCATCCTGGGCATTCCGGTGACCACGGCGCTCTGCGTCCTGCTGTCGCCCGAGCGCGTGGCCCCCCGGTCGGGCAAGGAGACCTTTGACCTGGGCGAATACTGGCAGGCGCTCAAGCGCCCCGAAATGATCCGCCTGATCCTGGCCGACCTCGCCCTGGCGCTGGGTCCCGGCACCACGGCGGCCATCTACGTGTTCTTCTTCCACGACGCCAAGGCCTTCAACTACGCCCAGGTCTCCATCCTGCTGGTGCCCTTCATCGGTGCGGGCCTACTGGGGGCGCCGGTCTGGGCCAAGCTCGCCCAGCGCTTCGGCAAGCATCAGACCCTGATGGGCGCCACCGTGGCCTACGCCATCTTCCAGACCATTCTGATGGTCATTCCCAAGGGACTGTTCCTGCCGACGGCGGTGGGCATGTTCGCCGTGGGCTTCACCGCCAGCGCCTTCGTCGTCCTGGTGCGGGCCATGGTGGCCGATGTGGGCGACGCCATCCGGCTCGAGCAGGGCAAGGAGCAGGTGGGCCTGCTCTACGCCATGGTCACCAGCACCCAGAAGGTGGGCGCGGCCATCTCCGTGGGCATCATCTTTCCGGTGCTCTCGCTGGTGGGCTACAACGCCGCCGACAACGCCGCCAACACCGCCCAGGCCATCTTCGGCCTGGAGATGTGCTACCTGTTCGCCCCCATCATCTTCGTCCTGATCGGGGGGGCCTGCTTCTTCGGCTACGGCATGAACGCCGAGCGGCACGCCGAAATCCGCGCCGCGCTCGACGCCCGCGACCGGGCCGCCGCCAGCGCCTGAGCCGCCGCACCCGCGCAGGACCCCGGATCGTGATCTGGTCGGCCGATCAGATCACGATCTGGCGAGGCCGAGACGGGTGCGCAGCATCTCCGCCGCCTGGACGAAGACCCGCGCCACCGCGCTCTGCGGGGCGGTCAGCACCAGGGGCCGACCATCGTCGCAGCCCTGGCGCAGGGCGATGTCGATGGGGACCCGGCCCAGCAGCGGCACCCCCAGGCGCTCGGCCTCCGCCGCCCCGCCGTCCTGGCCGAAAATGGGGATGGGAACGCCGGAGGCGGGATCGGTGAAATAGGCCATGTTCTCGATGACCCCCAGGATGGGGGTGGCGGTCTTCTGGAACATGCCAGCCGCCCGGCGGGCGTCGATCAGGGCGATCTCCTGGGGGGTGGTGACCACGACCACGCCGTCCAGCTTCATCTTCTGGATCAGGGTCAGCTGGATGTCGCCGGTCCCCGGCGGCAGATCGACCACCAGCACGTCCAGGGGCGCCTCGGCTTCGCCCCAGGCCACGTCGTGCATCATCTGACGCACGGCCGACGAGGCCATGGGACCCCGCCAGATCATGGGCGCCCCCTCGTCCACCAGGAAGCCGATGGACATGACCTTCAGGCCCCACGCCTCCAGGGGGATCAGCTTCTTCTCGGGATGGAATTCAGGGTCGCCGTCGACCCCCAGCATGCGCGGCGCCGACGGGCCATAGACGTCGGCGTCCAGCACGCCCACCCGCAGGCCCAGCCC
>NZ_DAIMHV010000057.1:0-16413 GCF_036723115.1 Phenylobacterium sp. | reverse complement strand
CCCCAATGTCCTCGTTCGGCTCCGAGATCCTCATAAAGAGCTCGATGAGCGGCGCATTGATGAAATAGTTGTTCCGGCCCTGCTGGTGCTTCTGAAGGAAGCGCGCGGCGACGAGTTGTTTCAACCGCTTGGCGGCGGTCTGGCGAGTGACCCCGAGATCTTGCCCCAAAGGCGGAAGCACGGGAAATTTATGCGTCGTTTTTAACGCGTGCGAGTTCTCATGTTCGAATTTCCGGAACATTTTAACACGTCGAACCCCACGTGTTAGATTTCGCCACACCTACGTTGGCTGCGAACGGTAGCCGAACGGCTCGTCGTTAGTTCCCGACCCCGGCATGGGTCGGAACTCGGTCGGTTAGAATCCCGAGTACAGCCCGGGCGCCTTCCGCCCGGCTGGCCCGGGGCAGCTATGGGGTCGGCGCAGCGCGAAGACCCGTCTAGGCCGCGGTACTGGCTAGTTCATATGTCAGTCTGCTCGGAGAGCTCCAAGGCGTCGTCGACCTCAATTCCGAGATAGCGCACAGTGCTTTCCAACTTGCCGTGTCCCAAGAGCAGCTGGCACGCCCGGAGATTGCCTGTGCGTTTGTAGATCAGCGCTACCTTGGTACGCCGCAGACTATGGGTACCGTAAGCTCGCGGCTCTAGGTCTGCGAGTTGAACCCACCGATCAACAAGCCTGGCGTACTGTCGCGTGGTGAGGTGTTCCCCTGGCCGGCTCCGGCTCGGGAAAAGCCAGTCGTCCGAACGACGTCCACGAGCGGCGAGCCAGCTCAGCAGCGCCAGGCGTGTCGGCTCGGTGATCTCAAAGGGGACGGGTCGTCCTGTCTTTTGCTGAATGATTGTCGCGCGGGCCCTAACCGCACCGCCCGGGGCCACGTCGCTAACGCGCAATTTTACGAGGTCGCATCCGCGGAGCTTCGCGTCGATCGCGCAGTTGAAGAGCGCAAGATCACGCAGCTGGCCGCCATTCTTTAGCAACTGTCGGATTGCCCAAATGTGCTTCGGCTTCAGGGGCGGCTTCGGCCCGATTATGCGGCCGGTGTTCCAGGGTTTGGACTGGACGCGGAACAGGTCAGGTTGAGACATAGCTCACCCTCCAAGGCGGACCCCCGACCAGGATGAGTTTCTCATGTTTTGGTTAGCCCAAAGTGCACCCCAACCACTTGGGCTGAATTGCGCCAAGAGCAGTCATTGGATCACTGGCCCTAAGCCGACATTCAAAGTGGGACCGCACTTGGTGGACGCGCCGAGGCAACTATGTCTGGAAAAAGCGCCATGACCGGCAGGGCTTTCGTTTCGCCGTCGCCCTGGCCAGGCGAGCGTATAATCGAAATCAACCGCCGAGGGGCCCGCTCGCACCATGACTGCAGCCAAGATCGTTCCCCACGAAGGCCCTGCGTTCGAGGCCATGATGCAGGAGATCGATGCCCGTTTGGGGCGGGACGGCTATGGGATCGAGGACCGCCCGCTTCATGCCGGCCGGGAAGTCAGCCTCCTCCACGGCGTGCCGATCCCGATCGGCGACCAAGATCCCAGTCGTCTCCCACCCGAAATCGCCGCCTATGCGCCGTTGGGCGCCGCCATCAGCCGCTGGTATCAGGAGACCTATGGCGACCGGCTGAAGGTCGACATGAAAGCCGGCCGCACCGTCGTTCGGCTGGACGGCGACCTCTATGCGCTCGGCATCCCTCGAATTTTCGGGAGTATCCAGTTCGTCATTACCCGCGACTTCCTTCCCGAGCGGGTATCCCTGCAAGGTCCGGGATTATGCAACATCGTTCAACTGATCGAGCATATGACCCCCCGGAAGGCCGCGCGCCTGACCGATGCTGATCTGAAAGCGGTCGAGAAAGCCTTCGGCGCGGCACTCTACGCCAGCTACACCCTGGAGGCGACCGCCCACGACCTGCTGTCGTCTGCGCGGTCGGACGTGGCGACAGCGGTCACGGCCCTGATGGATCGTCACGATCGGGCGGGAGAATCCAAGTGGGCGTCTCTTCAGGCGGCGGAGAAAACCCTGAAGGCCGCCATCGCCTTGGGCGGCGGCAGTTTCCCCTTCACCCACGACCTCTCGCGGTTGGCGGACAAGGTCGCCGGTGTCGGCGTGACCGGCGATTTCAGCGCTCTCGTTGCAGCGATCCAGTGCACGCCGGGGATCCGCTACGGCGAGGAGCCCTGTACGCCGGCCGAGGCGCTGGCCGCACACCACGCCTCGCTGGAACTCGTGAATGCGCTCAGAGAGGGCCGAGCTGCCTTTCAGGCGGGCCTCGGCTAGATGGTTGCCCGAAACGGCCGGCTCGGCCCGGTTCAGGCCTTGCCAAGCGCTATCTTTTCTTGCGCGCACTCAGCTCAGCTTCGCGCCATCACCGGACCTTGCACGCACGCCGAAGAGCAGACGCGGGAGGACGGGATCGCCCTTCCAAACGCCTAGGTTCTCTCCACCAGTTCGTGCACATTTCCTCCGGGTGCGACGAAGGCCATGTAGTTCAACCTAGCGGCCTCATTGCGCGCAGGTTTTTCGTGGATGAAGGTCACGCCGTGAGTGCGCAGACGCTCCATCTCGATACTTAGCGACTGAACTTCGAACGTAATGACAGAGGCCGCGTCGCGACCGTGGCCCTCCGCGCCGGCAGCGTGCTCGCACCTGAATATGTGCAGAGCGGCGCCACCAAGCTCAAATATCAGCTGATCCGGCGTCCTGTGCGCCAAGCGCAGGCCAAGTGCGTCACGATAGAATTCTGCGGCGGCCTCAAGATCGGGCGTCATTACGATCACGGGACCAAGTTTCATCTGCGTTCCCTAGTTTCATAGCAAGTTTAGCCTAGACCGCAGTCATCGCGTTCCCGAGGCAAAATCTGGGGGTCGCAGCTGCGCCATTTGCGGACATAGGCTCTGAGCCAGACTGCGGACATTTGAGACCTTAGTCCCGTCGGCTGGGCGGCAAGATGATGAGAGGCGTCATTTCGCGAGGCTGCGAGCGCGGCTACCAGCGGAATGGCCACGGGCGCCACTGGCGAGGATTGTACTTCCTGCTGTTGCGAATGCCGGTTTGATCGAAACGGACCTTCACCCCGATGCATACCCCCGCCAGATAGAGGGCGGCTATGCTCAGTCGGACCAATTCTCCAGCCCTGCCCTCGGGTCCGTAGGCTAGCAAACAAGTTGCAATGAGGTGTAAGGCCCCAGCAACGAAGATCGAGCGCCATCTGAGGCCAAAGCCGATTATCGCGAGTGCTAGGGTTGCTGCGCCGCCAATAGCGAAAGACCAAGGCGGCCCGATGAGGAAGGCTTCAGAGGAGCACGGTGACATGTCTCGTGCGGTATCATGCCTTTACTAACATCGACTTTTCACCCTGCGGCTCAGCGGGCTATCCCAGACAGGGGGTACCGACCTCAGGGGGTGGCATCGACTCATCGGCAGTAGCTGCGAAGTCGCCCGAAAGCAGACGGAAACGTTTTCCGACCAGCGTCAGAGCCTTCCTCCTATCCAAGGCGAATCTAATGAAGCCCAGAGTGACGGTGAGCGTTCTGCCAGACGGCTCATTCTCGATCGCGGTCAACGAAGCTGGCCGGGACCTACTCATCGAGGAGTTGGATGGGTTGAGCCGAGAGTGGGACCACTTCCACCTAGATCATTACGACGACCCCGCGATCGCCAGCGCCACCGACGTTCCTCTGGCTAACCGCGCATACGCTCCGGGTGATCAGGTGTTGAAGAACGGAAAGGTGCTGTTTCGTCCGGACGATTGGGACGCCACCTACTTCCCGCACGTTCTCGATGAATGCGGGGGCTCGTGACCGTGCTGCGCCACTTGCGGACGTTGAGACCGATGCCGGAAGCGGACATCGGGGGGAGACGCCTTCAACGAGGTCCTGGGCGCTGACGACCTCGATGGCGGCGGCAGACCTAAGCGTGGATCGCGCCGGTCCGCTCGCCGTTTTGGATCCGCCCGCAGATCAGAACGTGGCCGATAAACGCAGGCTTTCAGGCGATTCAACGGCCATACTGAAAGATAATTTTTGTCAAAACGTGTTGTTCGATGGGAAAAGTGCCGATATCAATCAAGAGTAGCTAGGTTCGAATTTTTGGATATCACCCATGGATCATTTCGCCGTCGTGCAGAGCATTGTTCGCGCCGCGCTGAGCGGAGACCGCGTCGCCGTGGGCAAACAGGTGGCGCGTCTGCGCGACCGCCTAGAGAAAGCTGGCGACCTCAAGGACGCCGCAACCCTCAAGCGACTGCTCGAGGCCGTGGACGAGACCAAGGACATCGCGCCCAGCCGCGTGGAGGTTTCGCGCACCCTGGTCTCAGGCGAGCGTCTGGCACCCGACGTCAATCCGCCCATCGATCGCGAGACCGGCGCGCGCCTTTGCACGATCACCTTTGGCCGCGACGACGCCCGGGCGCCGATCTATGGCGAGGCGCTGCATGAGACGATTGACGGCCTGCTACAGGAGTGGAGCAACGCCGCGGCCCTGCAGTCGGTCGGGGTGGAGCCGACACGAACCCTGCTGATCTACGGCCCGCCCGGATCGGGAAAGACCGTCACCGCCCATTATATCGCCCAGCGCCTCGGCTTGCCGTTGGTCACCGCGCGCATCGACGGCCTGATCTCGTCGTTCCTAGGCACAACGGCTCGCAACATCGCCAACCTGTTCGACTTCGCCAATCGCTACGCCTGCGTGCTGCTGCTGGATGAGTTTGACGCCCTGGCCAAGCTCCGCGACGACCCGCAGGAGATCGGCGAGATCAAGCGCGTGGTGAACACCCTGCTGCAGAACCTCGACATGCGACGCGAGTTCGGGATCACCATGGCGATCACGAACCATGATCGCCTGCTCGATCCGGCCGTCTGGCGCCGGTTTGAGACCCACGTGCACATGGGCGATCCCGAACTTGGGGCCCGCGAGCAGTTGATTGCGCGCTTCCTGCACCCCATCGCCGCCGAACCGTCGACCTTGCGCATCTTCGCCTATTGCCTAGTCGGACACTCCGGCGCGGACCTTGAGCGCATTTGCGCGGCGACCAAGCGCACTTTGGCGCTGAAGGGCGAGGCCCATGATGGGCCCGCGCTATTCAGGGCCCTGAGCGCGGTCCTGGCTCGCACGCCCTATCACGAGCATGCCCCGGCCCGGATCCTGGCGACCGACCCCGAGGCCTTCATCAGCTTCATCGCCAACGACGTGAATTTCCCGATGAAGCAGACCGAGATCGGGGAGGCCACCGGCTATGTCCAGTCGCGGATCAGCGAGCTGAAAAAAGCCCGACGCCATCTGTCGATGACGGAGCCGGCGCATGTCCAATAACCCGGTCCAGATCATCCTCAATGACACCGACTTCCATCAGGCGCCGCAACCTGGCAAGCCGCCGCGCAACAGGGACTTCTTCGACGGTGCCGATCGCGCCTTCGCCGACCACAAGGCGGCGCTGATCGCCGCGGTCGAGGCGGTGGCCGCTCAATTGCAGAAAAGTCCCTTTGGACCGGCGACCTATCTTCGGGTGCAGATGCGCGACGAGGCCCTGGCCAAGTCCTATCGCCCCCGCTGGCTGTTCAAGCCCGACCAGTTTCCCTGCGTCGGCGCCGAGGCCGTTGGCACGCTCTATTTCCGGGCCCCACTCATCTATCTGGAAGGCTTGAAGCGGCGCATCCAAGAGGCCGAGATCACCGTCGAGATCAAACAACGCCGCGCCGACGACAAGCCCTATAAGGCGCCGAGCATCGCCCGCGCCGAGGTCGGGGCTATCGAGTTGATCGAGATCGTTCCGCCCGAGCAGAAGCGGACCTTTTCGGTGTCGGCGGCTCTGGCCGCATTCGACGATCCTCGGACCGTGTCAGGCTATCAGGTCGAGCTGTTCGAAACCCCGGATGACCGGGTCATCGCCGACGACCCGTTGGGCCGGACCACTCTGCGTCGCACCCTCGAACAACTGTTGCTCTCCTTGGGGACCGGCGCACGCAGTTATGTGATGTCCGCGATCGGCCGCACCCCGGTGCTTGAGCTGCAGATCACCCGCGCCGATCAACCGGCCCTGGTCGACAACCGCCCGGAGCTGACGCGTGCCGACCTAGCGCCCGCGCCGCCACCCGCGCCGATCGATCGCGATCCCGAGCGTCACGAGGCCGCCTTGACCGCCTTGCAAGCCCATCCCCTGGTGCGTGCGATCTTGCCTCCGGTTTTGTTGCAGCTGACCGATGACGAAATCCTGAGCGCCGACGAGGGCCTGCGGCTGGACGACGAGGCGCTGACCATCCCCACGCCGACGGCGGGCGCGACCTATCCGGTAGTCGGGGTGATCGACTCGGGGGTCGGGGCGGCGCTGCAGGATTGGGTGGTCGGGCGTTTCGACTACTTGGATCCGGGCGAACATAATCCCGCGCACGGCACCGGCGTGGCGGGCCTGATCTGCGTACCGCAACTGACCAACACCGCCCTTGTGACGCCTGAAGCCAATGGCTGCCTCATCTACGACGCGCCGCTCTATCCCAGCGGCTCGTTCGTGGCCAAGTACAGTCGGGGCTTCAATGACTTCCTCGAAGAGATCGAACAAGCTGTCGCCGAGGCGAAAGAGCAGCATGGCGTGCGCGTCTTCAACCTGTCGATCAACGCGGTGTCCGACGTCGAGCGCCACCGCTACAGCATCTACGCCTCGCGGCTGGATCAGATCGCCGACACCTATGGCGTGATCTTCGTCAACTCGGCGGGCAACCTGTCGCGCTCGCAGTCGCGTGCGCCCTGGCCTAAACGTCCGGTCGACGTCGTGCGATATTTCGCCGCCCGCACCTCGCCCGACACGATCTTCAAACCAGCCGAAAGCGTGCGCTCGATCTCGGTGGGGGCGCTCAACCCGCCGCTCACCAAACAGGTCGCCGGTGCGCCGACGGTCTACACCACACGCGGCCCGGGGCTGCAGGTCGGGATCAAGCCAGACGTCGCCGCCTATGGCGGGGCCGGCGGCGGGGCGCCTGGCGAGCGCACCGGCCTGTCCTCGATCACCGCGGATGGACGCCGCCAAGACGTGATCGGCACCAGCTTTGCCGCGCCCCTGGTGGCCAGGACCCTGGCGAGCCTGGACGCGGTAACCCAGGGGGGGCTCAGCACCGAGGCGTTACGGGCCATGCTGCTGCATCACGCCGCCATGCCCGAGCCGTTGAGCAAGCGCGGCTTGAAGGATATCGCTCGCCAGTTCGCCGGCTTTGGCCAGCCGGCCCAGGTCGTCGACATGCTGGAAACCGATGATCACCAGATCACCCTGCTGTTCCAGAGCCGCTTGAGCATCGGTGAGCGCAAGCCCGTGATCCTGCGCTTTCCGTTCACCTGGCCACAAAGCTTGGTGCAGGACGATGGCAGTTGCTCGGGCCGGGCCCGCATCACGCTGGTCTATTCCCCGCCGCTCGATCCGGCGTTCGGCGCGGAGTTCGTGCGCGTCAACCTAGAAGCCTCGCTCAAGCAGCTCCAGACCGCCCCTGCCCCGGACGGCAGCGCGCGCTTTCTCAACCAGATCGACGCCAAGTATCTGCCCGGATCGGCCAAGCTCGCAGTTCCCGAAAGGGCGCTGATCGATCACGGTCTGAAGTGGTGGCCGTCCAAGCAGTACGCCTCGACCTTCGCCGAGAAGGGCGAGTCGTCCCAGTGGCGCCTGGAGGTGACGAGCCTTGTGCGGGCCGAAGCCCAGTTCCCCACCGAAGGTGTGCCGTTCGCGGTGCTGCTGACCTTGGAAGACCCCGAGGGCCGAGCCCCGGTGTTCCAGGAGTTCCGCCAGCAGCTCCAAGCCAGCGTGGCCAACGCGCAGGATATCCGCACCGCGATCCGTCTGCGCCCACGCGGCTAACGTCATGGGGTGATCTCTGTGAGGCAAGATCGACGACGAGGGTCCCTTCACAGAGGCTCTGGCCGCGTCTCTAGCGACCCAGGCCGCCTAAGGCGATAGTCCCAGAGCGGACTCTCGCAAGGTCAGCCAAGAGCCCATCTGCGACCTTGGCAAAACGGCCCGCTCAAGCCGACGCGCCTACTCCGATGCAGCCGCAGGCTTCACCTTCGTCACCTCATCCAGGTGATCTGACCACCAGCGCATCATGGTGCGGCGCCCGCTAAGCCATTCGGCGGCGTTGTAGACGGAGCGGATGTCGCCCTCGGCGTGGGCGAGTTGGAGTTCGATCCAGTCGCGGTTGAACTCCTGCTCATTGAGCACAGTGGAGGCCGTGGAGCGGAAACCGTGCACGGTCGCGCGCCCATGGTAGCCCATGCGATAGATCGCATAGATCATCGTATTCTCGGAGATCACACCGCTGCGGGTCGGGGCCGGGAACAAGAGTTCGGAACGGCCGGAAGCTTCCTTGATCTCAGCCAGGATTTTGACCACCTGCGGCGACAGGGGCACCAGGTGGTCACGACGCATCTTCATGCGCGCCGCAGGAATTCTCCAAAGCGCCCCCTCTCCTTCCAGGTCTTCGAACTCGGACCAGCGCGCGAAGCGGACCTCGGACGTGCGGACGAAGGTGTGGATCAACAGCTCGAGGGCGAGCTTCGTTTGCGCCGCGCCGTTGTAGACGGCGAGGTCTTGCATGAACTGCGGAAGGTCCTTCGGGAGGATGGCGGAGCGCCGTTTTGCCGGCGGCGCACTCTTCAAGGCGCCACGGAGGTCGGCAGCTGGATCCCTGGGGCACACCCCCAAGGCGACGCCGTATCGAAAGATCGCGCTGGCCATCTGTAACACCCTGCGAGCCATTTCTGGCGCACCTCGGCCCTCAATGCTGCGGATCGTGGAGAGCAACTCGACGGGCTCAATCTCAGCAATGGGCCGACGCCCCAGATAGGGGATCAAATCGGCGTCCAGGCGCGCCTTCAGCCGATCTGAATAGCTGGGCACCCACCCGTCTTTGCGGGCGTCAAACCACTCATTGGCCACCGCCTCGAAGGTGTTTGCGGCCGCCAACCTCTTCCGGGCTTTTGCGACTTTGCGCTCGTGAGCAGGATCCATGCCCTTGGCGAGCAGCTCACGGGCGTCATCCTTTGCTCTGCGCGCCTCTCGCAGAGACACGGCCGGGTAGGCCCCGAGGGCCAGCAGCTTTTGCTTCCCACCAAAGCGATAGCTGAAGCGCCACAGGCGTGACCCGCTGGGGTTCACCAACAGGAATAAGCCCTCGAAATCACTGAGTTTACGGGGCTTCGATTCGGGCTTGAGGCTGCGTAGCTGGGAGTCTGACAGGGGCATGCTGTTGGTATCGCGCGGCGATCTGTTGGTATCAAGCCCGAGGCGTACCAACAGGTGATCCGCATACGGGTGAAACCGATTGAGCCAGAGAATGTGCGCAAAATAGTAAAAACGCTTTTTAATCAGCTATTTACTATGTCGCCACGGGCTGGAGGCAAACCCTGCGAAACGCCCCGCTGGTGGGCCCGGCAGGACTCGAACCTGCAACCAGACCGTTATGAGCGGCCGGCTCTAACCATTGAGCTACAGGCCCCATCAGCGGGAAGGCAGGGGGTTACCATGGGCTGCACGCGGCTTAAAGCTCCGGTTCAGGTTCGGCCTGCGAGGCTGGAACCGAACCGGCGACTGGCCATTCCGGCAGCGCTTATGGTGACGTTTTACTGACCCTTGGGAGAGCCCCGATGAATTCCCTGATCCGCGCCAGCGCCCTTGGCCTGACCCTGGCCGCCGCCACGGCCGCCACCGCCCCTGCGGCCCTGGCCCAGACGGCGAGCGCCGCGGACTCCATGTTCCGCGCCACAACCTTGAACCTCTCGGCCATGGGCGAGGTGGACGTGGCGCCCGACATGGCCATCATCAGCCTGGGGGTGCAGACCGAGGCGGCCACCGCCCAGGAAGCCATGCAGGCCAACGCTCGGCAGATGACCCAGGTCATGGCCGCCCTGCGCCGGGCCGGCATCGCCGAGCGGGATATCCAGACCTCGAACCTGAACCTGTCGGCCCAGTACGACTATCAGCAGAACGAGCCCCCTCGCCTGCGCGGCTATCAGGCCAGCAATCAGGTGACCATCAAGGTTCGTGACCTGAGCCGCCTGGGGGCCGCGGTGGACGCCACGGTGAGCGTCGGGGCCAATCAGGTGAACGGCATCAGCTTTGGTCTGAACGACCCGGCCGCCGCGCGCAATGCGGCCCGCCAGGCCGCGGTGGCCGACCTGAGGGCCAAGGCCGAACTCTATGCCCAGGCGACGGGCTATCGGGTGGGCCGACTGGTGAGCCTGAGCGAAGGCGCCTCCTATTCGCCGCCCATGCCGCCCATGCCGATGATGGCCATGGCGAGGGCCGAGAGCTTCAAGGATTCCACCCCCGTCTCGGCGGGCGAAATGACCGTTCGGGTGGACATCAACGCGCTCTATGAGCTGACGCGATAAGCCAGGCCCGGTCTTGAGCCTGCGCCGGTCCGGTCCGCCGGGCCGGCGCAGGACGCCTGACCCCCGTTTATGGATTTCGGCTAACGCCCAGCTGCGGCGAAGGCGCGAGCCAGGCGGTCAGTCATCACCACGCCCGGCAGGGCGCGCTGGCCCTCCATGACGGCGGCGAAGACATAGGGCTGTTCGCTCACCGGCCCCGCCGCCCAGCCGACGCTGCGCGAGCCGTCGGCCGCCGTGGGACAGCTGGCCGCCACGCTCCGGGGCGGCGCGCCAAGGCTGGTCAGCAGCGCCTCCGTCGTCCGGGCCTCGCCGCCTTCGCAACCCGGATAGGCCCGGCCGCACACCATGGCCCCGCCATAGCGATAGACCACGGTCCCGTCCGGCCGGGCGATCAGCACGCAGGTGGTGGGGTCGCCGATGCGGGCGCCGATCTCACGGTTCAGCACGTCTTCGTCCAGGCCCTCAAGGCCCGGCGAACAGGCGGCCAGCAGAAGAGCCGCCGCAGCCGCCGGAAAGAGGGCGGCCCGGCGCGCCATCAGGCGGCCTGCTTGACGAGATTGCCGTCGTCCAGAAGCACCACCGTCGGGGCGTAGTTGCGGGCCTCTTCGGCGGGCAGCTGGCCGTAGGTCACGACGATGACCTTGTCGCCCTTCTGCACGAGACGGGCGGCCGCGCCGTTCACGCCGATCACCTTGGAGCCCCGGGGGGCTTCGATGGCGTAGGTGGTGAAGCGCGCGCCGGTGGTGATGTTCAGCACATCGACCTGCTCGTGCGGCAGGATGCCCGAAGCGTCCAGCAGGTCGCGGTCGATGGCGATAGAGCCTTCATAGTCCAGGTCCGCCTGGGTGACGGTGGCCCGGTGCAGCTTGGACTTCATCAGGGTGACCAGCATGGGCGAGGCGCGTCCTTGCGTTCACGAACAGGGATGCCCGGGCATCCGGGGGAAACGGCATATACGCACTTCGGCGTCTCTCTTCAATTGCCGCGGCGCAACAGGCTTACGCTGGGGAAGCCCGACCCGACCCGCGTCAGGGCAAGGCCTCGCGATCATGGCGCATCGCAACCTGATCCCCCAGCCCCACCTGGCGACGCAGAAAGGCGGCCATGTCGTCCAGGACCGGCGCGCGGCCCCGCAAGGGGCGCGACAGGGCCAGCAGCACGCCCGCATGACCCAGGTCCGGATAGAGGGCGGTCTCCACCACCGCGCCCTGGTCGCGCAGGGCCTGGGCCAGGGCCAGGGTGTTGCGGGCCTCCACCACCTGATCATCCTCCCCTGTGGCCAGGAAGGCGGGCGGCGAGCGGCGGCTGGCGTGGGCCAGGGGCTGGGTGGCCTCAAGATCGGCGGCGGCGCCAAAGATGGGCGGGGTGAGCCGCCCCTCCAGCGGCAGGAAGTCATAGGGACCCGCCAGCCCCGCCACGGCGCGGATCACGCCGGGATCGACGCCTGCGGCGTCCAGATAGCGCCCGTCCAGCCCGAGCATGACGGCGTTGTAGGCGCCGGCCGAATGGCCCACCAGAACGATCCTCTGCGGATCGGCGCCCAGTTCGGCGGCGTGGCGCACCGCCCAGGCGATGGCCCCGGCGCCATCCTCCAGGAAGTCGGGATAGGCGACCTCCGGATAGAGGCGATAGTCGGGCACCAGGGTGACGAAGCCCTCCGCGGCCAGGGCCCGGCCCACCCAGCCATAGTCCTGACGGCGGCCGTCGCGCCACGACCCGCCATAGAAGAAGACCGCCAGGGGCGCCGCGGCCTCGCCCGCTTGCGGAGGCCGGTAGACATCCAGGCGCTGCCGCGGTCCCGGTCCATAGGCGATCGCCGCGCCCGCCTTCTCCGCCGGATCGGTGGGGGTCAGGGTGGCGAAGGCGGTCAGGGGGGAACAGGCGCCCAGGGCCAGACTCGCGGCCAGGACCAGGACCACGGCGGGCAGGACGGGAACGGGCATGCGGACCTCAGGGCGGTGCTTGACGGACGTGACGCCTCCCGGCGCTATGCGGGAAACCGGTTCATGAACGCAGTTTACGAAGGGACGGAACGGATGGACGGCGGATTTTCCTCACAAGGGCTTGAGCCCATCGGCCCGGCCCTGCAGGCGGTGGTAGATGCGGGCGACCTGTCCGGCTTCGTCACCCTGGTCTGGCGCAAGGGCGAGGTGGTTCAGGTCCAGGCGCTGGGCCAGCGGGACATCGCCGCGGGCAAACCCATGACCCGGGACACCATCTTCCGCATCGCCTCCATGACCAAGCCCGTGACCTCGACGGTGGCCCTGATGCTGATGGAGGAAGGCCGCCTGCGCCTGGACGACCCGATCACCCGCTGGGCGCCGGAATTCGCCGACATGCAGGTGCTGAAGGCCGCCGACGGCCCGCTGGATCAGACCGTGCCCGCCGCGCGCGACATCACGATCGAGGACCTGATGACCCACAGGGCGGGTCTCGCCTATGGCTTCACCTCGGTCGGCCCCATCGCCCAGGCCTACGAGAAGGCGCTGGGGCCGGCGCTGGGCACGCCGCTGACCCCCGACGAGTGGATGCGGCGCCTGGCCGAATTGCCGCTGAGCTATCAGCCGGGCGAACGCTTCCACTACAGCCACGCCACCGATGTCCTGGGGTTCATCGTGGCCCGGATCGAAGGCGCGCCCCTGGGCGAGGTTCTGCGCCGGCGCATCTTCGAGCCCCTGGGCATGAAGGACACCGGCTTCCACCTGCCGGTGGAGAAGCAGGACCGGGGCGCCCGGCTCTATCGCATCGGGCCGGAGACCGACGCCCTGGAAGACGTCAGCTTCCCCTACCATCCCGAACCGCCGGCCTTCGATGCGGGCGGCGGCGGCCTTGTCTCCACCGCCGACGACTATCTCACCTTCGCGCGGATGTTGCTGGGTCGCGGCGAGGTGGACGGGGTGCGTCTGCTGAAGCCGGAAACCGTGGACCTCATGACCACCGACCGGCTGACCCCGGCGCAGCGGGAGATCCCCTTCATGGGCATTCCGTTCTGGCTGGGCCAGGGGTTCGGCCTGGGGCTCTCCATGATCACCGATCCAGTGAAACAGGCCTGGATGGGGGCGGGCAACGAAGGCGCCTTCGGCTGGCCGGGCGCTTTCGGCACCTGGTGGCAGGCCGATCCCAAGGCCGAGCTGATCCTGATCTATCTGATCCAGAA
Organism: Phenylobacterium sp.; assembly: GCF_036723115.1. Classification (GTDB taxonomy): domain Bacteria; phylum Pseudomonadota; class Alphaproteobacteria; order Caulobacterales; family Caulobacteraceae; genus Phenylobacterium. The sequence continues at coordinate 2,893 of NZ_DAIMHV010000057.1, read as the reverse complement.
CTCCATGCCGCTGGGCCCCGAAGCCGCCGCCCAACTGGCCACGGGCCAGAGGATGGGCGGCCGGGCCGCCCTGCCCGTCTTCCAGAAGATGGTCTATCAGGCCCTGGAGGGCTGACGCGCTTCGCCCCGGGGCGACGCCTTCGGATCACGCGCCGAAGTCGTCGTTCCGCGGGCCTGCGGCGCTCGCAGACTCAGGACCGGGGCGCCACGCACATGGGCTTGCCCTCGAACAGGTCGCCGATCAGGCTGCCGTCGCGCCCCGCCTCCCGGCGGGCGGCGTTCAGGGCCACCGTGTCGGCGGGCTCACGCTCTCCAGGACCGCAGATGGGGACGGCCGTGCGCATGCCCTGCGGGCAGGTGCAGATGTCTTCGCGCTTGTCCAGCCGGCTGGCCGGCGCCTTGCAGACCACGGGCAGGATGCCGCCCCCCACATCCAGGCAGATCACCGTCTGGGTAGGCGGGTTTTCATTGAGGGGGGCCTGGGCCTGGGCCGAGAGCGGCAGGGACAGGGCCAGCAGCGCCAGGGCGACCGGGGCCCGGGCCAGGGTGCGCATCTTCATGATCGAATCCTCCAGATCATTCCATAAGCTTCGGAAATGCGGCATGTTTCGGGCGCAGCTTCCCCTGGCCCGCGCCATGGGCTAAGCGCTCGCATCATGAGCCTGCGCCCCCTGTTCGTCACCCAGATCTATGAGGCCAGCCTCGCCGCTGAGCGGGGCTTTGCGGCCTTCAATGACGAACTGGCCGAGATGGTGGAGATGCTGGCGCAGGAGGACGCCGCCGGCCGGGCCTGGAGCCGCGCCCACGCCTATGGCGGCTACACCTCCTATGCGTCCCTGGACGACCTGCCCCAGCGGGCCAGCGTGTTCGGCCAGCTCAAGACGAGGCTCGATCGCCACGCCCGCCGCTATGCCGAGGCCCTGCAGCTGGACCTGGGCGCGGGCCGGCTCAAGCTGGACAGCCTGTGGGTCAACCTCCTGAAGCCCGGGGCGGGCCATACCGGCCACATCCACCCCCACAGCGTCATTTCCGGCACGGTCTATGTGCGCACCCCGCCCGGCGCCAGCGCGCTCAGACTGGAAGATCCCCGTCTGGCCCTGATGATGGCCGCCCCGCCCCGCCGGGCCGAGGCCGACGAGACCCAGCAGACCTTCATCTATCTGCAGCCCGAGCCCGGCACGCTTTTCATGTGGGAAAGCTGGCTGCGCCATGAGGTGCCGGCCAACCAGGCCAAGAGCCCGCGGATCAGCATCAGCTTCAACTATGGCTGGCATTGAAAAACCGGCGTTCACCATTCTTGCAAGCGCGGCCTTAACCGCGGGCGCCTGAGGGTCAGGGTCCAGGAGACCCAAATGGACCCCATCGCCACCGCCAGCTACGGCATGTTCGCCGCCACCCGCCGCTTCGAAGCCTCCGCCCAGCGCGTGGCGACCATGGGCGCCCCGGACGCCCAGGTCAGCTACGAAAAGGAAGCCGTCGAGCAGATCAGCGCCAAGCACCAGTTCAAGGCCAATCTCGCCACCATCGAGACCGCCCGCGAGATGTGGGACGCCCTGCTGAAGATTCAGGAACGCCGCTGAGAGCCGCGGGCGGCAGGATCGTTTTCCCAAGGCGAGGCTTGCCATGAGCCCTGCCCCGTCGGAGGCTGCGCCCTGAACTGACGGATGACCCCATGGCGCTGACCAAGTCCGGCCCGACCAAGGCCCTCTATGCGGGGTCTTTCGATCCCGTGACCCGCGGCCATCTGGACATCATCCGCAAGGCGCTCTCCACCTTTGACGCGGTCCATGTGGCTGTGGGCACCAATGTGCGCAAGCAGCGCCTGTTCAGCGTCCAGCAGAGCACCGACCTGATCCACGCCTCGCTCCTGGACCTGTGGCCCGAGGCCGGTGAAATCCTCGGCCGCCGGCTGGAGGTGGGCGAATATGCCCGCCAGAGCCTGGTCCGCTACGCCCGCGCCATCGGCGCCACCCACATCGTGCGGGGCCTGCGCGAAGCCACCAACTTCCACGAGGAGTTCAACCTGCACGGCCTGGCTGAGCGGCTCGATCCCTCCATCCCCATGGTCCACTTCATCTGCGACGCCCAGTTCCTGCACGTCTCCTCCAGCACGGCCAAGGAACTGGAGTCCGTGGGCGAGGACATCAGCTGGCTGGTGACGCCGTCGGTGGAGGCGGCGTTCCAGGCGCGGCGAGGGAGCTAGGGCGGCCTCGGCGCCCTCACCCTTCCCCGTGCGGGGACGGGCCTGACGCTGCTCGACCGCAACGAAAAACCCCGCCGTCTCCGGCGGGGTTTCTGCGGGCTTAGCTGTCGAGGAAGCTGCGCAGCTTGCGCGACCGGCTGGGGTGCTTGAGCTTTCGCAGCGCCTTGGCTTCGATCTGGCGAATCCGCTCGCGGGTCACGCTGAACTGCTGGCCCACCTCTTCGAGGGTGTGGTCGGTGTTCATGCCGATGCCGAAGCGCATGCGCAGGACGCGTTCCTCCCGCGGGGTCAGCGAGGCCAGCACGCGGGTGGTGGTCTCGCGCAGGTTCGACTGGATGGCCGCATCAATGGGCAGGACGGCGTTCTTGTCCTCGATGAAGTCGCCCAGGTGGCTGTCTTCCTCGTCGCCGATGGGGGTTTCGAGGCTGATCGGCTCCTTGGCGATCTTCAGGACCTTGCGGACCTTTTCCAGCGGCATGGCCAGCTTCTCGGCCAGTTCCTCCGGGGTCGGCTCGCGGCCGATCTCGTGCAGCATCTGGCGGCTGGTGCGGACGATCTTGTTGATCGTCTCGATCATGTGCACCGGAATACGGATCGTGCGGGCCTGGTCGGCGATGGACCGGGTGATGGCCTGGCGGATCCACCAGGTGGCGTAGGTGGAGAACTTGTAGCCGCGGCGGTACTCGAACT
>NZ_DAIMHV010000056.1:0-16832 GCF_036723115.1 Phenylobacterium sp. | reverse complement strand
CCTAGTAATGCGTATGGCGCGGGGGGAGCAGTCCCGCCGCGCCCGCTTGATCAGCAGCTCGAGCCGCTGGTCAGACCGCAGGTCCAGCCCTGCCACCAGGTGTCGGCGGCGTTGCGAACGGCGCCGATATAGTTGGTGGTGTCGAAGAAGGAGTAGATCGTCTTCGGATCGGTGGCCGGGTGAGCGCTCTCATTGGCGCCGTTCACGAAGCCGCCGGTCAGGGTCGAGGTGAAGTTGGAATTGTTGTTCACCCCGGCGTTGAACAGGGCCTGGGTCGCCGCGCCATCCACGTCGCTGTCGTTGCGGAAGGCGATGGCGCAGGAGAAGACCACCGAGTCCCAGCGCGGCGCGGCGGCCACGGTGGAGGCGGTGTCCACGTCCAGACAGGCCGTGGCCGGGTTGGTGGACACGTGGATGCCGTTGATGAAGCGGCCACCGGTGCCGGTGTTCAGGATCTGAACATCGCCCGCGCCGGTTCGCGTGGAGCCGATCACGGTGTAGTTGGCGATCTTCGGGATGGAGTTGAGCGACGCCTGGACGCCCACCGAGCTCATTTCGAAGACGCGGTCGCCGCCATTCGCGCGCTGGCGAACGATCAAGTACTGGATGCCGCCGCGCCAGCCCTCATCGGTGTCCACGCTGTCATCGTCGGCGCCGGTGATGACCACGTACTTGGCGTTGACGGTGCCGCCGAAGAACTCGATGCCGTCGTCCGAGCTGTTATGGACCTGAATGTATTCAACGGTCGTGCCGGAACCGACGCCGTTGAAGGTGATGCCGTTCAGCTCGCGGTTCGGCTGAATCTCGAACCCGGGATAGCGGACCTGCACATAGCGCAGACGGCCGGAATTGTCGGTGGGCGTGTTGCCGCCATAGAGGGCGACGCCGCCCTCGAAGGTGGCCACGCAGTTCACGTTCGGCGGGGTGGTGCCGGCCGGGCAGGAGGCGATGGGCGCGCGGCCCGAGATCACCAGGCCGCCCCACTGGCCGATGGAGTCGGCGCCGGTCGTGCCTTCGATGTTCTGGCGGCTGGTGAAGATGATCGGGTTGGTGGAGGTGCCCTCGGCGAAGATCTGCGAGCCGCGGACCACGTTGATGTAGTCGAGGCCGGCCGAGCCGAAGATGCGCACGCCCGGCTCGATGGTCAGCACGCCCGCCTGGGCGCCGGCGATCGGGTTGGCCGGGTCGGCGCCGCGGTCCTGGCCCACATCGGTGCGGCCGCTGACCGAGTAGATGGTGCCGGCGCGGGCCGGGACCACCAGATTGCCGGTGATCAGCGAGGGCAACTGGCAGTTGCGCAGGGTGCCGTTGAGGATCACGCCGACATTGGTGAAGCCCGTCGGGCAGTCGGCCGCGGCCGTACCGGTGCCGGGGTTGGTCGGATTGGTCGGGGTGGTCGGCGTCGTCGGATTGCTCGGCGGGAAGGCGCCCTCGCCGGGCGAGGCGACATTGTCCGCGCCGCCGCCGCAGGCGGCCAGGGCCATGGCGCTGATCGAGACGATCAGCAGGTTCTTGAGGGTGGAAGTGCCGGTCATTTTGCTCTCCGCCGTGGCGTGAAATTGCGCAGGCGCCGGCCGATCCCCGTCTCCCCGAGACCTGAACGCCCGCTAGCCCGGGAGCCCTTCTAGGTAAGCTCAATGACAGGTCAGGAACGGTTATGTGACAGTTCGATGCAGGCGGCGCCCTGCGGCTTCCGCGCCACGCCGACAGCGATCAGCCTGTTTTCAATCGGCTTTCTGATCCGCCCGAGAGCCGCGTTCGCCGAAAACGCCGCCCGGAACCGCCGCAGGCTGTCGATAAGAGGGCGCGCCAAACGTGAACTTGTCGACGCGCGGGCGGCTCAGGATTCTTCGTTGGGAATGTTCAGCAAGGCGCCGCAGGCCTTGCAGTGCACCGCGTCGGGCTCATGCCGGGCCAGGCCGCACACCTGGCACGAAAACCGGACCTTGTAGGGCCGGAACAGGGCCTGGGCGAACCGCACGAACAGGGTGATGCCCGAGATCATGATGACGATGGAGACCAGGCGCCCGCCCATGCCGGGCAGGATGATGTCGCCATACCCCGTCGTGGTCAGCGAGGTGACGGTGAAATAGAGGGCGTCCACATAGCCGCTGACGCCCCCCTCCTCGCCCACATAGATGGTGTAGACGAAGCCTGTGGCCACGAAGACGAAGGTGATCAGGGTGGCGGCCGCCCGGATCACGTCCTCCCAGCGGGTGTCGTCGAACCTCTGACCGATCGTCTCCCAAAAGAAGTCCGAGTGGAACAGGGTCCAGATGCGCAGCACGCGCAGGAAGGCCAGGTTGAAGAGGACGGTGGGAAACAACAGGGTCAGCAGGACGAACAGGTCCACCAGCACGATGGGGCGTCGGATCCAGGATTTCAGGCTGCGCCAGGCCAGGGCGCGCGCCGCCAGGTCCGTGGCCAGGATGGCCGCCACCGCCAGGTCCAGAGGCAGGAAGGCGCGGGTGTCGCGCAGGAAGGGCGCGGCGATGAAGAAGGCGATCAGCACCAGATCGACGCCGATCACCGCCAGACGGAAGCGCACCGCCGCCGGCGAGTCCCCATGATAGAGGGCCCGGAGCTTGGCGCGGAAACGCCAGAAGGCCTTCAGCCGCGCCGAGGGCTTGCCGTCATCGGCCGGGTGCCGGGAGGATTGGGAGGTCACAGGCGTCCGTCATCCATGCCGTTGGCCTTCATCTTGCCGCGTGGCCTGCTCGCTGTCCCGCCGCCACCCAGATGGTCTAGCCGTCTCTGACATCGGTTTGAACCCATCCCCCCGCCTGCGGCGTTCCTGCCTTGTGAAGCTCAAAGGTCGCCGGATGGCGCAACTTGGAGGGACGGGGCTTGGAAGTCACCACGGCAAGCGAACAGATCATCACCGGGTTCCGGGAAAGCTGGCGCGCCCTGCTTGAGCTGAGCCCCGCCGCTCTGGGGCTGAACATCGGCCTGTCGCTTGGCCTTGCGGCGACAGCCGGCGTCCTGGCTATGATTGTCCGCCGTCTCCTGCACAAGGGCGCCCAGGCCGCCCCCGGACCGGACGACGTCGAAAAGTCCCTGCGCACGCGGCGGGTGGTCAATCTGGCCTGGTCGGTATTCCTCACCGGCCTCATCCTGGCCTTCCTGGTTCTGCTGGCCCGCATCTGGGGTTTCGACCTGATCGGATGGCTGTCCGTGGGCGTGGGGCAGGACCTGGTCCAGGGGACGGTGCGGATCGCCGTCCTGGCCGTGATCACCTTCGCAGCCATGGAACTGACGGGCCTGGTGATCAACCGCACCCTGAACAGGCTGTCGCACAAGGAGGGCGGGGGCGCCCGGCGGACCGCCCAGTTGAACACCATCGGCCCCCTGCTCCATGGGATCGCCCGCGGGGTGATCATACTGATCGGCGCCTTGATGATCTTCGCCGAGGTCGGCGTGCAGATCGGACCGATCCTGGCCGGCGCGGGCGTCGTGGGCCTGGCCATCGGGTTCGGCGCTCAGACCCTGGTGAAGGACTTCCTCACCGGCATCTTCCTGGTGGCGGAGGACATCGTCGCCGTGGGCGACGTGGTGGAGATTTCCGGTTCGAGCGGGGTGGTGGAGCAGATGACCATCCGCACCATCCGCCTGCGCGCCCTGGACGGCACATTGCATGTGATGCCGTACGGCGAGGCCCAGATCATCCACAACATGACGAAAACCTTCTCCTACCATGTGGCGGAACTGGGCGTTTCCTACGAATCCGACATCGATCGGGCCTTCGAGGTCATGGCGGAGGTGGTGGAAGAGATGCGGGCGGACCCAGCGTTCGCGGCGCGAATCCTTGAGCCTCTGGAGATCATGGACGTGGTGTCGCTGGGCGATTCCAGCGTTGTGCTCCGTGGACGGATTAAAACGCCGCCAGGCGCCCAGTGGGGCGTCGGCCGGGCCTTCAACCGTCGGATCAAGTCGGCCTGGGAGGCGGCCGGCGTGCAGATCCCCTATCCGCACCTGCATCTCGTGGCCCCGGAGTTCAAGCCTGACGGCGGCAAGGGGGCGGCGTCGGCCATCAGCGCCATGGAAGCGCCTGCGCCGGGAGCCGCCTGATGGGCCGGCTGATCGTCGTCTCCAACCGGGTAAGCCCGCCCCGCGACGCCGGCGGCGGTTCGCAAGGCGGACTGGCCATGGCCCTTGCCGCGGCCCTGCGCGAGCATTCGGGCGTCTGGTTCGGATGGAGCGGCCGCACCACCGAGGCCTATACCGGCCAGGTGGGGGTGCAGCGGGTGGGCGGCGTCACTGTGGCCACCCTGGACCTCGAGGACCAGGATGTTCAGGAATATTACAACGGCTACGCCAACAAGACGCTCTGGCCGCTCTTCCACCACCGCATCGATCTGACCGCCTACGAGCGGGCCTATGGCGAAGGCTATGCCCGGGTGAACGCCCGCTTCGCCGAGACGGTGCTGCCTCTGATCGAGCCCGGGGACTTCGTCTGGGTTCACGACTACCACCTCATCCCCCTGGCTCAGGAGTTGAGGCGCCGCGGCGTGACCAACCGGATCGGCTTCTTCCTGCACATTCCCTGGCCGGCGCGGCATATGCTGACCACCCTGCCGAGGCATGCCCAGCTGGTGGAGGCCCTGTTCGACTACGACCTGGCAGGCTTCCAGTCCGAGGACTCGCTAGAGGCCTTCTGCGATTATGTGCGGCATGAGACGCCGGACGGCCGGGTGGACGGCGGGCGACTGAGCGCCTTTGGTCGCAACCTGGATGTGGGCGCCTTTCCCATCGGCATGGACGTGGCGGAGTTCACCGCGGCCCTGGAGGGCGCCACCGCCCGCGAGGAGCTGGAGCGCATGCAGGCGAGCCTGGTGGGGCGTCAGATGATTATCGGCGTCGACCGGCTGGACTACTCCAAGGGGCTGGAGGAGCGCTTCCTGGCCTATGAGCAGTTCCTCATCGACAATCCCGACCAGCAGGAGAAGGTGTTCCTGCTGCAGATCGCCACCCCCAGCCGCGAGGATGTGGAGGCCTATCAGGAGATCCGCGGCCGGCTCGACGGGGTGTCTGGCCGGATCAACGGGGCCTTCGCCACCGTGGACTGGGTCCCCATCCGTTATGTGAACCGCAGCTATCGCCGCGACCAGCTGGCGGGCATCTATCGGGCGGCCAAGGTGGGGCTGGTGACGCCCCTGCGCGATGGGATGAACCTGGTGGCCAAGGAATATGTGGCCGCCCAGGACCCGGCTGATCCGGGCGTGCTGATCCTGTCGCGCTTCGCCGGCGCGGCCGAACAGATGGGCGAGGCGCTGATCGTCAATCCCTTCAGCCGCGAGGACGTGTCCGACGCCATCGCCCGGGGCCTGGCCATGCCGCTCAACGAGCGGCGCCGACGGTGGGAAGTGCTGATGGAGGGGCTGAAGGCCACCGACGTTTCGGCCTGGCGCGACCGCTTCGTCTCCGCCCTCATGGCGCCCGAAGCCAGGCCCGCGCCCTAGCTCAGAACGGAAAGACCTTGGGGATCATCCAAACCGCCACCACCGCCGATATGGCGTTGAGCGGCAGGCCCACCCGCACGAAGTCCATGTAGCTGTAGCGACCGATCTGCTGGACGATGGCGTTGGTCTGGTAGCCCACCGGCGTGGCGAAGGAGGCGCTGGCGGCCATCATCACGGCCACCACGAAGGGCCGGGGCGCCACCCCCAGATTTTCCGCCAGGCCGATGGCCAGGGGGGTGATCAGCACGGCCACCGCGGCGTTGGACATGATCTCCGTCAGGATCGAGGTGGCGATGTAGATCACCGCCAGGGCGGCGATGGGGCCCAGGGGCTGCACCCAGGCGGCCACGGTGTTGGTGGCCGAAAAGGCCAGGCCGGTCTTGCCCAGGGCCTCGCCCACCACCAGCATGCCGCCGATCATCAGCAGCACCTGCGGCCTGAGGCCGGAATAGGCGTCTTCCGGACTCAGCACGCGGAACAGCAGCAGCGCCATGGCCCCGATGAAGGCGACCACGGCGATGGAGAGGCCGCCAGCCGCAGCCCCCAGGACGAAGGCGAAGATGGTCACCGCCGCCAGGCCCTGGGCGGGGCGAAAGGCCGGGCCGGCCTCGGTGCGGACCGTCTCGGGCGAAACCCCGTCATCGGCCGGCAGGAGACGGGGCGCCACGAAAACCAGATAGAGCGCCCCGGCCGCGGCGATGGCCAGCCCGACGCCGGTGATCTCGAACAGGCTGAACGGCGGCAGGTGCTGACGCTGGGCCATGTCGTCCACCAGGAGATTGGTGGAGGTGCCGATCAGGGTGCAGGAGCCCCCCATGATCGAGGCGTAGGACAGCGGGATGAGCAGGCGCTTGGCCGAGACGCCGATGCGTCGGGCGGAGTCCTGCATGAGCGGCGCGGCCAGGATCACGATGGGCGTGTTGTTCAGAAAGGCCGACAGGGATCCGCAGAGCGCGATAATGAGGGGCGCCGAGGCCGCCCCCATGCGGTCGGTCATGCGCGCCGCAGAGCGGATGACCACCCCCATCACCCCGGTCACGTCCAGGGCGCGGGCCAGGATGAACAGGGAGGCCAGGGCCACGATGGCGGGACTGGCCAGGCCCCGTCCGAGATCCTCAAGAGTGACGACCCCCAGGCCGGCCAGGGCCGCGGCGGCCGCCATGGCCGCCACATCGGCCCGGATCCGGTCGCTGAGCAGGGCCACCACGACCGCGGCCAGGACAGCAAGGGTTACGAGCTGTTCGAACGTCAAGCCGCACCATCCCCGCCCAGGCGTAAGCGCCGCCGACGGCGGTCCCTGCCCTCTATCCTAGAGAGGCCGGGCCTTGGGGGAAACCCACGGCCCGGCGGCGCACTCACCGGGGGGTGACGGCGGCCTGGACCTCGATTTCGACCATCATGCCCGGCGCCACGAGGCCGGCCACCTGGGAGGTGATGCGGGCGGGCTTGTTGGGCTGGGCCTCGTTGGCGAAGTACTGCCGATAGCCCTCCATCATGCCGGCGAAATCCATCTGGCCGTCCAGGGCGGGATCGCCCACCAGCAGAACCCGCATCATGACCACATCGGCCAGGCTGGCGCCGCGGGCTTCCAGAATGGCCTTGATCCGCTCGATGACGCCGATGGTCTGAGTCTTGGTGTCGCCGAACTCCCGGGGCGCGCCGGCCGGGGCGTCGGGGTTCAGAACCGGCGGGGTGATGCCGCTGATATAGATCATGTCGTAACCGGCCGGCACCACCACGGCGCTGGCGATGGGCGAGGTGGCGGCCCCAATGCGTTCGATCTCCGCGGCGGCGGGACCCGCGGCCAGGAGCAGCAGGGCGGGAATAAGGGCGCTGGCGAAGGGCCGCATGGACGTCTCCTTGAACTTGTTTGAGCGATCTTGCCCCGGGGCGGACGGCGAAGCTAGGCGGCCGGACGGACCAGGTCCTGGGCCCGCACCTGGGCGGCCAGGGCGGCGATGGTGCGGTGGGCCGAGAGCACGGCGCCTTCCTGCCAGCCGGGCGTCTGGCTGAGATGGGCGCCGGCGAAATGGATCGGCCCATGGGGCTGGTTCAGCAGGCGATAGGCCGGACTGTCCATATGGCCCTCCTGCCCCGCCTGGCCGTACCAGTCGGGCCACGGGCCCATGCTGAAGGGCACCTTGCTCCAGTTGACCACCACCGGGGCGGCGAGGTTCGCCTCCTGGCCCGGATGGACGCGGCCCACAGCCGCGCGGGCTGCGGCGATCTGTTCGGACAGCGGCCGGGCCGCGAAGGCCTTGGCGGCGGGGCCTGAGCCATAGCAGGCCAGCAGCATGCCGCGCTCGCTGTGGAGATCGTTGGACGGATACCAGATGAGGGAGGTGTCGCCCCCTACCCAGGATATGCCGCCATAGATCTGCTCCTTCTCCCAGAAGCGGGGCGCATCGAAGCCGATCTTGTTGGAGAAGGCGTTGGGGACGCTGGCCACGGCCGCCGCCACCGGGGCTTCGAAATTGGCCGGGATCTTGGCCAGCAGGGCGAGCGGTATGGTGATGACCGCGAAATCGGCCTCCGTCAGGCGCGATGCGCCGCCCGCGTCGCGCCAGGCGACCGCCACCCCCTCGGCCTTGCGGGTGATGCCGGTGACCTCGGCGTTCAGCATGACGGGGCTGCGGAGGGCGCGCTCGAAGCCGGCCACGATCCGGTCCATGCCGCCCACCGGCTGGAACATGGTGGCCTGCATGTTGATATTGTCTTCGAACAGGGTCGCCCGAAGCTGAGGATTGGCCAGCAGGTCCTTAAGGGGCACAGGTTTGCGCGCCCGGGCGAACTGGTCGGCGGCGCCCGGGACCTGTTCGAAGCCCGAACGTTCGGTGCCGAGGAAACTGTAGTCGTCGGTGAGATCGCCATAGGCCTTGAGGAAGGGCAGCAGCTTTTCCCGGTCCTCCAGCGTCAGGTCGGCGTCCAGGGCGCCGCGATTGACCGCCTTGGCCAGCAGTTCGGCGATGTGGCCGCGGGTGTCGTTGATGCCCTGGCGCATCTGCAGCGGCCGGCCGCCTTCGGACCACAGATAGGCGCTGCGGCTCACATTGATCTCGACCTCCAGCGGCACGCCCAGGCGGCGGCAATAGCCGAGAAGCCCCTCGTGATGGCTGGGAATGCGGGCCGGGCCGGCGTTCAGATAGAGCCCCTCGCCGAAGCCCACCGTCTGGGTGGCCTCGCCCTCCATCTCCACCTTGTCGCCGCCGCGCAGGGTCCAGTTGCGGCCGCCGAGCCGGGAGCGGCCCTCCAGCAGGGTGACAGCGAAGCCGGCCCGCTCCAGTTCATAGGCGACCACCAGCCCGGCGATCCCGCCGCCGAGGATGACGACGCTGCGCCCACGGCCCAGGTCCCCGGGCAGGGCGGGCGGCGTCCCGCTGGCCGCGGCCATGGCCTCAACCCCCAGCACGCCCATGGCGGCATAGGCGACGCCGGCGCCCCCGAGGGCGCCCAACCGCATCAACAGGCTCCGCCGGCTCAGTCCCATGTCTCTCCCCCGCCCTGGTTCGCCTTGACTGTGGGCTGAAGGCCCGCAGGCGCAGAAGCCCCGAGGCGCTGGCACGCGGCGGGAGAAGCGCATGGACGGTTTGGGCGGCGCCGAAGCGCGGGCGTCGCCTGAAAAATCCGCAGTCGACCGGGGCGCGGAGCCCCTATAAATTGGCGCTCAGCGCGCCAATATAAGCCGCCTCGCTTTAAGCCGCCTCACCGGGGGTGGACGAAAAGACAGGGCGGGCGCGGGCCCGCCACACCCTTGGGGAGAAACGCCATGACCCTCGCCTTCGACCTCTTCTGGTCGTTCCGCAGCCCCTATTCCTATCTGGCGACACCGCGCCTCATCGAGATCTCGCAGCGTTACGACGTGGATGTGCGGCTGCGTCCGGTCTATCCCCTGGCGGTGCGGGTGGACGGCTTCTTCAAGCGGCAGAACCCCAAGTGGCCCATGTACACCGTCCGCGACTGCTTCCGGACCGCCCAGATGCTGGGCATGGGCTTCGGCCCACCCCGGCCCGATCCCATCGTCATGAACATGGCCACCGGCGAGGTGCCCGCCGACCAGCCCTATATCCGGCGGCTGACCCACCTGGGCCAGGCGGCCGTGGACGCCGGACGGGGCCTGGCCTTCATCGGCGAGGTGGCGCCCCTGATCTGGAGCGGCGAGGTGGACGGCTGGAACACCGGCGATCATCTGGCCCGGGCCACCGAGCGCGCCGGGCTCGATCTGGCCGTCCTGGAGCGCACCGCGCAGTACGAGGCCGACCGGATTGAGGCGGTGATCCAGGAGAGCCACAAGGCCCTGGACGACAGCGGCCACTGGGGCGTGCCGACCATGGTCTTCCAGGGCGAGCCCTTCTTCGGTCAGGACCGCATCGAAACCCTGCTCTGGCGCATGGGCCAGCACGGGCTGACAGAACGCTCGGCCTGAGGCCTCAGAGGTTGAGCAACTGCGGATCGCCGCCCTGGGCGGCGATGTTGACGCTGAGGGCGCGCTCGACGCCGTAGCGCAACAGGGCGTGCGGCCCGCCCGCCTTGGGACCGGTGCCCGACAGCCCTTCGCCCCCGAAGGGCTGCACGCCCACCACGGCGCCGATCATGCTGCGGTTCACATAGGCGTTGCCCGCGGGAACGAGCTCGCGCACCCGGCGGGCGAAGCCCTCGATCCGCGAGTGGACGCCCAGGGTCAGCCCGTAGCCCAGGCCGGCGAGTTCTCGGGCGAAGGGTTCCAGGTCGTGCGGCCCATAGCGGACCACATGCAGGATGGGTCCGAAGACTTCGCCGGTCAGGTCGCTGGGCCGCTCGATCTGGGCCAGGACCGGCCCGAAGAAGGTCCCCTCCCCCGGCGCCGCCAGCTGGTGCAGCACGCGGTCCCTGGCGCGCAAGCCCTCCAGATGAGTCTCCAGGGCGGAGTGCGCCTCGGCGTCGATGACCGGCCCGACATCGGTGGCGGCATCGGCCGGGTCCCCCAGGCGCAGGGCGTCCATGGCGCCGATCAGCCCCTCGATCAGGCCGTCGGCCGTTTCCTCCGGCAGGAACAGCAGGCGCAGGGCCGAACAGCGCTGGCCCGCCGAGCCGAAGGCCGAGGCGATGACGTCGTCGATCACCTGCTCGCGCAGGGCCGTGGTGTCGACGAACATGCCGTTGAGCCCGCCCGTCTCGGCGATGAAGGGGGCGATGGGGCCTTGCCGCCCGGCCAGGGTCCGGTTGATCGCCCAGGCGGTTTCGGTCCCCCCCGTGAAGGCCACGCCGGCGCAGCGCAGGTCGGCCACCAGGGCGGCGCCCACCGTCTCGCCCCGCCCGGGCAGCAGGGCCAGCAGGTCCGGCGGCAGTCCGGCCTTGTGGAACAGCCGAACCGCTTCGGCCGCGATCAGGGGGGTTTGTTCGGCGGGCTTGGCCAGGACCGCGTTGCCCGCCGCCAGGGCCGCGCAGACCTGACCGGTGAAGATGGCCAGGGGGAAGTTCCAGGGGCTGATGCAGACAAAGACACCGCGCCCGCGCCACTCCAGGCTGTTGGTCTCGCCCGCAGGGCCGGGCAGGGATTGCGGCCCGCCAAACTGGCGTTCGGCCAGGCTGGCGTAGTAGCGGCAGAAATCCACCGCCTCACGCACCTCGGCCACGCCGTCGGCCAGGGTCTTGCCCGCTTCGCGGACGCACAGGGCGATCAGCCGGTCCTGGTGGGCCTCCAGGGCGTCGCCCATGGCGCGCAGGACACGGGCCCGAGCCTGGCCGCCTTCCCGGTCCCAAGCCGGCTGGGCGGCCCGAGCCAGACTGAAGGCGGCCTCGATATCGGCGCTCGACGCCTCGGCCGCCTGCCCCGCCACGGCGCCGGGCGCCTGCGGGGAATAGCGGGGCGACAGGCCGCCGCCCGCGCGCAGCACGCCGCCCACCAGGGGTCCGGCGGTGACGGGCTCCAGGGCGCGGACGGCGGCGGTCAGCCGGTCCCGTTCCGCAGCGACGGTGAGATCGACGCCCCGGGCGTTGTGACGGTCCTGGCCATAGATCTCCGGCGGCGGCGGGATTTTCGGATGGCGGCCGGGGCCTGCGGCGCGCACCTGGGCGATGGGATCGCCCACCACCTGGTCCACAGGGACGCGCTCATCGAGCAGGGCGTGGACGAAGGAGGTGTTGGCGCCGTTTTCCAGCAGGCGGCGCACCAGATAGGGCAGCAGATCCTCGTGCCCCCCGACCGGGGCATAGGCTCGCAGGCGCAGAGGCGCCTCGGCCTCGGCGGCGCCATAGAGGGCTTCGCCCATGCCGTGCAGCCGCTGGAATTCCACCGCGACGCCCGCCTCCCTCGCCATCTGACGCACGGCGGCCAGGGAATGGGCGTTGTGAGTGGCGAACTGGCCATAAAGCCTGGGCGAGGCAGCCAGTATGTCCTTTGCGCAGACCAGATAGGACAGGTCCGTGGCGGCCTTGGTGGTGAAGACCGGATAGTCGGGGCGGCCGGCCACCTGGGCGCGCTTGATCTCAGTGTCCCAGTATGCGCCCTTGACCAGGCGCACCATCAGCCGCCGGCCTGAACGGGCCGAAAGATCGCTGAGCGCCGCGATCACCTGAGGCGCGCGCTTCTGATAGGCCTGGACGGCGAGGCCCAGCCCCCGCCAGGCGCCAAGGCTCGGCTCATGCGCCAGCCGGTCGAGCAGCTGCAGGGACAGGACCAGCCGGTCGGCCTCCTCGGCGTCCAGGGTCAGGTTGAGGTCATGATCGGCCGCCAGCCGGGCCAGCCGCAGCAGCCGGGGATAGAGTTCGTCCTGGACCCGCTGGACCTGGGTCGCCTCATAGCGCGGACAAAGCGCCGAAAGCTTCACCGAGACCCCGTGACCGGCCTCCGGCCCCTCGCCTGCGCCGGCCCGCCCCACGGCGGCGATGGCGTTGGCGTAGGCGTCTTCATATCGCGCGGCGTCGGCGAAGGTGCGCGCGCCTTCGCCCAGCATGTCGAAGGAGCAGAGCCAGGATTCCTCGCGCGCCCGGCGCAAGGCCGCCTCTATCGTCCGTCCAAGGACGAATTGCTCGCCCATGATGCGGACGGCCTGGGCGACGGCGGCGCGGATCACCGGCTCGCCCAGGCGACCAGCTAGGCGGCCAAGGAAGCCCCGGGGGTCGCGCTTCGCTTCCGCGTCCGGCTCCACGAGGCGGCCGGTGAGCATCAGGCCCCAGGTGGACGCATTGACAAACAGGCTGTCGGACGCCCCCAGATGGGCGGCCCAGTCGGCCGAGCCGATCTTCTCGGCGATCAGGCGATCGCGGGCGGCCTCGTCGGGGGTGCGCAGCAGGGCCTCGGCCAGGCACATGAGGGCCAGCCCCTCGCGGGTGCCCAGGCTGAACTCCTGCAGGAAGCTCTCCACCACGCCGCCCCGGCGGGCGCCGGCGCGCGCCTGACGCACCAGAGCCTCGGCGTCACGCCGGACGGACGCCTGCCCGGGGCCGTCCAGGGGGGCGCGCCGCAGGAGATCGGCGACCACCTTGGCCTCGTCCTCATGCTTGAGAGCGTCGATCCGGTTCCAGTCCATGCGAGGAACTCCCTTGCCTTGCCCCCCTGTGATAACCCAGGTCGAACCGAAGATGTTTTGGCAATTTTCCGCTATGGCAGGACAATCGTCGAAATTGGGGGCCTCCTTCCGTGACTCTTGACGAGTTTGATCTGAACATCCTGCGTCACCTTCAGGCCGATGGGCGGATGACCAACCAGGCGCTGGCCGCGCGCTGCCACCTGTCGGCCGCCGCCTGCCACGAACGCGTGCGCCGATTGAGGGAACGGGGCGTCATTCAGGGCTACGCCGCCCTCATCGATCCCCGCGCCATCGCCCGAGGGCTGTTGATTTTCGTCGAGGTTCAGCTGGACCGGACCACGGGGGACCTGTTCGCCGCCTTCGACGAGGCCGCGCGCAGGACCCCGGAGATCCTGGAGTGCCACATGGTGGCCGGCGGTTTCGACTATCTGATCAAGGCGCGACTGGCCGACATGGACGCCTATCGCAGCTTCCTGGGCGAGGTCCTGGTGCAGATGCCGGGCGTCCGCGAGACCCGCACCTACGCTGTGCTGGAAGAGGTCAAGAATACGGTGCGCCTGCCGGTCTAGCCGCCCGGACCGTTCAGCTGGCGGGGATGGCGTGCCGTTCGCGCACCCGCCTCAGGCCATCGAGGATGGGGCCTGCCGCCGCGGCGGCTTCCGGAGGGAGATTGCGCAACAGCCGCAGGGCCTTGATGTGCACCTCGACCCCGTCCCGGTCCCACTTGGCCGTGGTGATGAGCCGGTCAAGCAGGTCACAGAGGCTGTGGGCGGCGTTCTCCAGGGCGTCCAGCCCGCAGAGGCTGGGCAGGCCGATGAGACGAACCGCGCCCTCATAGTGCGCGCGCAGGCGCGCTTCATCAAAGGCCGCGCCACAGGCCTCGAACGCCGCCTCGCAATCGGCCAGACGCTGATCGAGTTCCGGCCAGGCGGCCTCCTGCAGGCCCTCCAGGTTGCTCTGCGCCTGCTCCACGGCGTCGCGAACGGTCATGCCGCCGGGCTTCTTCAGGAGCGCGGCCAGGGCGTATTTGGGTCGGTGGATTCGAACGCCGCTCACAGGGTCACCTTCCGCGTCGACATCAGGTTGTCCACTTCGTCCTGGCTCATGTTCGGCTCCTGAGCGACTCCGACCTCGGCCGGCAGGTCGTCGTGGCGGCGTGGCACGCCGTTGGGCGGCCCCTCATTCTTGTGACGGCGATCAGGCCCCACATAGGTCGGCGCCTCGATGAAGGGCCGGGCCTCCCGGGCGATCCAGAGGATGCGTTCCAGCATCACCACCGGGGTCAGGGGCTTCTTGACGATGTAGTGGGCGCCGCAGTCGCGCGCCTTCTGCACCATGGAGACCGGGGTGTGCGCCGCGGTGACCACCACGGGCGTGAAACAGTTGGGCTCGCCGGCGGACTTTCGCAGCCAGGACACAAACTCATAGCCCTCGCCGGCCGGCGAAAGGGCGTCGGCGATGACCAGGTCGACCTTGGCCTTCTTCACCGCGTCCTGCGCTTCTTCCACAGACTGGCAGCGCAGCAGCGACTTGGCGCCCAGGCCCGTGACGATCTGAACCAGGATATCCATCCCCATGCCGTTGCCCTCGAGCATGAGGATCGTGGCCTTATCCAGGTTGAAGCGGCCGCGGGATGTAGGTTCGAGGGCCATTCGGCGCTCCAGAGGCGAGAACAGCCCTGCCCGTCCGAATATCTGGCTGGCTCTTCCAACAGGACTGTCGCCCATTGCGGGGCGCCAGAGTTAAGAAAGCTTTCCCGCAGCCGCCTGAGCGCCCCCAGGCGAGCGGAGGTAAACTTGCGCCACTTTGTCGCATTTCCGACTGAAGGCCTGGAAAAACAAACAAAATCCAGGACCGCGCACGATCAAGCCCAATTCGGGTAACCGTTTCTTCAGCGCTCAAGACTGATGTGACCTCAGCGTTAATGGGCCAGGTGATTCAAGTCACCGGGTCGCGACGACCTCATTTGAGGTGAATTTTCGGCGCAATCGACTTTCGGTTGCGCCCCAAAGACTGGGATGGCTGACGTGTCGCTCAACGACTGGAAAATCTCGCGTAAGCTTACGGCGGGCTTCGCCCTGATGGTTCTGGTGATCATGGCGACTGGAGCCATGACCTTCGTGAGCCTGGGTCAGCTGACCTCGGCCCGCGCGAAACTCACCGATAGCAAGATGGCCCTGGACAGCGTGAGCCGGGCGGAATTCTTCCTGGCCCGCCAGGAGAACAGCTTCCGCGGCTTTCTGGTCTCGCTTGACCCCTACTATCTGGACCGGGCCGCCTCCCACCGCGCCAACTACAAGAAGGTGATGGAGGAACTCCGCCCCCTGGTGGCGCACGATCCGTCGATCAGCGCCGAAATCGATGTCGCCATCAAGGCCGCTGACGCCTGGTTCGTCCAGGTCGTGGACGGCGGCGCGCAACTGGCCATGAACCCCCTGACCTATTCCGAGGCCGCCGAGATGGTCGGCCAGTCGGGCAAAGCCGATGAGCTGATGTCGGCGGTCGAGGTTCCCATGGAGAAGATCACCGAGTTCGAAACCGCTGCCGTCGACGCCGCGAACGCCCAGCTGGCGGCCATCAACAGCCGCACCAACGTCCTGCTCGCCGCCACCATGCTCATCGCTGCTGCGATCGCCGGCATCCTGGGCTGGCTGCTGTCGAAGATGATCGCCGCGCCGATCAACGCCATGACCAACGCCATGCGCCGCCTGGCCGAAGGCGACTCTTCCGTTGAGATCCCCGCCCGTGGCCGCAAGGACGAGGTGGGCCAGATGGCCGAGGCTGTGCAGGTCTTCAAGGACGCCGCCATCGAGAAGGCCCGGCTGGAGAACCAGACCGACGAACAGCGCCGCGCCGCCGAGGCCGAGCGCGCCCGCAACGAGGCCGCCCGCGCCGAAGCCGCCGCCGAACAGGCCAAGGTGGTTCAGGGTCTGGCCTCCGGCCTGGACAACCTGGCCCGCGGCAACCTGACCTTCCGCATCACCGAGCCCTTCCCGGGCGACTATGTGAAGCTGCGTGACGACTTCAACCTGGCCATCGGTCAGCTGCAGGAAGCCATGACCGACGTGGCGGTCAATGTCCGGGCCATGCGCTCGGGCGCCGGCGAGATCAGCCAGGCCGCCGACGACCTGTCGCGCCGCACCGAACAGCAGGCCGCCAGCCTGGAAGAAACCGCCGCGGCCCTCGACGAGATCACCGCCACCGTCCGCCGCAGCGCCGACGGCGCCAAGCAGGCCTCCACCGTGGTGGCCAGCTCGCGCGGGGACGCCGAGAAGACCGGCCGTGTGGTGGGCGACGCCGTCGCCGCCATGGGCGAGATCGAAAAGTCCGCCGAGCAGATCAGCCAGATCATCGGCGTGATCGACGAGATCGCCTTCCAAACCAACCTCCTGGCCCTCAACGCGGGCGTGGAAGCCGCCCGCGCCGGCGACGCCGGCAAGGGCTTCGCCGTGGTCGCCTCCGAAGTCCGGGCTCTGGCCCAGCGCTCGGCCGACGCCGCCAAGGAGATCAAGGCCCTGATCAGCGCCTCCTCTCAGCAGGTGGCCCAGGGCGTGGGTCTGGTGGGCCAGACCGGCGAGGCGCTGCAGCGGATCGTCAGCCAGGTGGCCGAAATCGACGGCCTGGTCTCCGAGATCGCCGCCAGCGCTCAGGAGCAGGCCACCGGCCTCCATCAGGTGAACACCGCCGTCAACGAGATGGACCGCGTCACCCAGCAGAATGCGGCCATGGTGGAAGAGACCACCGCGGCCAGCCATTCCCTGGCCAGCGAGGCCGAAAGCCTCGCCCAGAGCGTCGGTCGGTTCAACATCGGCTCCAGCGGCGAACAGGCCCCGGTCCGGGCGCCCGCCGCGGCCCCGGCCCCGGC
>NZ_DAIMHV010000055.1:0-17098 GCF_036723115.1 Phenylobacterium sp. | reverse complement strand
CCGGAGGGGCGAATGCCGAAGGGCGGCCCACCCGGCGCCCCGGCCGGCTGGACCTGCGAGACATAGTCCAGGGTCACCGGATAGACGACCGGCCGGTCGGCCCGCCAGCGGCGGAAATAGGGGAATCCGCCGGGCGCGGCCGGGTCGTCCTGGGCGGTGAGCGACAGCTCTCCCGTCGCATCGGTCACGCGCAGGGCCTTGACCCGCTCGGCGATGCCGCCCACGCCGGCATAGACCACGGGCGCCGACAGCTGGAAGGGGCCCTCCATGGTTGGCCCGTCCTTCAGGACCGAGCGGACGGCGATGGCCGAGACCTCTCCGTCCGGCCCCATCAGGGGCTTGAAGGTGGAGGCGAACTCCTGGGCCTGGGCGCCGACGGACAGACCGGCGGCCGCCGCTGCGAGACCCGCGACGAAACCTGGCCGCCTCATCGCGCCCGCCCGGGCTTGCGCACCACCGGCGCGCTGGCGAAAGGCCGGATGGCCAGGTGGTCATAGATCTCGGCTGGGAAGTAGGCGACCCCGCCCACCATGGTCATGCGCACCTGGCGGATGGCGCGGATGTCGGCCACGGGATCGCCGTCCACCAGGATGAGGTCGGCGAGCTTGCCCGGCGCCACCGAGCCGAGCTCGTCGGTGCGGCCGAAGTAGCGCTCGGCGTCATAGGTGGCCAGGCGCAGCGTCTTGGCCGGAGAGATTCCCGCCTTCACATAGAGTTCCAGCTCGCGATGGGTGGTGAAGCCGGTGCCGTCGTCGGTTCCGGGC
Source organism: Phenylobacterium sp. (assembly GCF_036723115.1). Lineage (GTDB taxonomy): Bacteria > Pseudomonadota > Alphaproteobacteria > Caulobacterales > Caulobacteraceae > Phenylobacterium. The sequence continues at coordinate 16,334 of NZ_DAIMHV010000055.1, read as the reverse complement.
AGAAGCTGGACACCCTCGTCGTCCAGCAGCTTCAGGGTCTCCAGCACGCGGTCGAACCCGCCCATATAGCGGGAATGGTCGTGGGGATGCTCAAGGGTGACGAAGCCGCGCTTGCGATAGCGCTGATAGCCGATGGGGACGTGATCGAGATAGGGCGCGTCGCCCGGATTGACCTCGCCTGAACGGCTCAGCATCAGCCGCTCCAGAATGACGGCGGTGGTGTCCAGCGCCACGCCCTGCTCGCGCATGAGGGCGACAGTGCGACGGACCTTCGGGCTGGCGAGATCAAGGTCCGCCCCCCTCGCCATGCCGGTCAGGCGCAGGGGGGTGCGGGTGTCTTCATCCGGCGACAGCAGCCAGCCCAGCATCAGCTGGTTGACGTGGGCGATGTCGTCATAGCCCTCCTCGATCACCCGGTCGGGGGAGGAAAAGGCCGGAACGTGGCCGCTCACCCCCATGCCCCGGGCCTTGGCCGCGGCGATGGTGGGGGCCACCCAGTCGGGATTGAAGGAGTTGTAGATCTTGATCTGCCAATAGCCGTTCTCGTCGTACCACTCGACCGCCTTCAGAGCCTCCTCCAGGCTGTCGACGACGACGCCGGTGCGCGCCGAATAGGGGCTGCGCCCTTCCAGAAAGCCGTTGCGCACGATGCGCGGACCGGCCAGCTCGCCAGCCGCCATCAGGTCGATCCAGCTCAGCAGGGTCTCGTTCTCATTGCCCTGATCGCGGACGGCGGTGACGCCGGCGGCCAGGTTGAAGAGGGCCGAGGACAGGCTGGTGTGGTGGTGCATGTCGTGCAGCCCGGCCAGCAGCGTGCCGCCCTCGCCCTCGATCACCGTCTCGGCTCCGCGGGCTCGACCGGGCCTGTGCGGCGTCACCTCCACGATCTTCTCGCCGGAGATCACCACGTCGGAGGGACCGGTGAGAGCCAGCAGCTCGGGATCGAAGACCCGGACATTGCGGATGCGCACCGGCCCCTCGAAGCTGTGCGCCAGCTTCTCGCGGGCCGCCTTGGCGCGCTGCAGGCCCAGGTCGCGGTCCATGGCCCGCAGGGTCTCAAGCTCGGCCTCATAGCCTTCCCGGATCAGCCCGCCCACGGCGAAGAGCTGGCCCTCGGCGTCCAGGGTCACGTAGGACGGGGCCAGATCCAGGCCGCTCAGGGCATAGACCGTAAGGTCGCGGGCGCGATCGCCCTCGCCCAGGGTGAGCTTGCGTACCTCCTCCAGGCGGACCACGCCAGAGGGCAGGACCGGCAGGCTCCGCCCTGGCGTATTGAGCAGCACGCGGGCCATCTGGCCCTCGATCCAGGGGCTGGCGTCGGCGGGGGCGTAGAGGATGGGCGCAGGCGCGGCCACCTGGCCCGCATCGGGCGCCGAAGCCCAGACCGCCTGGCCGTCTGTCCAGGTGAAGCGCTCCGACACCGGCGCCCCGAACAGGGAAGAGCCTTCGATGGTCCAGTCGATGGGCAGGCCCGCGGCGTCCAGGACTATGGTCTCACGCGCCTGGGGACCGCGACCGTTGTTGCTGACCGCATAGTCGATCTTGACGGCCGCGCCGTCGGTTTCGGCAGTCAGATGCCCCACCCGCTCGCCATTGGCGATCACGGTGTAGCGGCTCACCTCGGCCAGGGCCTGTCCGGCCATCAGGGCGGCGGCCGCGCAGCCCAGAGCGATAAGGCGCAGGAACATGGCGATTACTCCTTGGGGCGGACGAAGTCGCGCACCGCCTGGGCCAGGGCCTGGCGGTTGGCTTCCTCGGTGAACACCGAATGGCCGCCGGAAAACTGAGCGTGCGTCAGGCGCTCGGGCGGCGCGCCGGACTGGTCCAGCACATATCGGCCGCGATAGGCCGGCGTGGTGAGGTCGAACAGGCCCGAGGCCCAGAAAAGGCGCAGGTTCGGATCGGCCTGCATGGCCTCGCCGAGGAAGCGGTTGGCGTCGGTGAAGCCCTCATGATCCCAGGCCGCGTTCACGTCGAGATTGAGCGAGTTGTAGGTGACCGGGGCGTCGAAGCCGAGGGTGTCTCGGAAATAGGCCTCGAGCGCGGCCGGCTCCCGGCTCTGGGCGGCGATCCCGCCTACCTTGGGGGGCGCGGCGGAGACCGCCGGCGCCGGCTCCAGGCTGAAGTTCAGCCCGGGATCGTCCATGGGCGGGCGCTGCGGCGGGGCGTCGAGACGCGCGGTGGCCCGGCCGTCCAGCTGGCCGGTGCGCAAACCCTGATCGGCCAGCAGGTTGAACATGAAGTCATTGTTGGAGAGGCGCAGATCCTTAGCCAGGATCAGTTGGGCGGGCAGGCCGATCAGGGCGCTCATCCGCTGGGCGAGCGCCTCGCGCTCGGCCGCGGGCAGGCTGGCGCCGCGGATCAGGGCCTGGACGTAGTCGGTGCGGGCGAACGCCACCGCCTCGGCATAGACCTGCTCGGCGCTGCGCCCGGCCCGGTCGATCTTCTGGTGCCACCAGGCGACGGTGGCGAAGCTGGGCAGGCTGGTGATATAGGGCATTTCCAGCCCGTCCACATTGCCCACCAGGGCGAACAGCAGCACCCCGTCGAACTTGACCTGACCTTGCCGGACCACCAGGGCCGCCCGGGTCGTCCCATAGGACTGGCCCAGCAGATAGCGCGGCGAGGCCTCGCGGCCGTGGGTCGTCAGCCAGTCGGCGATCACCTGGCTGACAGAAGCCGCATCCCCGCTGCGGCTCCAGAAGGCCTGGCCGTCATGGCCTGCCAAGGGGCGGCTGTAGCCCGTGCCCACGGGGTCGATGAACACCAGGTCGACGGCGTCCAGGGGACTGTCGGGATTGGCGACCATCACCTGGCCCGCCCCCTGGCCCAGGCGGCGCATGGGGCCAAAGGCGCCGAAGTGCAGGGGCGTGGTCGAGGCGCCGGGTCCGCCATTGAAGATGAACATCACCGGCCGGGCGGCCGCAGGCTCCGCATCCTCGCGCAGATAGGCGGTGGTGACGACGACCGCCGCCGGAGCGCCCGATCGGTCGGGCAGCAGGGTTTCGGCGACCACGGCGCGGTATCTGACCTCCTGTCCGTTGAAACGGCCCACATGTCGCGTCTCTGCGCGTAACGGGGTGGGCGCAACGGCCGCGGGGCTTTCCGCGCGGGCGGCGACGGGCGCGACGGCGCTGGCCAGGAGCAGGCTCGCCAGCAGGGTCGCAAGGCGTGATGACAACGTCGTCCCCCCGGTTTGGACGCAGGTTAAGGCACGCAATATCCTAATGGCTCGGGCTGGCATTTCTATTCGAAGTGGCGGAGCGACACTCCGAGCGCGACAGGTTTAATGCAACAGCTCGGTCGAAGCCGACATAGGCTATGCGCCCGACGGAGCGCGGCCGGCGGAGTTTGACAAGAAATGCCGCCCCGCCCCTCCTATTCTGCAGTGGGATCAAGGCGCACCAAGGGGGCGAACATGACGGCGATGACCAAGCGGGACCTGCTGGGCGCGGGCGCCGCGATCGGCCTTCTGGCGGCCGCCGGGACCGCCGCCGCGCAAGGGTCACAGCCGTCTGCGCCGCCCTTCGTGACGCGCCACAGCGGACGCTTCAACGGCAGGCGCGTGGACTATGTGGCCACGGTGGCCGAGACCCTGGTGAACGACGCAGACGGCCGCCCCGCCGCGCGGTTCGTCAGCACGGCCTATGTGCGCCAGGGCGCGACGGCCAGCCGGCCGGTGGTCTTCGCCTTCAACGGCGGGCCGAGCAGTTCGTCGGCCACCCTGCACATGCTGGCCCTGGGTCCCAAGCGCGCCCTGGTGGCCCAGGACCTTTCCGCGCCGGAGCCCGCGCCGCAGCGGGTGGACAATCCCGACGCCATTCTGGACGTGGCCGATCTGGTGATGATCGATCCGGCCGAGACAGGCTTTTCCCGCGTCCTGCCCGGCGCCGATCGCGGCTACTTCTATTCCGTGGACGGCGACGCCCGCTCGGTGGCCGACTTCGTCCTCCAGTGGTCGCGGGACAATGGCCGCGAGGCCTCGCCGAAGTATGTGCTGGGCGAGAGCTACGGCTCCATCCGCGCCACGGTGATGGCCGGCCTGCTGGCCGCGGAGTCGCCCCTGGCCGGGGTCTTCCTGTTTGGACAGGCCTCGAACATGATCGAGACCAGCCAGCGGGCCAAGAACGCCCTGGCCTACGCCACCAACCTGCCCGCTCTGGCGGCCATCGCGGCCTATCACGGTCGCGCCGAACGCAGCGACCGGCCGGTGAGCGAGATCATCGATGAGTCCTATGCCTGGGGGATGGGCGACTATCTCCAGGCCCTGGTCCGCGGCTACGACCTGCCCGCCGCCGAGCGCGCCGCGGTGGCCGTCCGCCTGCAGGCGCTCACCGGCATTTCGGCGGACTATTACCTGGCCAACGATCTGGCCATCACCAAGGTGGCCTTCGCCCAGGAGCTGCTGAAGGACCAGGGCCTGCGCCTGGGAACCTATGACGCCCGCTATGTGGACCGGGTCCCCGGCCCCGGGGAGCGCCTGCCCGACCCCTCGGCCAAGCCCATGCAGGCCATCCAGCCCACCATGCTGGAGCACTACGCCCAATTCCTGAACGTGCCCTGGCCGGCCGAGGACTACCGGCCCTCGGCCCCCGACACCCGCGGCTGGGAATGGAATGGGACGCTTGGCCCCGGCGGGCCCTTCCTGGATTTCGACTATCCGGCCGAGCTGGACAAGGCCTTCGCCGCCAATCCCGACTTCCGCCTGATGATCGGCACCGGGGTCTATGACCTGACCACCACCGTTGGCCCGGCCCGCTACATGGTCACCCGCAGCGCCTGGCCCCGGGACCGCGTCATCCAGCGCGAATATGTGGGCGGCCACATGGCCTATACCGACGAAGCCACCCTCAAGGGCTTCAATGACGACATCCGCCGTTTCGTGACGGGCGCGGGCTTCTAACCCCCGATAGCCGCCGCATAGAAACGGCGCAGGTCGTCGCTGGCGCCGGCGCGGGTGGCGGCGTCGGAGAAGACGGCGTGGCCTGCGGCATAGAGGCGATGCTCGAAGCGGTCCTGCGGCAGATCCGCGGCCAGATATTCCGACAGCGGCCCGGCATAGGGGATGTTGAGGTCATAGGCGCCCAGCAGCAGGGCGACCCGCATCTGCGGGGCGCGCGCCATCAGGTCCTTGAACACCAGCGGCATGGAGAGCGGGCCGCCCTCCACCTCCCAGTTCCACTGGCCGTTGGCCTCATAGGACAGCCGCACATAGGGGCTGAGCGGCTGGTACCCCAGGAGCTGGCGATAGAAGCCCTCATTGGCCGCTGTCAGGTCATAGGTGAGCGTATAGGGCGAGGTGGAGGGGTCGTCATACGGCGGCCGCTTCGTCTCGGTGACCGCCAGGGGCGCCTTGGCGCGGGCGTCGGACAGACCGATCCGGGCGGCCTCGTCAGCCAGCAGTTCGCGCATGAACCGCTCCCGGTCCAGGCGCAGACCGGCCGCAGCGATCACGTCTGGCGCAAAGCCCAGATAGCCGGCCGCCTGGGCGGCGATGGCCTGGCGGTCTTGCGGGCTCAGGGCCTCGCCGGCCGCTAAGGCCTGGGCGTAGGGACCTTCGGCGAAGGCCTGGGCCTCCAGGGTGACCTCCAGCACCGGCCGGGCCGTATGATCCCCCTTGCCGTGATAGTGCGCGGCGGCCGCCTGGCTCGGCAGGACGCGAATGGCCGGGTCGGCGGCCGGGGCCAGGGGTTCGCGCCCCCGGGTGGCGGTGGAGGGCGAGACCAGGACCACGCCCTGGAAGTCCACGGGCTCGGGCGCCTCGGCCAGGAGGCGCGCCACCACGCCCACCCGCACTCCAGCATAGCTCTCGCCCACCAGGAATTTGGGCGAGGCCTCGCGGCCGTGCAGCTTGAGCCAGGCCTGGATGAAGGCCGCCACGGCGCGGGCGTCCTCCTCCACCCCGTAATAGCGGGGCTTGGCGGCCTCGTTCAGGAAGCGGCTGTAGCCCACGCCCGCCGGATCGACGAACACCAGGTCGGTGACATCAAGGATGCTGTCGGGATTGTCGACAAAGGCGAAGCCCTCGCCCCCCTCCGCATTGACGGTGACCTTGGGGCCCAGGCCTTCGCGCAGGGCGATGGTGGCTCCGCCGGGGCCGCCGTTGAACAGGAAGGTCACCGGTCGGCGCGGGTCCGCCGGCAGGGCCAGATAGGACAGGCCGAAGAAGGTGGCCTCGGCCTCGCCCCCCGCCCCGCGCAGCACCTGCTCGGCGGCGATGGCGCGATAGGCCACGGCGCGCGATCCGATGGTCACGCGGTCCTCGATCATCGCCGCCGGAGGCGTGGAAGACTCGCCTGCGGCCAGGGCGTGCGGGGCGAGCAGGCCGGCGGCGGCCAGGCCAAGGCCCAGGGTGCGGCGCGTCAGAAGGGGCATGGGGGGCGTCCTCGCCAAGGTCAGGGAACGGGCCGCACGTCGCCGAGATAGCGGTCGCGCAGCAGGCGGTTTCGGGCTGTGGCGGGCTGGATCTCGCCGCCGATGATCACCAGCCGGGCCACGGTGGTGGTCTCCAGGGGATCGCCGCTCCACAGGACCAAATCAGCGTCCTTGCCCGTCTCGATGGAGCCCGACCGGTCGGCGAAGCCGAAGATGCGGGCCGGATTGAGGGTGATGGCCTTCAGCGCCTCCTCCCAGGGCAGGCCGAAGGGCACGGTGCGCCCGGCCAGGAAGCGTGGCGTGCGGATCTGGAAGACGATGCGCGCAATGCCCGGCTTGAAGGCCACCAGCACGCCGGCCTCGTGCAGGATGGCGGCGTTGCGGTAGTTGGCGTTGAGGCTCTCGAAGGTGAAGGCCTGATTGTCCTCGGCGTCCAGGATCACCGGGACCCGGGCGCGGGCGATCTCATCGGCCACCATCCAGGCCTCCGCCGCGCCGGAGAGAACCACCCGGATCCGGTTGGCTTCAGCCGCGGCCAGGACGTTGCGGATGTCCGAGGCGCGGTTGACCTCCACCAGCAGGGGCCGCCGCCCCGCCGCCACGGGGACCAGGGCCGCAAGATCGGCCCGGGAGAGGGAAAGCTCGGCCAAGCGTTCGGCGCTTACCCGTTCGGGCGCGCGCTGCGAGTCCCTGGCGAGCGCCATGGACTGGTCGAGCAGGGTGCGCCAGGCGCCGCGGGAGCCGCCGGCCGCCGCCGCGCCGCCGGACCCCGCCCCGCTGACCACGGCCAGCGCCGGCGCCAGGGCCGGCCCCTGCCCTTCGCCCAGGGTGATCAGGCCCGCCAGACCGCCAAAGATGCGATAGGCCTCGCCACTGGGGCCGCCGGGAGGATTGGGGGCGACGATGGCCCGGGTCACCCCCTCGATCCGCGCCTCAGGAATCTGCGGCGAGGTGGGGTTCACGTCCGGCAGGACATCGAAGGCCGCGCTGAGGCGCGGGTTGCGCGAGCCGAGCCCGCCATAACCGCTGCCGATGGTGTCGTTCAGGGCCAGGGGCGTCACCGTGGCCACCAGGCCTGGGGTCAAAACCAGTCCCTGGCCGTCGATGACGCGGGCGCCGGCGGGAGCGGCGGCGGCGGTCCCCACAGCGGCGATCTTGCCGTCGCGGACCACCACAGTGGCCGAAGGCAGGTCTCCGGCCGGGCCCAGGGTCACCACCCGCGCGCCCACAATGGCCAGGGTCTCGGCCAGGGCCGGGGCGGCGGTGAAGGCGAGCAGCCCCGCCAGGATCAGGCGCGCGATCACGGCTGGTCCCCCGGCCGGCGGCTGTGGCCGAGTTCGAAGTCCGACCGGGGCGGGCCAGGCGTGCGGCTGCGGTCATGCCATAGCACCCCGTCGATGAAGACGAGGTCGGGGCGGGAATAGACGCTGAGCGGGTCCTGGTCCCACAGGATCAGGTCGGCGGCCTTGCCGGCCTCCAGGGAGCCTGTCTCCTGGTCGACGCCGATGATGCGGGCCGGGTTGAGGGTGATCCAGGCGATGGCGTCTTCGGGTCTGATATCCAGGCCCGCCTCCTGGCCGGCGGTCATGGCCCGCGCCGCCTCCTGGTTGAGGTGCTGCATCAGCATCACATTGTCGGAGTGCATGGCCGCCAGGCCGCCGGCGGCGTGGATGAAGGCCGCATTCTCCATGACGGAGTCGAAGGCCTCCATCTTGTAGCCCGACCAGTCCCCCGACCAGGTGATCACCGGAATGGCTTCCCGCGCCAGGACCGGGGCGATCTTGAAGGCCTCCAGGGCGTGGTGGAATCCGGCGATCTTGAACCCGAATTCGTGGGCCAGATCGATCATCTGCAACATCTCGTCGGCGCGGTAGCAGTGGATGTGAACCTTCACATCGCCGTTCAGCGCGCCAGCTATGGTCTCCAGGGCCGGGTCGATCCGGCCTCCGCCCTTGCGTTGCTGAAGGTAGTTCGCCGCGGCCGTCAGCGTGGTGCGATAGGCCAGCATGCCGCCCGCCCGCGTGCTCGGCTTGCCCCCCGCTCCGCTGGTGGGGTTTTCGCCGCAGGCGACCTTCAGGCCGTAGGGCGCGCCGGGGAACTTCATCTGCTGCGGCGACAGGGCCGGAACGTTCTTCACCGTCACCGTGCGGCCATTGAACAGGTTGGCCGACCCGGGAAGGATCATGATGGTGGTGACGCCCGCCGCCAGAGCCCGCTCGAACATGGGGTCCTGCGTCCAGAGCGAGTGCTCCACCCAGACGCCCGAGGCGTTCGGGCCGCTCTCATTGGAGCCGTCGCCATTGGCCTCCACCGGACTGGAGCCGACGCCGATATGGGCGTGGGGATCGACAATGCCCGGCGTCAGCCAGCGGCCGGCGGCGTCGATCACGCGAACGCCCTCCGGCGGCGCCAGACCCGTCCCCACCTGAACGATCCGCCCGTCGCGCACCAGCAGGCCGCCGTTCTCGATCAGCGGGCCGGCGCCGGTATAGATTTTGGCGTTGATGATGGCGAAGGGCTCGGAGGCCTTGGGCCGATAGGTGGCCGGAAAGGGCGGCTGGGACTGGTCGCCGACGATCTGCGTCACGGGGGCGGAGACGCTCGCAGGCGGAGCCGCCGGGGCTTCGAGGCTCGCACAGCCCGCCAGCAGGGCGCCCGACAGCGCCAGGGCGGGCAGGCTGAGGGGATTGAGACGCTTGCCCGGCATCTAGGCTCCTTGACTGCGATAGAGGGCCTCGGCCGCGGCCAGATCCTGAACCACGTGCCCCAGGGACTTATAGACGGTGATCTGGTCTGGCGACTGGCGTCCCGGCAGATCGCCCGCCAGGACCTGGCCGATCTCGCCCACCACATGGCCGTCGTCCACAAGGCCCGCGGCCTTGGCGTTCAGGAACTCCGCCCCCTGGGCCAGCACGCCTTCGCGGCTGTCGGCGATGAAGCGGGCGGCGGCCACCAGGTCCACATCGGCTTCAGACGGGCCGGCATAGCTCGAGCCCACCAGGTTCACATGGGTCCCCGGCGCCAGCCAGGCGCCCTTGAGGATCGGCTCGGCGGCGTTGGTCACGGTGCAGACCATGTCGGCCTGGGCGACCGCGGCCTGCGCCGTGGGACGGGCCTCGCACGGCAGGCCGAGATCCTCAGTGATGCGGCGGGCGAAAGCCTGGGCCCGCTCAGACGAGCGGCCCCAGACGCTGAGCGCCTCGAGCCGGCGCACCTTCGACAGCGCGCAGGCATGGGTGTAGGCCTGCTCGCCATAACCCAGCAGAGCCAGCCGCGAGGCCTCGGGCCGGGCCAGGGCGTCCGTGGCCACGGCGCTGGCCGCGGCCGTGCGGATGGCGGTGATCTCCCCGGCATGGGCGACGCAGACGGGCCGTCCGGCCTCCCCGTCGAACAGCACCACCAGGCCCTGGTGGGACTGCCGGCCCTGGGCGAAATTCTCCGGATAGACGCTGACCAGCTTGGCGCCGAAGACGGCGCGTTCCCCCAGGGCGCCGGGCATGACCCCGAAGGCGCGGCCTTCGCCCAGGGGAATGATGGTGCGCAGCAACTGGCGGGTCTCGCCCCGCGACAGGGCGATCATGGCCTGGCGGACCAGAGGAACGCACATCTCGAAGGTCAGCCGCCGCCGCACCTCGGCCTGATCGATCACCCGCATCAGCGCGCCCGCCCGTTCAGCCAGGCCACGCAGGCAAGGTCCTGAACCGCATGGCCCAGAGACTTGTAGAGGGTCACTTCGTCGGGGTCGGCGCGCCCAGGAACCGCGCCGCTGAACACCTGGCCGATCTCGGCGGCGATGTGGGCCTCATCGATGCGCCCCGCCTGCCGGGCGCGCAGGAACTCGCCCCCATGGGCCAGCACGTGTTCGCGGTGATCGACGATGTAGCGCGAGCGCGCCACAAGGTCCGTGTCCGCCTCGGCCTGGGCCGGACCGCTGGAGCCCACAAGATTGACGTGGGTTCCAGGCGCCACCCATTCTCCGAACAGGATGGGATCGGCCGCCGCCGTCACGGTGCAGATCACTTGGGCGTCGGCCACCGCGTCCCGAGCCTCTTCAGCCGCGCGCACCGGAAGACCGGTGGCGACGGCCAGGCTGTCGGCGAGGGCGCGGCTCTGCGCGCCCTGGCGGCTCCAGATCCGGATATCGGTGAAATCCCGCACAAGCGACAGGGCGCGGACATGCTCCTGCGCCTGTCGTCCGCCGCCCAGGATGGTCAGCACCCGGGCTTCGGGAAGGGCGAGGGCGTCCGTGGCGGCCGCCGAGGCCGCGGCGGTGCGGATGGCCGTCACCTCGCCCGCATCGGCCAGACAGACCGGGGCGCCGCTCTCGCCGTCGAACAGTACGACCAGACCCTCGTGCGCCTTGCGGCCCGTCCCGTCGTGGAAGACGCTGACCAGCTTGGCGCCGAACACGGCCGGCTGTTCCAGGGCCGCGGGCATGATGGCGAAGGTGCGCCCCTCGCCGAGGCCGATGAAGCTGCGCAGAAGCTGGCGCACCCGGCCGGCCGAAAGGTCGATCATGGCCTGGCGGACCACCGGCAGGGCCGCGGCCGGCGTCAGCGCCTCGCGCACGGCCTCGGCGCTCCAGATGTCGAGACCGCCGATGGATTGGGCCAAGGCTTGCACTCCTGCCGGATCATGACTTGGGCGACGCCCCGTGGGTCGGAGGCGTCGCCCTGCCGAAGGCCAGGTGGAGGGACCTGACCCGACGTCTCGAAGGCGGGGTCCGGCGCCAGGGCCAGACCCGCCAGCTGGTCCCGCCGACCCGCTTCTAGAAGCGGGCGGTCAGGCCCATGAAGTAGTAGCGGCCGATGATATCGCCGTGGGTCCGGGTCGGGTAGGACGGCGCCTCGTCGGTGAAGTTGTTCACGCCGCCGCGCAGCACATAGGTCCCGAAGTCATACGAGGCCGAGGCGTTGTGGCGGATATTGGCGTCGATCAGCCAGTGCTCGCGCTGCTCGATGGTGTCCCCTTGGGCGAAGAGCACCTCGGAGATGTAGTTCATCGTGTAGGTGGCGCGCAGGGCGCCGCGGCGATAGCGGGCGTCGAACCGGCCGGTCCAGTCCGGCTGGGCCAGGGTGTTGTCCCGCCGCGTCCGGTCGGCGCCGGTGACGGAGACTTCCATCTTGGCGGTGTGGGTCGCTTCGGCGTTCAGCTCCAGCGTGCCCATGTCCCGATCGCCGAAGAAGCGGCCCACCGGGAAGACGTAGTTGATGTTGTAGACCTCGCCCCGATAGGTGATCTCGCCGGCGTTGAACGTGGTGTTCAGGGCGGAGACCACCTGGCCCTGAGCGTTCCGGGTGAAGGTTCCGCACACGTCGGCGGGACGGACCGCGGCGTCATAGCAGGTCTGCAGGAAGTCGGTGGGCAGGAAGGGCGACAGGCCGTCGGTGAGATCGACCTCCACCCGGTCCACCACGATGGTCAGGCCCGGCACGAAGCTCGGCTGGAAGACCACCCCGTAGGTGACCGTGTCCGACAGCTCGTTCTTCAGGTTCGGATTGCCGCCGGTGGTGACCAGGGCCGAGCTGAAGTTGGTGGAGTCGTTCTGGAAGGTGGCCAGGTTGCCATAACCCCGCGCCGCCCACTCCGCCTGACAGTTGGTGCGACGCACAGAGGGGTTGGGGCCGGCGCTGATGTAGCGGAAGTCGCAGGGGTCGATGCCCACCGAGCCCAGGGCCACCCGGGTGGGGGCGAAGAGCTGGTTCAGGGTCGGCGCCCGGAAGTTGCGGCTCTTGGACGCCCGGAAGCTCAAGCCGTCGATGACTTCCCACCGGAGGCCGGCCCCCCAGACGGTCTCTTCGCCGGCGATGGAGTGGTCGACCCAGCGATAGGCGCCGTTCAGCTCCAGCGCCTGGGCGAAGGGCAGGCTGAAGTCGCCGCCCAGCACCGGGACCAGCAGTTCGCCCGACCATTCGTTGGTGTTGTAGCCGGCCCGCGCCGCCAGCGTCGGCACGCCGGAGCCCACCAGGCCCCGCTGTTCGGCAGGCGACGGCGTGAACTTGGCCGACTCTTCGCGGCGCTCATAGGCGACGCTGAACCGGGCCGGGCCGGCCGGCAGGTCCACCAGCTGCCCGCCCAGGGTGGCCAGATAGGCGTCCTGGGTGTTGAGGAACTCTTCGCCCACCGGAATGGTCACGTAGCGACGGGATTCCCAGCTCGCGTTGCCCACGCCGAAGGGGTTGAGCGGCGCGCAGGCCGGATCGTCATTGGCGGTGGTGGCGTCGGCGTTGATGGCGCAGACGATGTTGCCGGCGCTGTTGCGCACCGCGTTCACGGCGTTGGCGAACCGCGCGGTGTGCACGCTCCAGCCCTGCTGCTCGCCCTCGGTCTGGCCGCGGCTGGCGCTCAACGTCCAATAGAAGTTGCGCTCGCCGATATCGAAGTCGCCTTCAAGGCCGGCCAGGATGCGATAGGTCTCGGTGTTGGTGACCACTTCGCGGGTGGGCAGCAGGTCGTCGCCCCACACCTTGGACAGGAAGATCGGCGGGCCGCCGGCCCCGATCACGGCGCGCACGGCGTCGGTGATGTAGGGGTTGCTGCGGTTGATCGAGATGGGGCCGGCGCCGCTGGCGGCGTTGTTCAGCACGGTGGTGCTGAAATAGGTGCCATAGGGATTGCGGCCCTCGGTCTCGGCGTACATCAACTCTGTGGTGAAGCGCACCCGGTCGGTGATGTCGTAGTGGCCGATGACATTGGCGGTCCAGCGCTCCACCCCGGTGCGCAGCGAGGCGATCTCACGGTAGTCCCAGCCGTCGCCGCCGGAGGCGAAGGGCACGCCGAAGCGGACACCGGTATTGTAGGGGATCAGGGCCGTGCCGGCGGCATTGAACTGAAGCGGCGTTCCGTTCTGGCTGACGATGAAGGTCGGGACAGGCGCCGCGGCCGGGGTGAACAGCAGACCATTATAGTTGAACGGCCAGAAGCGGGCGCCGATGATCTCCGCCAGGGCCGGAATGCCGTCGCTGGGCCCCGTATTGGCCGGGTTGGTGCCGGTCAGGCGGCCGAGGGCCGTGAAGGGCCGGTCATAGTCCAGCAGGGAGTCGGTCTTCGACCACTCCAGATTGACCGCCACATTGCCGCGGTCGTCCAGGAAGTTGCGGCCGCCCGTCAGGCGCAGGCTGGACTGCGGATAGTCGTCCCGCGACGAGAGGCCGTAATAGGCGTCGAATTCCAGGCCCTGGAAGTTGTCCTTGAGCACATAGTTGATCACGCCTGCGATGGCGTCGGAGCCATAGACCGCCGCCCCGCCCGCCTGGACCACGTCGATCCGCTCGATCAGGCCGGTGGGGATGATGTTGGTGTCGACCACCCGCTCGCCCGCATTGGGGTTCGAGGCGCTGACGGCGCCAAAGCCCCGCGAGGAGGTGACGAAACGGCGCCCATTGACCAGGGTGAGCGTCCGTCCAGCGCCCAGGCCGAACAGGTTGGGGAACTGCTGACCGCTGCCCGAGCTCGCGCCGGAGCCGTCGGCCTGCGGGAAGGACGGGACCGTGGCCGTCAGCTCGTTGAGCGCCTGGCCGGCCGAAACAAAACCGCGGTCTGAAATCGTCTGGGCGTCGATGATCGTCACCGGCGCCTCGGTGTTGGTCTCCACGCGCCGGATGCGCGAGCCGGTGACCACCACTTCCTGGACCACGTCAGCCTCGGTCGAGGCCGTCTGCGCCCGAGCCGGCGCCACGCTGGCCATGGCCAGGAGGACCGCGCCGCCGAGAACGCTGGAGGCCAGCATGAGCCCCTTCGCCGAATAGATCTTCATTCTAACCCCCAAACTTCTCTGTCGATGACTGCCTGACCCCGAAGCTGCCCGACTGCGCGAGCTTGGCTTGTTGATCAGCCTAGCGATGAAGGCACGGTATTTCTTTGCGTTTCACGGGCCCGTCAGCTCGCGACACAGATTGGTCATGCAGACGCCACCAAGCTGACGCATCAGCTATGCGCGCTTTTCGGGACTCGCGCGGCGAGCGCTGCGGAGAGGCGGGCCAAGCCACGATCCAGGGCCTCGGCGTCGCCGCCAAAGCCCAGGCGGATATGGCCGCCCAGGCCGAAGTGCTCTCCCGGGGCCACGGCCAGGTGATCCTGCGTCCAGAGCTGCTCGGCCAGGGCCAGGGTGTCGCTCACCCCGCAGATCCTCGGGAAGAACATGCAGCCGTCCTGCGGCAGCGCCCCTTCGATAAGCCCGGCCCGGCGCATGGCCTCGGCATGGCGCGCCATGACCGCGCGCGACCGGTCCAGCACGGAGCGCCAATGGGCCTCGAAGGGCGCCAGGTCCTCCAGGACCAGGGCCGCCACCGCGTGGGCGAGTTTGGAGACCCCCAGATCGCCCTGCGGATTGGCCGCCTCGACCCGCGCCACATGGTCGGGCGACCCCACCAGCCAGCCGCACTTGAGGGCGAAGAGGCCGTGAACCTTGGTCAGGCTGTTGGCCACCATGACGCCGGGGACGCCGCTCCAGGCGCTGGCCTCAGGACCGGCGAAGTCGGCATAGACCTCGTCCACCAGCAGCGGAACCCCGGCCTTGCGGGTCACCGTCGCAAGGGCCTCCAGCGCATCGGGAGACAGGCGCGCGCCGGAGGGGTTGTGCAGCTGGGTGAGCAGGACGAGCGCGGTGTTGGGCCGCAGCGCCGCCTGGAGAGCGGCGGGGTCGAGGTCAAAGGCCGGCGGCGGCCGGCTGACAAAGCTCACCTCCGCGCCTGCCTCGCGGGCCAGGGCGGGCAGCAGGTCGAAGCACGGGGATTCCACCACCACATGGTCGCCCCGCCGCACAAAGGCCCGGATGGCCATGGCCATGGCGCTGGTGGCGCCCGTGGCGGCGATCACCTGGGTGGGCGCGACGCCATAGCGGGCCGCCACGGCGCGGGCGACATAGCGGTTGCCGGCCGAGAAGACGCTTTCGTATCGGTCTGTCACCTGACCGTTGAAAGCGCGCCGCACCACGCCGGCCAGCAGCTCGGTGGGCTCAGAAATGGTTGAGTCGAACAGTATGCCGGCGTCGGCCTCACCGGCCACTCGGGCGAGGGTCGTGCGCACCCAGCGCGTATAGGTTTCCGGCGGCGCAGCGAGGGCGTCGCGGCGGTCGGCCGCGCGTTCGAAAGTCAAAGGGTCCCCCGTCGATACGCTGCACGCGGCCGGGCGAAGAACGCACGCCATGGGCCGTCTGAGATACTAATCCCGGCAGATGGATTTTCTTGTCTTTGTGCTGCTTGACAGGGGCGGCGCGCGCATCCGCTATGCACAGAAGGAAACCGAGCGACATAAGATATGCCATTCACCCTGGACCCCATCGACATCAAGATCCTCGACCTGATGCAGAGGGACGCCTCGCTCTCCACCGCCGAACTGGCTGAGCGCGTGGGCCTGTCCCAGTCGCCCTGCTGGCGGCGCATCCAGCGCCTGCGCGAGGAGGGCTATATCAAGGCGGTGGTGGCCATCGTCGATCACAAGAAGCTCGGCTTCACCATGCAGATCTTCGCCCAGGTGAAGATGACGACCCTCAGCGAGGAAGAGCGCGAGAACTTCTACAAGGCCATCAACAACATTCCCGAAATCCTGGAGTGCTGGACCGTCTTCGGGGAGATGGACGCCATGCTGAAGATCATGGCGCCGGACGTGGCCTGGTATCAGGACTTCATCTTCGCCGTCCTGCTCAAGCTGCCCGGCGTGGTCGATGTCCGCTCCATCGTGACCCTGGCCGAGTCCAAGAGCACCACCGCCGTGCCCCTGCGGGCGAGGCAGTTCCGCTGAGCGGGCGGACGCCCCGCTGCATAATTGTTCCAGCCCTGCTCGAACCTGCGCGACAATGAGACTGAAATTTTCGCAGGCGCGGGGTTAGGCTTCCAGCTCAGGAGGCTTCATGTCGTTCACTCGTCGCGCCCTGGTGGCCACGGCCGTCGCTGGACCAGCCCTGGTCAACGCCCCCGCCGCAGCCGCAGCCTCAGCGCGGCCAGGTCTGGCCCCGGCAG
>NZ_DAIMHV010000054.1:0-17102 GCF_036723115.1 Phenylobacterium sp. | reverse complement strand
TTGTGGGGGTGGAGATCTTCCGCTGGCTGCGCCTGATGGGCCAGGCCGACCTGGTGGTCTCGCTCTCCTATCTGATCTTCCTGGGCGCGATCGGCGGGCTGATGCTGGTGGAATCCCTGGCCTCGGTCCTGCGCCAGCGCCGCGGTCAGCCGCCGGCCAAGCGCCGCGACCGCCGCCCGGTCTGGCTCTATGGCCTGCCGCTCAAGGTGCGTTTTCCCCGCTCGCGCCTCTATATCAGCATTATTCCCCCCGTCGTTCTGGGGGTCTTTGTGGGCATCCTCTCGGCCATCATGGGGGTGGGCGGCGGCTTCGTCCTCGTGCCGGCCATGGTCTATATCCTGCGCATGCCCGCCGGCGTGGTGGTGGGGACCAGCCTCTTCCAGATCATCATCACCACCTCCCTGGCCAGCGTGCTGCAGGCCGGACGCAACCAGTCGGTGGACATCGTCCTGGCCACCCTGCTGCTGCTGGGCGGGGTCGCCGGCGCCCAGCTCGGCGCCCGCGCCTCGTCCCGTTTCCGGGCCGAGGAACTGCGCGCCGTCCTGGGTCTGATCGTGCTGATCATGGGCCTGCAGATGGGGCTGGAGCTGTTCATCACGCCCGAGGACCCCTTCGTCCTGGTGGGGAGCACCGGGGAATGATCGCCGCCCCCGACCAGGCGCCGCCCGCCGTCATCGCCCCGGCCGAGGAGGGCGCGCGGGTGGCCGCGGCCCTGACCGAGACCAATGTCCGCGTCACCTCGGCCTTCGCCGGCGCCAAGATCGTGCTCTATGGGGCGGTCTTTGATCCCGAGACCCGGCCGGCCGACGTGGTGGTGATCGTACGCGGGCCTGACCAGCCGATCCGCATCGCGCGCAAGACCCGGGTGGCCGGCCTGTGGATCAACAGCCGCCCGGTGGTGTTCGAAGGCGCGCCGGGCTTCTACATGGCCGCCTCCACCCGCCCCCTGGGCGAGATCGCCAGCTTCTCCACCCTGCGCCGGATGGGGGCGGGGATCGACAACCTGCCCATGAACGCCCCGGAGGAGGAGCGGATCGAGACCCGCTACGGGGTCCGTGACGTGGTGGTCAGCCGCCTGGGCGCGGACTATCTCGACTGGCGCCGGGCGGTGATCCGGCTCAAGCAGGACGCTCGCCTCTACGCCACCGACGAGGACGGGGTGGCCTTCGTGGACCGGGGGCTGTTCAAGGCCGAGATCGACCTGCCCACCACCGCCCCCATCGGCGAGTATCAGACTGAGATCATCCTCTTCCAGGACGGCGAGCCTGTGAGCCGACAGGCGCGGACCATCACGGTGGAGAAGGCGGGGCTGGAGCGCTGGCTCTTCGTCTTCGCCAATGAGCGGCCGTGGCTCTACGGGATCGTCTCGGTCCTGATCGCCCTGACCTCGGGCTGGCTGGCCTCTGTGATCTTCCGGCGGCGATAGGGCGCCCGCCGCAGCTGTAAACCTAGTCGGGCGTCAGCGAGCGCCAGCCCACCGCATGGACCTTGTCGCGGCCCAGGGCGCCGGCCAGCGGCGTGCGGGCGAAGAGGCCGGCGAAGGCCTGGTCGCGCAGGTTCAGGCCGCCGGCATAGGCGCCGAAGGCCGGCAGGATCATCCGCGATCCGTCCGTGGCGAAGCAGCGCCGCCGCACCGTCCCCCGTCCTGAGGTCACCCGCGCGCAAGGGTGCAGGTGGCCCGACAATTCGCCGAGCTGCAGGCCGGGCTCTGGCTCATGGCGCAGGATCAGGGGGCCGAGATCCAGGGTGTCGGCCACCTCGCCCGGCAGGCGCTGAGGCCCGTCGGCGTCGTGATTGCCCACCAGCCAGACCAGGGTGCGCCCCTGGGCCAGGGCGGCGAGCCGCGCGGCGTCCTGCCCGTCGAGCCGGTCTTCCGCCCGCCGGTCGTGGAAGCTGTCGCCCAGGAAGATCAGCAGGCGCGGCGATAGCGCCGCCACCTCGGCCTCCAGCCGGTCCAGGGTGTCGCGGGTGTCGTAGGGCGGCAGGAACTGGCCCCGCGCCCCATAGGCCGATCCCTTCTCGAAGTGCAGGTCGGCCACGATCAGGGCCTGTTGCGCCACATCCAGCAAGGCGCCGGAGTTGCGCATCAGAACCTCCGCGCCGGCCAGCCCCATGACGATCCCACCGCAGGGGCTCTGGGCGAAGGCGTAGGGTTCGGCGCGGGTCTGGCGGGCGAGGGCGGTCACGATACGGCTTCGGCGATCAGGTCTTCGGCGGCTTCGGCCAGGATCATCTCGCCGGCCGCGCCCGGCACCCGTTCCTTGCCGATCTCCAGCAGCATGGGAACCGAAAACGGCGACAGGCGGTCCAGGGCGGCGTGGCGAATCCGGCCTTTGATGCGGGCCAGCATATGGCCCACGCGGGCCACGTCGATAAGCCCTGTGGCCGCATCCTCGCGGGCGCAGCGCAACAGCAGGTGATCGGGCTGGTGCCGACGCAGGACGTCATAGACCAGGTCCGCGGAGAAGGTGATCTGACGGCCCGACTTCTCCGCCCCGGGGAAGCGCCGCTCGATCAGGCCGGCCAGAATGGCGCAACCCTTGAACGACCGCTTCATCATGAAGCTCTCGGCCAGCCAGTCTTCGAGGTCGTCCCCCAGCATGTCCTGGTCGAACAGAACATCGAGATCGAGACGGTCCATGGGCTTCAGGGACCAGACGGCCAGGGCGTAGTCGTTGCAGACGAAGCCCAGGGGGGCCGCGCCCATCCGCTCCAGCCGGCGGGTGAGCAGCATGGCCAGCGTGGTATGGGCCAGGCGCCCCTCGAAGGGATAGCAGACCATGAAGTGCCGCTTGCCCCGGGGAAAGGTCTCCACCAGCATTTCGTCCTCGGCCGGGATGAGCGAGCGGTCGCGCTGGATCTCCAGCCACTCACGGACATCGGCGGGCAGGACGGACCAGTGGTTCTGGTCGAACATCAGCTCGCGCACCCGTTTGGCCAGGAAGGTGGAGAGCGCGAACTTCGACCCGCCCCAGGAGGGCATCTTGGGATCGGTCGCCGGCGCCGGGCTCACCAGCACGTCCAGCGCCGTCACCCCCATCAGCCGCCAGACCTGGCCTGCGAAGACGAAGGTGTCGCCGGGGTCGAGGGCTTCGAGATAGCCTTCTTCCACCTCGCCGATCTTGCGGCCCGCCCGACCGCCCCGGCCGGCGATGCGCACGCTGAGCACGGCGGGCGACAGGATGGCGCCGACGTTCAGGCGGTGACGCAGCTTGGCGTCGGGGTTGCGCGCCCGCCAGAGCCCGTCCTGGCCCTTCACGATCCGCCGGAAGCGGTCATAGGTGCGAAGGGCGTAGCCGCCGGTGGAGACGAAATCCACCACCAGCTCGAAGTCCTCCCAGG
Source organism: Phenylobacterium sp. (assembly GCF_036723115.1). Taxonomy (GTDB): domain Bacteria; phylum Pseudomonadota; class Alphaproteobacteria; order Caulobacterales; family Caulobacteraceae; genus Phenylobacterium. The sequence continues at coordinate 13,760 of NZ_DAIMHV010000054.1, read as the reverse complement.
CCAGGTCCCGGTAGGGGCCGGCGGTGCGGATCTCGTCATAGAGCGCCAGGGCGTCGAAGGGCTCCGAGCAGGCGCAACCCATGACGTGCTGGGCCAGGATGTCCAGGGCGCCCACCCGGGGCGGGTCGCCGTCGAAGCGGTTCTCGGCGATGGCCTCGCGGGCGGCCTGGCACTCCAGCATTTCGAAGCGGTTGGCGGGCACGAAGAGGGCGCGGCTGGGCTCGTCCATCCGGTGGTTGGCCCGGCCGATCCGCTGGACCATGCGCGAGGCGCCCTTGGGCGAGGCCAGCTGGATCACCAGGTCCACATCCCCCCAGTCGATGCCGAGATCGAGGGTCGAGGTGCAGACCACCGCGCGCAGCTCGCCGCGGGCCATGGCCGCCTCCACCTTGCGCCTCTGCTCGGCGGCCAGGGAGCCGTGGTGCAGGGCGATGGGCAGGCCCTCGTCGTTCAGCTTCCACAGCTCCTGGAAGGCGAACTCCGCCTGGAAGCGGGTGTTGACGAAGACGAGAGCGGTCCTCGCCTGCTTGATCGCCTCATAGACGTCGCCCATGGCGTGCTGGGCGGTGTGGCCCGCCCAGGGCACGCGGCCTTCCGACAGCAGCACATCGACGATGGGCGCCGCGCCTCCGGGCCCCGTGACCAGATCCACCGACCCCTCGCCCCTGCCCATCCACCTTCGGATGACGTCGGGATCATCCACCGTGGCCGACAAGCCCACCCGCCGCAGCCGGGGCGCGAAGGTCTGCAGCCGGGCGATGTCCAGCGCCAGCAGATCGCCCCGCTTGGTGGCGTGAAGCGTGTGGATCTCGTCCAGGATGATGCAGGACAGGTCTTCGAAATAGGCCCGCGCCCCTTCCCAGGCGCAGAACAGGGCCAGCTGCTCGGGCGTGGTCAGCAGGATGTCGGGGGGCCGCGTCCGCTGCCGCTGGCGCCGCGCGGCGCCGGTGTCGCCCGTGCGCGACTCCGCCACGATGGGCAGGCCCATCTCGCGGATGGGGGTGGAGAGGTTGCGCTCCACATCCACCGCCAGCGCCTTGAGCGGCGAGATATAGAGGGTGTGGACCCCGCGGGGCGTATTGGCCGGCGGCCGCGTGGCCAGGTCGATCAGGCTGGGCAGGAACCCCGCCAGGGTCTTGCCGCCGCCGGTCGGCGCGATCAGCAGGGCGTCGCGCCCGGCCCGCGCGCGTTCCACCATGGCCAGCTGGTGATCCCGCGGCGCCCAGCCCCGCCCGGCGAACCAGTCGGAAAACTGCGCGGGCAGCAGATCGGCGGGCAGATCAGCAGGTGGGGCGGCGTCCGTAGCCATCGTCATGGCCTATAGCATGTTCCCGTTCCGTTTCACGGCAAATCCCGGTAGGAATCGCCGTTGTGAACGCCGCCGTCCCCGCCCTTGATCTTGCGCCCGCCCTGGTGGTTCTGCCGGGGCCGCGGGCGGCGGCGGCTGATGCCGAACGGGCCGAGGCCCTGCGGGCGCCCGACGCCCGCGATCTTTTCGAGCGGGGTCCGGTGCTGCTGGCCCATGCGGCCATGACCGCGCGCCGCCTGGGGCTCAATCCGCCCCCGCGCAATCCGCGCACCTTCGACGCCCTGGAGCTCTTCGCCTTTGTGCGGCCGGCCCGGTTCTGCGCGCCCTCGGCGGCGGGACTCGCACAGACGCTGGGCCTGGCCGAGCCCAAGGGCGCCGTCGCCCAGGCCGGCGCCCTTCGCCAGGCCTGCCTGATCCTGCTCGAGGAGCTCTCCCGCCATCCCGAACCCAGCCGGGAGGAGGCGCTGGCCCAGGCCGAGACCCTGGCCCGCGGGGGCTGGGCCTGGGGGCCGGCGGTGATCGGCGCCCTTCGGACCGCGCCGGTGGGCAACGCCTTCCGGGGGTCTGGCCTGGACGTCTGGACCCGCATCCCCGAGTGGGAGGATCAGGCGCCGGCGGGGGAGGCGGGCTCCAGGCCCGTCGAGGGCGCCGAGGCCGCCCGGCGCCTCGCCGAACTGCTGCACCGGGCTGGCCTGGACGAGGCGCGGCCGGCGCAGGCGGAGTTCGCCGCGGAGGCGGCCTACGCCTTCCAGCCCCGCGACCGGGAGGGGGAGCCGCGGATGATGCTGGCCGAGGCCGGCACGGGCGTGGGCAAGACCATGGGCTATCTGGCCCCGGCCTCCCTGTGGGCCGAGGCCAACGGGCCGGCGGTGTGGGTCTCCACCTATACCCGCGCCCTGCAGCGGCAGATCGAACGGGAGAGCCATGCGCTGTTCCCCGATCCCAAGGTGCGCGCTCGCAAGGCGGTGGTGCGCAAGGGCCGCGAAAACTATCTCTGTCTGCTGAACTTCCAGGATGCGGTGAACGCCGCCCAGCTGGGCAATGGCGACCTGGTGGGTCTGACGCTGGCCGCCCGCTGGGCCCGGGCCACGCGGGACGGAGACATGACCGGCGGGGATTTTCCCGCCTGGCTGCCCACCCTGTTCGGCCTGCCCACGCCTTTGCAGGCCTCGGCCGCCAATCTGGTGGACCGGCGCGGGGAGTGCGTCCATGCCGGCTGCCAGCACTACCGGACCTGCTTCGTGGAAAAGGCCATCCGCGGCTCGCGCAAGGCCGATCTGGTCATCGCCAACCATGCCCTGGTCCTGACCCAGGCGGCGTTCGACGGGGCGCGGGCGGCCCGGGGCTCCAAGGCCGACACCGAGACCGCACATCTGAAGCGCCTGGTCTTCGACGAGGGCCACCACCTGTTCGAGGCCGCCGACAGCGCATTCTCCGCCGCGCTTTCGGGGGCCGAGGCCGCCGAACTGCGCCGCTGGCTGCGCGGCCCCGAAGGCCGGGGCCGACGCGGGCGCGGGCTGGAAGCCCGGCTCTCCGACGTGATCGGCGATGCGGATGAGGCGCGGCGCGCCCTGTCGGACGCCCTGCACGCCGCCGCCGCCCTGCCCGGCGAAGGCTGGTCGGGCCGCATCGCGCCCCCCAATGGCGAGGTGAACCCCATCGGCGCCATCGAGGCCTTTCTGGTGGCGGTGATGGAGCAGCTTCGCGCCCGCGCCGCGCCCTCGGACGTAGGTATGGAATGCGCCGCGCGGCCGGCCCTCGACCTGGTGCGCGACACCGCCCGCGAGGCGGCCGGGGCGCTGGCCCGCATTGAGGCGCCCCTGCTGGCGCTCGCCCGCCATCTGGAGGACCTGCTGGATGACGAGGCCGCGGCCCTTGGCCCCAGCGAGCGGGCGCGGATCGAGGGGACCCTTCGGGGCCTGGACCGCCGGGCGCGCATGACCCTGCCAGCCTGGCGCTCCATGCTGCGGGCCATCGACGAGGACGCCGAGGATGATCCCGACTTCGTGGACTGGTTCGACGCCACCTTCCTCTATGGTCGGGTGGTGGACGCCGCCTGCCGAAGGCACTGGGTCGATCCCACCGAGCCCTTGACCAACGCCGTGATCGCGCCCGCCCACGGGGTGCTGGTGACCAGCGCGACCCTGGCCGATCCGGCGCTGGACGATCCCTTCGCGCTCGCCGAGATGCGCACCGGCGCGGCGCGCCTGCCCGACCGGCCCAAGACGCTCAAGCTCGCCTCGCCCTTTGACTACGCCGCCCATGCGCGCGCCTTCGTGGTCACCGATGTGGGCCGCGAGGACCCGCGCCAGGTGGCCGCGGCCATGCGCGAGCTCTTCCTGGCCGCGGGGGGCGGGGGCCTTGGCCTCTTCACCGCCATCCGCCGCCTGCGCGCGGTGCATGAGCGCATCGCCGCCCCCCTGGCCGACAAGGGCCTGGCCCTCTACGCCCAGCATGTGGACCCGCTGGAGGTGGGCGCGCTGGTGGACATCTTCCGCGCCGAGGAGGATTCCTGCCTGCTGGGCACAGATGCGGTGAGGGATGGGGTGGACGTGCCCGGGCGGTCCCTGCGCCTGCTGGTCTTCGACCGCGTGCCGTGGCCGAGGCCCGACATCCTGCACAAGGCCAGACGGGCCCGCTTCGGCGGCAAGGGCTATGACGACGCCGTCGCCCGGGGCCGCATCGCCCAGGCCTTCGGCCGCCTGATCCGCCGGGCCGATGACAAGGGGGTGTTCGTCATGCTGGACGCGGCCGCCCCCACCCGCCTGTTTTCCAGCCTGCCGCCGGGCGTGGAACTGCAACGCGTGGGCCTGGTGGAGGCCATCGAGGCGACGACCGCGTTTCTGAATCCCGAAGCCTGACGCGCTAAGCCGTCGCCTTGGAGAAGACCTGGATGACGATCACGCCCGCCAGGATCAGGCCGATGCCCACCAGGCCCGGCACGTCCAGGATTTGGCGATACAGCACCCAGGCGATGGCGGTGATCAGCACGATTCCGACCCCCGACCAGATGGCGTAGACGATGCCGACGGGCACGGTGCGCATGGCCTGCGACATGCACCAGAAGGCGATGAAATAGCCGACGCCGGTGACCACCGAGGGCAGGGCGTTACGGAAGCCGTCCGAGGCCTTCAGCGCCGTGGTGGCGATCACCTCGGCGACGATGGCGATGGAGAGCCAGGCCATGCCGGGCATGTCAGGCGCCCCGCTTGCGGCCGAAGTCGGGCTCGGCGCTTTCCTGACCGGCCTCGATCACGCCGCGGCGGATCTCGCGGGTGCGGCTGAAGAGGTCGTGCAGCTTGTCGCCCTCCCCCCAGCGGATGGCCCGCGACAGGGCCTGCAGGTCCTCGGTGAAGCGGCCCAGGATCTCCAGCACCGCATCCTTGTTGGTCAGGAAGATGTCGCGCCACATGGTGGGATCAGAGGCCGCGATGCGGGTGAAGTCGCGGAAGCCGCCGGCGGAATACTTCATCACCTCGGCGCGGGTGACCTCCTCCATGTCGGCGGCGGTGCCGACGATGTTGTAGGCGATCAGGTGGGGCAGGTGGCTGGTGACGGCCAGCACCAGATCGTGGTGCTTCTCGTCCATGCGCTCCACCTGGGCGCCGAGCGCGCTCCAGAAGTCGGCCAGGCGCTGGACGGCCTCCAGATAGGCGTCGTCCTGCCGATCCTGCGGGGTCAGGATGATCCAGCGCCGGTGGAAAAGCTCGGCGAAGCCCGCCTCCGGCCCCGACTGTTCGGTGCCGGCGATGGGGTGGCCGGGGACCACATGGACGCCGGGAGGGCAGGCGGCCAGCAGGGCCTCGCTGACGGCGGCCTTCACCGAACCCACATCGCTGATCACCGCCCCGGCCTTCATGGCGCCGGCGCAGGCGCGCGCCGCCTCGCCGATGGCCCGGACAGGAGTGGCGAAGATGACGAGATCGGCGTCCTGCACCGCATCGGCGGCGGTGTCCGTCACCTGGTCGGCCAGGCCCAGGCGGGCGATGGTCTCCCGCGCTGCGGGACTGGCGTCATGGATGGCGATGGTGCGCACAGCCCCGCTGGCCCGCGCGCCGCGGGCCACGGAGGAGCCGATCAGGCCGCAGCCGATGATGGCGAGCTTGTCGAAGACGGGCAGGTCGAGTTCCACCAGGTTCAGGCCCGCATGAAGTCGGACAGGGCGTCGATCACGGCGCGGTTGTGCTCTTCCAGCCCGATGGTCAGGCGCAGGTGGTCTGGCAGGCCATAGCCGCCCACGCCCCGCACGATGAGCCCGCGCCGGGCCAGAAAGTCCTCAGCCGCCGCCGCGGTCTTCGCGCCCTGCGAGGGGAAGCCCACCAGCACGAAGTTGGTGGCGCTGGGCACCGGCGCCAGGCCCATGCCGCCCAGCTGCTGGGTCAGCCAGGCCCGCCAGCGTCCCACCAGCTCCAGCGACGCGCGCTGGAAGTCCTTGTCGGCCAGGGCCTCGATGGCCGCCGCCTGGCCGGGGATGGTGGTGTTGAACGGCTGGCGGATGCGGTCCAGGGCCGCGATCATGTCGGCCGGCCCATAGGCCCAGCCCACGCGCAGGGTGGCCAGGCCGTGCAGCTTGGAGAAGGTGCGGGTGACGATCACATTGTCGGCCGTGCGCGCCAGATCGGTCCCGTCCTCGAAGGCGGGATCTTCCACGAACTCGGCATAGGCGCCGTCGAGCACCAGCACCACGCTGGCGGGCAGGGCCGCCTGCAGGCGGCGGATTTCGGACCCGACCACATGGGTGCCCGTGGGATTGCCCGGATTGGCGATGAAGACGAGGCGGGTGCGCGCGTCCACCAGCTTCAGCAGTTCGTCCACATCGACGCGATAGTCGGGCTCGGGCGCATTGCGCACCTCGGCCTGGCAGGCGCGGGCGCCGATGGCGTAGGCGCCGAAGGCGAACTCCCCCTGAACGATGTTGTCGCCCGGCTCCAGATAGACCTGGCAGAGCATGTGGAAGATTTCGTCCGAGCCGCAGCCGAAGATCAGGCGCTCGGGCTCCAGGCGAAACTCGTTGGCGATGGCTTCACGCAGTCGGGTGGCGCGGCTGTCGGGATAGACGTGCAGCTGATCGATGGCCGCCGCATAGGCGGCCTTGGCCCTGGGGCTGCAGCCCAGGATGTTCTCATTGGCCGACAACTTCAGCGGATGCTCGATCCCGTCCACCGTGGCCTTGCCGGGCACATAGGCGCGGATGTCGAGAATGCCTGCCTTGGGCACGGGCCGATCGGCGGCGGCGCGATCGGGGCTGAACGTATCGGACATGGGACTGAAGGGCTTTCGGAGCCGGGAGTGTGGAGAGCGTCCCGCTCTTACACGTCGAAGGGCTCTGGCGCAGCCCCGATGACGCCCGACAGGCGGCCTGGCGCCCGGGCGAGCCGCTCGTCCTGCGGCTGGTAGTAGCCGGCCAGGGTGAAGAGCTTCAGCCCTCCGGCCTCGCTCAGCAGTTCGGCGGCCACGCCGTCGCGGCTCAGGGCCTCGATGGTACGGTTGGCCGGACCCGGGGCGTCGGTCACCCACAGGGTCACATCGGCGCCGGTGGGCTCCACCTCCACCTGGGCCACCGCCAGGGCCGAGGCCGGACCCCAGGCGTTCAGGCAGGGCAGGACAGCGAAGACCCGAAGCGTCGGCTCGGCCAGCAGGCGGCCCCACCAGGCGCTGTCGCCCCCCAGCATCAGCACGCCCACCCCGCCCAGGACCTTGGCCGCGGCCACGGCCTCTTCCGGACGCTGGGCGGTGCGCAGGCGCGGGGCGGCGCCGAACCGCAGGCGAGCGAGCTCCACGGCCCGCGCGGGCGCAGGTCCGCCCCAGACAGTGAGGTTGAACGGACCCTGCAGGGAGAGGCTCTCGGCCATCAGCTCCCGCCAGACCCGGATGACCAGGGCGTCGCTGGCGCCCTGGCGCGGATGGGCCAGCAGCCGGCGCAGAACCTGGGTCTCGCGGCCGGGCCGCAGACCGAACTTGTCGCCGTCGCCGGCCGCCTTTTTGGCCGCGGCCACCTGTTTGGCCAGGGCGGCGCGCTCGTCCAGCAGGCGCAGCAGGTCGCCGTCGATGGCGTCGATGCGGGCGCGCACGGCCTCCAGCGATACCGGTGTCTGCGAAGCGCGGTCGGCGTCGGCCATTTCTACCCCCGAAAACGGAACCCGCGACCTAGGTCATTGCGCGAGGGGGCGCAATAGGGCGGTGGGGCGCATAAATGTTGCACGTCGGCCCTGGGCGTTCAGTAGACGCGCGGCGCCGGCCCGATGGCCACCGGCCCCAGGGTCGTCTGGCCGGCCTGGAAGGTGATGGCCGCCTGGGCCACATCATCGGCCCCCTGACGGGCCGCCGTCACCGCCGCGGCGGTCTGGGCGGTTTCCTCCGGCAGCACGCCCCCTTCGCCCAGGGCCGCCAGGGCTCGCGGCGCCTCGCGCAGGGTGACTTCCAGGGCGCCGCGCAGCCGGCCGTCGGCGCCGACCGTGACCATGCCCCGGTTGACCGTCAGTATGGCGTCGCCCGCAGTGAGACCGGCCTCGCGCACCTGGGCCTCGCCGCCGTCGCTGGCCCAGGCGCGCACGGCGCCGGGCCAATCGTCGCCGTGGAAGGCGCTCATGCGGTTGAGGGCCAGGTCCAGACGCAGGGCGATCTCGCCGTCCTGGGCGATCCGTCCGAAGGATCCGGCGGCGCGGGCCTGACCCTTCTTCACCTGGAGGAACAGCGCCCCCTGGTCTTCGGGCCCCGGACGGAGGTGGAAGCCCACCTCTTCGGCCGACGACAGGGCGAAGGGCTGCGCGCCTGGCGCCGGTTCGAACACCAGCTCGCGCCCCTGGAAGTCGAAGCGCGGCGGCCTGCGGTCGGCCTCGCCGAGGCTGGCGCGCAGGACCTGGCCGGTCACCCGCACCGCGCCGGACTCCGGCCGGGTGAAGGTCAGGCCCTCCGGCGCGGCGAACACCCAGTTCCGCAGGGCGTGCATGAAAGCTTCCGACTCCAGCCGCGGCGCCGACAGGGCCCAGCCCGAGGGTTCGCGGATCTGCGCCTCGGTCAGCGTCACATTCAGCCGGAAGGGGTAGCCGCCGATGCTGCGGGTCCCCCAGCTCACCTCATAGCCCGCCGCGCGCAGGGCCTCGGCGGTGGCGTCCATGCGATCGGCCGTCTGGATGCGCACCCAGAACCACAGCCCGCTCCAGGCGACGGCGCCGATGAGCAGCAGGATGAACGGCAGATAGAGCCCCAGGCGCCGGGGTTTGCGGGCCGGCGGGCTTTCGGGCAGAGACACTTCAGGCTGAGTCATGCGGTGGTCTTTGGAGACGTTGTCTTTGGACGGGTCGGGCGGCGAAGGGCGTTGGGTGTTCGGCTATGGCTCGCTCATGTGGCGGCCTGGCTTCGGCTTCGTGGAGCGTTCGGCGGCCACATTACACGGACGCCGCCGCGCCTTCTGCATCTATTCGGTCCATCACCGGGGCACCTATGAGCGACCGGGCCTGGTCCTGGGCCTCGCCCCGGGCGGGGCGGTGCGCGGGGCGGCCTTTCGGGTCTCCGAGGGCGACTGGGCGGAGACCTACGCCTATCTGCTGGAGCGGGAACAGCCCACCGAGACCTATGTGGAGGCCCGCCGGCACGTGCGTCTGGCCGATGGACGCCGGGTGGAGGCGCTGATCTTCCTCTCCGACGTGGCCCACCCCCAATGGGCCGGGGCGCTGAGCCTGGAACGCCAGGCCGAGCTGATTTCCGGTGCGCGGGGGTTGTCCGGCCCCAACGAGGACTATCTGCGCGACCTCGTTAGTCACCTGCGCCACGAAGGCGTCCGCGACCGCGCCATGGAGCGGCTTCTCAGCCTTGTGGAGGCCCGCGAAGGGCGCGCTGCTTAGAGCGCGTTGAGCCGCAGGGAGGCGGTCTCGATCCGCTCCTCCAGCTGGCGCATGAACTCCGCCCGCTTCAGTCCTGGGGGAATGGGTTCGAGATATTCGAACACGATCTTGCCCGGACGGCGCAGGAAGCCGTGGCGCGGCCAGTGGACCCCGGAATTGGTGGCCACCGGATGCACGGGCAGGTTCAGCTCGCGATAGAGGGCCGCCACGCCAGGCTTGTAGTCCCCCTTCACGCCGGGGTCGCCGCGGGTGCCTTCCGGGAAGATCACCAGCTGCCGGTCCTCGGTGAGGCGCTCGCGGGAGTCGCGCACCAGCTTCTTCAGGGCCGCGGCATGGGCGTCCCGGTCCACCACAATCATGCGCGCCTTCAGGGCGTACCAGCCGAAGAAGGGAATCCACATCAGCTCCTTCTTCAGGACGAAGCAGGCGTCGGGCAGCCAGGTGAACTGGGCGAAGACGTCGAACATGCACTGGTGCTTGGGCGCCACCAGGGCGGGACCCGTGGGAATGTGCTCGCGCCCGCGCACCTCTACCGAAATGCCGCAGATGGGCAGCAGGGCGATGACGCCGCGGGCCCACAGGTCCAGCGCCCGCAAGGTCCAGCGCCGGGGCGCCAGCAGGACCGGCAGGATGATGATCGCCGCCACAGCCGACCACAGATAGAACAGGGCGACGAAGAGAAGGGACCGCAGTGCCGTCACGGCGCGCCTTTCGATCTGGGAATCCGCAGTCCCTGGTTCGGGCGCCGCGCTGGAAAGATCAACTGGTCTTGGGTTCAGCGCTGGCCGGCGGGGCCGCCGAAGACTCAGAGGTGCGGTCCAGCCGCCGCAGAGCTTCGCGGCCGAAGATGGCCAGATACTTCATGTATTCGGTCACCATCAGCCGGGCGCCGCCGGTGGTGCGCCACCAGCGTTCGGCGTCCAGGCTCGGCGTGGCCACGGGAAAGGCGGTCAGCCGGGTCTGGGGCAGGGCTGAGCCCAGCTCCAGCATGGCGCGCGGGATATGGTAGTCGGCGGTGACGACGATCAGACTGTCATAGCGGCGCGCCCGCACCCAGCCCGCCGTCTCCTGCGCGTTGCCGAAGGTGTCGGCGGCCTCGAATCCCAGGTCCACGCAGCAGTCATAGAGCAGCTGGACGGCCCGGCTGACATTGCGGATGTCCTCGCGGCTGGCTTCGCGATTGACGCCGGAGATCAGCATCCGGTCGCCCAGCCCGGCCTCCAGCAGCCGCATGCCCGCCGCGATCCGTTCGTTGGAGCCCGCGCCGGTCAGGGCGACGATCCCGTCAGCGGCTTCCGGCTGGGGGGCGGGCGTCGAGCGGCGGACGCGCTCGGCGAAGGCGAACAGGCCCGCCGTCCAGATCAGCGCCAGGACCAGCAGCACGGCTAGGGTTCTCATGGACGTGCGGCTTCTCTTCAGGACAGTTCGCGGATCAGGGCCGTGGCGGTGAGCCGGGCGGCCAGGGCGGCCACCAGGGCTGCGGCCAGGGGGCAGGGTAGAACGGCCAGCAGATCGCTCCAAGCCACCGGCAGAACCGGACTCAGCCCCTGGCCGCCGCCGGCCAGCCGCAGGCCCGCCCCCAGCAGGGCTGCGGCCGCCGCCCCGATCAGTCCCGCCGTGGCGGCCATGCGCGCGAACCGCGCCTGGAAGAGCCGCGCGATGAACCGGTCTTCGGCGCCGGTGTGATGCAACAGCTCCACCACCTCGCGCCGCGCCGCCAGCCCCGCCCGGGTGGCGAAGGCGATGACGGCCGCGGCGGCCGCAGTGATCACGGCGAAGACCCCCAGCCCCACCCAGCGGGCCAGGGCCGCGCCGCGCTGGATATCGGCCATCCAGGCGCTGTGGTCGTCCACCACCGCGTCCAGCCCCCGGGCGCGCAGGGCGCGGGTCAGGGCGTCGGCCGTGGCCGGAGCCTCCTTGGCCAGGGTCACGGCCACCAGGCGCGGCACAGGCAGGTCGGCCAGGTCGGCGGCGTCCCCCAGCCAGGGGGCGATCAGGGCTTCGGCCTTTTCCCGCTCGATGGCGCGCACCTCGGCCACGCCCTCTACGCCGGCCAGGGTCTCGGCGGCGCGGGCGGCGGCGGTGTCGGGGGTCTCATTGGCCTTGGGGCGGACGATCACCGTCATCTCGCCGGTGAGCTGGTCGGTCCAGCCCTGGGCGGCGCGGTCGGCGGCGATGACCCCCAGGGCTGTCAGACAGGCCAGGAAGCAGAGCACCGCGATCACGAAGATCAGCGCGCTGTCGCGGGCGTCGCGCCGGGGCAGGAAGGGCGCCGGCCGCCACCGCTGGGGATCAAGGCGGCTCATGGCCGCGCCAATCCCGGCAGGCCCATATGGACCAGCCGGCCGCCCTCCAGATGGATCACCGGCTTGCCCGAGCGGGCCACCAGATCCTGGTCGTGGGTGGCGATGAGAACCGTGGCGCCCAGGCGGTTGAGCTCCAGGAACAGGCGCAGGATGCGCAGGCCCATCTCGTGATCCACATTGCCCGTGGGTTCGTCGGCCAGAAGAATGTCCGGGCGGCCCACCACCGCGCGCGCAATGGCCAGCCGCTGCTTTTCCCCGCCGGCCAGGGTGGGGGGCAGGGCGTGCATGCGATCCCTGAGCCCCACCCAGGCGAGGAGTTCGGCCACATCCTGGCGATAGGAGTCCGGGCGGTGGCCGGCGATGCGCAGGGGGACCGCGGCGTTGTCGAAGGCGCTCATATGGTCGAGCAGGCGGAATTCCTGGAAGACCACGCCGATGCGCCGGCGCAGGAAGGGCCGGATGTCCGGCCCCGTCTCGGCCACGTTCTGGCCAAACAGGTGCAACAGCCCGCGGGAAGGCTCCGCCGCCAGATAGATCAGCTTGAGCAGAGAGGTCTTGCCCGCCCCGGAGGGACCGGTGACGAAATGGAAAGACCCTTGCGGCAGAGAGAAGCTGAGGTCCCTCAGCGTCTCGGGCTCGCGCCCATACCGCATGGACACGTCGTCGAAACGGACGACGGCGTCATCGGCTTCGGGCGCGTCGGAGGCATACGGGTTTCTGGACATGGAGACCGGAATCGGCGACCTCGGTTAAGATGGGCTGGAGGGTCCGAATTCGGCGGCCATGATACTGACCTGTCCAGACTGCTCCACCAGCTATTTCGTGGACGACGCGAAGATTCCCGAGGACGGGCGCGTCGTGAAATGCGCGAGCTGCGGCCATCGCTGGACGGCGCGGCGCGAGGTCGAGCCTGCGTCCCTTCCGCCGACGCCCCTCGACGCTCGGCCCATGGCCGCGGCGCCCGCCGCCGATAGCCCTACCCGCCCGGCGGATCAAGCGTCGCCGGAGAGCGATCTTGAGGCGGTCCCGCGACCCGAACCCGTATCGCGCACCTTCCGCGCCCGGGCGCAGGACAATAGAAAGTTGCGGGAGGCCGCGGCCACCGGGGTGATCTGGGCTGGAATGTCGGCCACCCTGGCCCTGATGATCGCCGTGGCCGTGGTGTTCCGGGTCGATGTGGTGCGTCTGTGGCCGGGCTCGGCGGCGGCCTTCGCCAGCGTGGGCCTGCCGGTGAACAGCGTCGGCCTGACCATCGAGGGGGTGGAGTTCGAACCCGCCCTGCAGGACGGTCATGCGGCGCTGTCCATCTCGGGCATGATCCGCAATGTCGAGGATCGCACCATCACCGCGCCGCCCCTGCAGATTCGGCTGCTGGACAAGGCCGGTCAGCCGGTGGCCACCAAGATCGCCCGGCCCGCAGATCCCGCCGTCCCGCCCGGCGAGACGCGGCATTTCGCCATCGCCATCGTCGATCCGCCCGGCACGGCGGCGGACCTGGAGATCACCTTCGCCCAGGTCCGGGTCGCTGCGGCCCCCAAGGCCCCGCCCAAGCCGGAAAGCCTGGACCTGAGGGGCGCAGCCGAGGCGAGCCTGCTCGACCATCCCGCCGTCGCCGTGAAGGAGGCCGAGCCCCTGCCGCCTGAACCGCACCAGCAGGATCACCATGAGGGCGAGGGTCATGAGTGACGAGGCGCGGGAAATTCTGCTGGACGAGGCCGAGGTCGCCGCTCGGGTGGAGGCCCTGGCCCGCGAGATCGCGCCGCGCATCGATGACGACACGGTGGTCATCTGCCTGCTGACCGGCGGCCTGTGGTTCTGCGCCGACCTCACCCGGGCCCTGGCGCGGGCGGGGCGGCATGTGAGGTTCGACGCCCTCTGGCTCGCCTCCTATGGGGACGAACGCGCAAGCCTTGGCCGGTGCGAGGTGCGCGCCGATCTTCAGAGGCCGCTGTCGGGGCGCCGGGCCCTGGTGGTGGACGATGTCATCGATACGGGCCTCTCGCTCAGCGAGGCCGCCCGGCTGGTGCGCGACTCCGGCGCAGCCGAGGTGCTGACCTGCGTCTTCGCCGCCAAGCCCTGGCCGACGCCGCGGGCCATCGAGCCGGACTTCGTCGCCTGGCGCGCCCCGCCCCGCTTCCTCGTGGGCTATGGCATGGACGCCGCCGGCCGCCTGCGCGGCCTCCCCTACATCGGGGCGATGGACTGAGGGCGGCGTCTCCGCCGACCTCAGATCCTGAACCGCGATCTCCCTAAAGCCAGGGGGCCGAGGTTTCGCGGGCGAGCATGTCCTCATAGGTGGGG
>NZ_DAIMHV010000053.1:0-17395 GCF_036723115.1 Phenylobacterium sp. | reverse complement strand
GGGGGGGGGGGGGCACAACCGGCTCTTCCCCATGCCCAAGTTCCGCACCATGCGCACCGATACGCCGGACGTGGCCACCCATCTGCTGGAAGAGCCCGAGCGGTGGATCACGCCCCTGGGCCGGTTCCTGCGCCGCTCGAGCCTGGACGAGCTGCCCCAGCTCTGGAGCGTGCTCGTGGGCCAGATGAGCCTGGTGGGACCAAGGCCGGCCCTCTTCAACCAGGACGACCTGATCGCCCTCCGGACGCAGGCCGGCGTCCACCGCCTGCGGCCGGGCGTCACCGGCTGGGCCCAGATCAATGGCCGCGACGACCTGCCGATTCCGGAAAAGGTGCGCCTCGACGCCGACTATATGGCCCGCGCCAGCTTCGCCCTGGACCTGAAGATCATCCTCATCACCCTCCGCGCGGCGCTCAGCGCCCGCGGCGTATCGCACTGAGACCTGAGCGGGCGCTCAGTCGTCGAGGCCGGCGCTCAGGGGATCGTGTCCGGTCTGGGCCTCGACATGCCGCCGCTGGGCCTGGACACGCCGGCGCAGATCCTCGCCAGCGGGCCTCTCGGTCGAGACGTCTGATCTTGCCGCCGGGGTCTTTTGCGCGTCCGCGGGAGCGGGTTCGGCTTGCTTGTCGTGATGGCTCATCGTCACCTCCGTCAGGAGGCTACGCCCCAGGCCTCACGGCGGTTCCGTAGGCGGCTCAGCCTTCGAAGCCGACGAAGGTGGCGGCCTCGGACACCGGCTTGCGCTCGGAAACCACGGCGTTGGCGGGGAAGGTCTCGTCGGGCCAGCCCAGGGCGATGGACTTCATGATCACCTGATCGTCGGCGATGCCGGCGTGTTCGCGCACCACCGGCGACTGCATGATGCCCTGGCTGTTGATCACCGCCCCCAGGCCCCGGGACCAGGCGGCGTTCACCAGGGCCGTGGTCACCGCCCCGCAGTCGAAGGGGGTGTCGTCGCTGCCGTCGAGCACCTTGTCATAGGTGACGATGATGCAGACCGGCGCGTCGAACTGACGGAAGCCCCGCAGCACCCAGTCCTGGCGCTTGTCCTTGTCGTCGCGGGCGATGCCCATGGCGCCGAAAAGCTGCTTGGCCACGCCCACCTGGCGGTCCCGATGCTTGCCCTCGAAGGCTTGGCCCGTGCGGAATTCCCGCGACTGGGGCACGCCGGCCACCATGCGCTCGGTATTGCCCGCGCGGATGCGGTTCAGCGGCTCGCCGGTGATGACGTAGAAGTTCCAGGGCTGGGTGTTCATGGACGACGGCGCGCGCATGGCGAGCGTCAGGATCTCCTCGATCAGCTCCCGCGGAACGGGATCGGGCTTGTAGCCGCGGATGCTGCGGCGACCGAGGATGACGTCATCGAATTGCATGGGCATGGGTTCCGTTGGCGGCGCAGGCCTGACTCCCTGGCCTGCGAGGCGGCAGAACTGGCAGCTTTCCCGCCTCCCGCCAACCGCGACCTAAGGGAAAGATCACCGCGAGGCCGGGGGACCGATCCTCGCCTGGGGCGTTAGGCGGGAGCGTTCGGAGTTCCCGCCCTTGCCCCAGTCCACGCCTTCCCAGCTTGCCCGCCGCCTGCAGGATCGCCTGTCGGCCTGGTGGGCCGTGCAGTCCGCCCCTGACGGCCGCCGGGCCTGGGGGCGCCGCGGCGTGATCGGGGCGGGCGGCCTCGGCGCCGTCCTCCTGACGCTGGTGCTGATCCTGCTGCTGCTGGACTGGAACATGCTGCGCGGCCCGGTCTCGGCCTTCGCCTCGGCGCGCACGGGGCGCGACATCAGCATTGAGGGCCCGCTGTCGGTCCGTCCCTGGTCGCTCCGGCCCAGCGCCACCGTGCAGGGCCTGCGCATCGCCGATCCCGACTGGGCCGGCGAGGGGGACACCGCCACGGTGGAGCGCCTCACCGTACAGATGGAGATCCTGCCGCTGCTGCGCGGGCGCCAGATCCTGACCCGCCTGGAGCTGCATGGCGCCGACGTGCGCCTGCGCCGCGCCGCCGACGGACAGGTCAACTGGGACTTCTCGCCCGGTGATCGGGACGAGGGGCCCGCGCGCCTGCCGGCCATCCGCCGGTTCGTGGTCCAGGACGGCCGCCTGGCCTTGCGCGACGACGTGCGGGGGCTGAACTTCTCCGGCGAGGTTTCGGCCCGCGAAGGGGGCGGCGAGGCGGGCGCTCAGGGCTTCCGCCTACTGGGCGAGGGCCAGCTGAACGGCGAGGCCTTCCGCCTGCGGGCCCGCGGCGCGCCCCTGGTCAATCTCGATCCGGACGAGCCCTATGGCTTTGGCCTGGACATCACCGCCGGGCGAACGGAGATCACCGCCCGGGGCGCCCTGATGCGTCCCTTCGACTTCGGCCAGCTCAATCTGCGGCTGGAGGCGGCCGGGCCGGACCTGGCCTATCTCTACCAGCTGACCGGCCTGGCCTTCCCGAACACGCCCCCCTACCGCCTGGAAGGACGCCTGCGCCGTGACGAGCAGGTCTGGACCGTCACGGGCCTGGGCGGGCGCATCGGCGACAGCGATCTGGCGGGCGACCTGAAGGTGGACGTGCGGGGCGAACGGCCCCTGCTGACGGCCGAGCTCTCCTCCCGCGTGCTGGATTTCGACGACCTGGCGGCCCTCTTCGGCGGCGCGCCGTCCACCGCCGCGGGCGAGACGCTCGCCCCTCAGCAGGCGGCCATGGCCGCCAAGCTGCGGCAGGAGCGCCGCTACTTCCCCGACGCGCCCCTGGACGTGCGCCGCATCCGCTCCATGGACGCCGAGCTCACCTACCGCGCCGAGCGGATCGAGGCGCCGGACCTGCCCCTGCGCGGCGGCCGCCTGCGCCTCAGCCTGAAGGACGGGGTGCTCGACGCCCGCGAACTGGCCTTCACCCTGCCGCAGGGCGCCTTCGCCGGCCAGATCGTGCTGGACGCCCGCGAGGACACCCCCAGGACAAGCCTCGACATGCGGCTGACCGGGGCGCGGCTGGAGACCCTGCTGCCGGTCGGGGAGGGGCCAGCGCCCCTGTCCGGCGACCTGGTGGGCCGGGTGAAGCTGAGCGGGGCGGGCCTCTCGGTGCGCCAGACCATGGCCAGCGCCGACGGCGAGGTGCTGCTGGTGATCCCCCGGGGCGAGATCCGCGAGGCCTTCGCCGAACTGTTGGGGATCAATGTGACCCGCGGCCTCGGCCTTCTTCTCAGCGACGATCAGAGCCGCACCGAGGTCCGCTGCGCCGTGGCCCATTTCCGCGCAAGGAACGGCGTCATGCGCGCCGATCCCTTCATCTTCGACACCACGCCGGTGCTGGGGCAGGGCGCGGGCGAGATCAATCTCGGCGAGGAGCAGCTCGACCTGCGCATCGACGGCGAGCCCAAGGAGCCGCGCCTGGTGCGGCTGATGGCGCCGGTGACCGTCCGCGGCCCCTTCGCCGCGCCGCAGATCGGGGTGGAGACCGGCGCCGCCCTGGCCCAGGGCGGGCTTGGCCTGGCCCTGGGCGCCCTGGCCGCGCCCCTGGCCGCCCTGCTGCCCTTCGTCGATCCGGGCCTCGCCGAAGACGCCAACTGCGGCGCCCTGGTGGGGGAGGCGCGCCAGCAGGGGGCGCCGGCGGAGTGACATCGCCGGCCCGCCGGCTCAGTCCTGCGCGGAGCGGGCCTTGACGCTCGTCCCATCCCTCAAGGTCTGCGGCGGGAAGAGGACCACTTCATCGCCCTCGGCCAGCCCTGAGATCACCGGCCGATAGGGGCCGCTCGCCTCTCCCAGCTCCACGCCGACCCGCCGCGCCCGTCCGCCGTCCACGACGAAGACGCCCCAGCCCTGGGCGTCGCGCACCAGGGCCTCGACGGGCGCGCGCAGAGCCTGGGCCTCCTCGGCGATGATAACGCGGACATTTACGCGGTAGCCATGGCCCAGACGGGCGGCGGCGGCCGGATCGTCGAGCCGGACCACCACATTGGCGCGCTGCTCTTCCACCCCAAGCGCGGAGACCCGCAGGCGGGCGAAAGGCTCCACACGCTCCACCCTGCCGGCCAGGGGGGCGCCGCCCCAGTCTTCGATGCGGGCGCGGGCCCCGGCGGGAATGCGCACGGCGTCCTGGCTCAGGAATTCCCCCACCGCCTCGAGGTCGGTCGGATCGCCCAGCGTCAGAATGGGCGCGCCGGGCCCGACCACGGCCTCGCTGACCTGAAGACGTTCCAGGACCGCGCCGGAGATGGGGGCGCGGACGGCTTGACCGCCGGCCCCCTGTTCGCCCGGAACCAGGGTCGCGCGGGCGCGCCGCCATTCGGCCAGACGCGCCTCGTGGGCGGCCTTGGCGGCGGCGACCTGGGCGTTGGCCTGGTCCAGGGCGGCGGGGGCGGCGACCCGCTGCTCGGCCAGCCGCGCGACCCGCGCCTGTTCCCGGCGGGCCAGGGTCAGCTGCGCCAAGGCCTCATCCACCCCCGCGCGCGCCGCGCGGATGGCGGCGTCGGCCTGGCCGGCGCTCCGGGGGTCCAGGGGGGCCGCCGGGGCCGGGTCCAGGCGGGCCAGCACCTGGCCCCGCTCCACCCGGTCGCCGGGACGGACGTCCACCCGTGTGAGCGCCCCGCCCGCCGGGGCGGAGACCACGAACACGTCGCGCACCCGGATGACGCCTTCATCCACGACGTCCAGGACGACGGGGCCACGGTCGACCCGGGCTGTCTCCACCGGCGTGGCCGTCCGCAGGGTCGACAGGCCGGCGGCGGCGATCGCCACCAGGATGAACGCGCCGAGGGCGAGGGGCGCCAGGGGCCGGGTTTTGCGTGGGCTCGCCATGGTCAGCTCCGCGCCTTCAGGGTTTCGGTCATGGACAGGGCGTCCACGCCGCGTCGAACAAAGAGAGTGGCCAGGGCCGCGCAAACCATGACGAAGGCCACCGCGCCGGCATAGGCGGCGGGGTCGATCACCAGCTTGAGCGTGAAGAAGTCGGTCTCGAAGGCCCGCATCAACGCCCCGGCCAGGAGTCGGCCCAGCACGAGGCCGAGAGGGACGGCCAGCAAGGAGAGGATCGCCATCTCCGCCAGCAGCACCAGGGAACACTCGGTGCGGGTGAAGCCCAGGACCCGCAGGGTCGCCAGGTCTCGCGCCTGTTCGGCCAGGGTGACGCGGGCGGCGGAAAAGGCGACCCCGACCGCCATCAGACCGGCGAACACCCGAAACATCGTCGCCATCATTCCCACCCCCTGCTCGAACAGCGCCGTCTGCGAGGCGCGGGCGTCCCCGGCATAGGAGGCCGACACGATGGCCGGGATCTCGCGCACCGCGGCGTCCAGGGCCGGCCGGGCGCTGAGGTCGAGCAGGGCATGGGCGGCCGAAGCGCGGGGCGCTTCACCGAAGGCCCGCGCAAGGGCGTTGATCTCCATATAGGCCGCCCCGCCGACCCAGGTGTCGGCGATGGACACCACGCGGAGATTGCGCGCCAGCCTGCGCCCGTCGGTGGTCTCCACCCGGACCACGTCGCCGGCCCGCGCGCCCAGCTTCTCGGCCAACCGCCGCGACAGGGTGAGGCCGTCGCCGCGCACGGCGAGGGGCTGCAGGTCGGCGTCCAGCAGGCGGTTCAGGGTGGGGGTCTCCACCAGTCCGATGAGGCCTTCGCGCTCCCGCCGCCCTTCGAACAGAAAGACCGCCTCGCGCATTCGCACCGGCTCCGCCGTCATCACGCCCGGCAGGGCGGCCAGGTCATGCAGGACGCCCAGGCCGCGGGCTTCGGCGAAGGTGAAGGTGACCGACTGCCGGTTCACCTCTTCGAAGTTCACCCGGAGGAGCTGAGCCATCGAGGCGGGGAAGGTGGCGGCCATGACCAGCAAAGCCAGGGCCAGGGCGATTCCGACGACCGTGGCGCCGGCCCGCCGGGGAAAGCGCAGGATGCGGCGGGCGACGATGCGGCTGCGGGGGTCCATCCGACCGAGCAGCCGATCAACCGGGCCGGCGGCGCGGAAGGAGACCGGCGCCGGCGGGGCGAGGGCGACCGCCGGGGCCAGACGCGCCGCCTGGGAGACGGCGTGCGCTGCGCCCAGCAGACAGGCGCCGACGGCGGTGGCGACCGTCCAGAGCATGTCGGGCAGGGTCGGCGCATAGGCGAAGACCGGAAAGCGATAGACGTCCTGATAGAGCTCCCCCAGCGCCTGGCCGAGCAGCATGCCGCCCGCGACCGCGGCCAGGGCGCCGCACAGGGCGACCGCCAGGGCCAGTTTTCCGTAGTGCCAGCCGATAGTCGAGGAGCTGAAGCCGAACGATTTCAACAGGCCGATGGTGGCGCGCTCGGTGGCCACCAGCCGCGAAAGGGTCACATTCACCAGAAAGGCGGCGACCAGCAGGAAGGCCAGCGGCAGGGTGGCGGCCATGGTCCGCAGCTGCATCAGCTCCTCGCGGATGAAGCGGTCCGACAGCATGTGCTCCCGGCCGATGGCGCCCTGACCGCCATAGGGCGCCAGCACCGCGTCGATGGCGGCGATCACCGCGGCTGGACGGGCGTCGGGGGTCAGCCTGAGCGCGGCGTCGTTGAACGCCCCGTCCAGGTCCAGGGCGCGCGCCAGTCCCTCCCGTCCGATCCAGAGGATCGCGAAGCGATCCATCTGCGGGAAGAGCTCCCCTGGCGGGGCGAAGAAGATGAACTCCGGACTATCGGCGACCCCGACGATGGTGAGCTGCTCGCGACTTCCCCGGATGAGCGCCACCAGGGTGTCGCCCGGCGACAGTCCGTTCGCCTCGGCGAAGGCGCTGGAGATCAGAGCTTCGGTCAGGCGCCCAGGCTCCGGCCACCGACCCTGGCGCAGCGCCAGGTCGTTGACCGCCGGACGGCCCCGGGGCGGCAGGGAGAGCACCCTTGCCGAATAGGCGCCCTCCCGGCCCGGCAGGGTGAGGGCGGCGAAGCCCGACACCCGCGGCTCCACCGCCGCAACGCCCGGGATGTCGGCGAGGGTCTCTGCGAGACTGAGTGGCGCGCGCACGGCGGAGGCGGAGACGTCGGCCATGCGCTGGTTCTGGTAGAAGCCGTCCCGAGCCGTCTCCAGGGCGACGATCAGTCCGCCGGCCATCACCAGGGTCGAAAGGCCCGCGCCCAGCACCAGGACGGCGGCCAGCAGCTGGGGCCATAGGCGGGCCAAGTCCCGCAACAGCTTGCGATCAAGCCGGCTCACCAGTCGAGCTCCGAGGGCTTGGCGCGCACCGTGTTGCGTTCGAGGGCGCGGATGCGCCCATCGGCGAAGCGGATCACCCGGTCGGCCAACCGGGCGATGTCGGCATTGTGGGTGACCAGCAGGGTGGCCGCGCCCGTGGCCTGGTTGACCTGGGTCAGGGCGTCCAGGACCAGGATCCCCGTGGTGATGTCGAGGGCGCCCGTGGGCTCGTCGCACAGCAGCACGCTGGGGCGCTTGGCGATGGCCCGGGCGATCGCGACCCGCTGCTGTTCGCCGCCGGACAGCTGGGCGGGGAAGTGGTGCATGCGATTGGCGAGGCCCACCATTTCCAGCGCCTCTCCCGGCGGCAGGGGATTGGTCGCCACCTCGCCCACCAGTTCCACGTTTTCAAAGGCGGTGAGGCTCGGGATGAGATTGTAGAACTGGAAGACGAAGCCCACGTGCCGGCGTCGGAACTGGGTGAGGGCGCGTTCGTCGAAGTGGGCGATGTCGGCGCCGCGGAACAGCGCCTGGCCGCTGCTGGGCTGGTCCAGGCCGCCGAGAATATTGAGCAGGGTGGACTTGCCCGACCCAGACGGCCCCAGGAGGACGATCAGCTCGCCTTCGGCGATCTCCAGGTCCACGCCGCGCAGCGCCGTCACCGCCGAGGCGCCTTCCCCATAGACCTTGGTCAGGTCGTTCAGCGAGAAGACCGGCGCAAGGCTCATTGGGGTCGCAGCCGCGTCTTCGCCTGCAAGATCAAGATCCTTCGTCGCCCGCTCCGTCCGCGCCACCGAGCCCGTCGGCCTCGGTCGCTGGAGGCACCATAGCGCGGCGGCCGCGCGCGGCGCTGATCCTTGTCAAACCTCCTCGGCCCTCCGTGGCGGCGCGACGGGGGCGCGCCGACTGAACCGCAGGCGAGGCGGCCCGTTCTGCGGCAGGTGGCTCGTGGCGCCCGACGTTTCACCGCCCTGGACGCCGGAGCTGAAACTCGTCAGATTTTCAGACACATCAGATGCAGGAGGCGCGATGCGCTCCCCGATTTCCTCCGCCGCGGTCGCCGTGGCCGTCGTCTTGACCTCGGGCCTGCTGGGCGCGGCCATCGCCCAGACGCCGGCCGGCAAGGCAGTGGAAAGCCGTCAGGCCGGCTTCAAGCAGATCGGGGCGGCGTTCAAGACGGTCAATGACCAGTTGCGCGGCAACAACCCGGACTGGTCCCGGCTGACGCCGGCGGCGGAACGGCTGGGCGCTCACGCCCAGCAGTTGCCCACCTGGTTCCCCAAGGGCAGCGGCGCGGAGGCCGGGGTGAAGACCGCCGCCCGGCCGGAGATCTGGACCGACGCGGCCGGCTTCGCCGACGCCGCCAGCCGGCTTGCCCGGGAGACCGAGGCGCTGAAGGTCGCCGTCGCCGCCAAGGACGTCGAGGCGGCGCGGCGCGGCGCACGGGCGACGGGTCAGGCCTGCGCCGCCTGCCACGATCAGTACCGCCTGAAGGACTGAGCCTCGGCGCGCCGGAACGAAAAAGGGCGCTGCAGGAGGTCCCGCAGCGCCCCGATCCATCCGCCAGGCGACGAGACCTAGTTGTCCCGCAGCCAGGCGACGATGGTTTCGGCGGCCTCTTCCGGGGACATGGCGGTGGTGTCCACCACGATCTCGGCGTTCTCCGGCGCCTCATAGGGGGAGTCGATGCCGGTGAAGTTCTTCAGCTGGCCCGAGCGGGCCTTGGCGTAGAGGCCCTTCACGTCGCGCTGCTCGGCCACGGCCAGGGGGGTGGAGACATAGACCTCCACGAATTCCCCGTCCTCCATCAGCTCGCGGGCCATCCGGCGCTCCGCCCGGAAGGGCGAGATGAAGGAAACGAGCGTGATCAGGCCCGCATCCACCATCAGCTTGGCCACCTCGGCGACCCGGCGGATGTTCTCCACCCGGTCTTCCTCGGTGAAGCCCAGGTCCTTGTTCAGCCCGTGGCGGACATTGTCGCCGTCCAGCAGATAGGTGTGCCGGCCGTCGGCCTGCATCCGCTTTTCCACCAGATTGGCGATGGTCGACTTGCCGGCGCCCGACAGGCCCGTGAGCCAGACCACGCGGCCCTTCTGGCCCTTCTGGGCGGCGCGGGAGGCCTTGGAGACATCGGTGGCCTGCCAGTGGATGTTCTGGCTGCGCCGCAGGGCGAAGTGGAGCATGCCCGCGCTCACCGTCCGGTTGGTGATCCGGTCGATGAGGATGAAGCCGCCCAGGGTGTGGTTGTCGGCATAGGCGTCGAAGGCGATGGGAGCGTCCACCGACAGGTTGCAGACGCCGATCTCGTTCAGCTCCAGCCGCTTGGCGGCCAGCTGTTCAAGGGTGTTCACATTCACCTTGTATTTGGGCTCGGTGATGCTGGCGCCCACCATGCGGGCGCCGATCTTCATCAGATAGGGCCGGCCGGGCAGCATGGCCTCGTCGTCCATCCACACGATGGTGGACTCGAACTGGTCGGCCACCTCCGGCGGCTGGCCGGCCACCGACAGCACGTCGCCGCGGCTGATGTCGATCTCGTCCTTCAGGGTGATGGTCACCGACTGGCCGGCCACCGCCCGGGGCAGGTCGCCGGTCATGGTGACGATCCGCTCCACGGTGCTCTCGCGGCCGGACGGCAGGGCCTTGACCTTGTCGCCGGGGGCGATGACGCCCGAGGCCACGAGGCCGGAGAAGCCGCGGAAGTCGAGATTGGGGCGGTTCACCCACTGGACCGGCATGCGGAACGGCTTTTCCCGCAGGTCGTCTTCGACCTCCAGGGCCTCCAGATGGGCCATGAGCGGCGGGCCCGCGTACCAGGGCGCCTTGTCGCTCTTCTCGGTGATGTTGTCGCCCTTGAGCGCCGACATCGGGATGGCGGTGAAGGCCTTGATCCCCACCTGGGCGGCAAAGTCGTGGTACTCGGCCAGGATGGTGTCGAACACCTCCTGGTTCCAGCCCACCAGGTCCATCTTGTTGACCGCCACGACGACGTGGCGGATGCCCAGCAGATTGACCAGATAGGAGTGGCGCCGCGTCTGGGTCAGCACGCCCTTGCGCGCGTCGATCAGGATGATGGCCGCGTCCGCCGTAGAGGCGCCGGTGACCATGTTGCGGGTGTACTGTTCGTGCCCGGGGGTGTCGGCGACGATG
Organism: Phenylobacterium sp.; assembly: GCF_036723115.1. Classification (GTDB taxonomy): domain Bacteria; phylum Pseudomonadota; class Alphaproteobacteria; order Caulobacterales; family Caulobacteraceae; genus Phenylobacterium. The sequence continues at coordinate 7,130 of NZ_DAIMHV010000053.1, read as the reverse complement.
AACTTGCGCTTGTCGGTGGAGAAGAAGCGATAGGCCACGTCGATGGTGATGCCTTGCTCGCGCTCGGCGGCCAGGCCGTCCACCAGCAGGGCGAAGTCGATGTCGCCCCCTTGGGTGCCGACCTTCTTGGAGTCGGCTTCCAGGGCGGCCATCTGGTCCTCGAAGATCATCTTCGAGTCATAGAGCAGGCGGCCGATCAGGGTGGACTTGCCGTCGTCCACCGACCCGCAGGTCAGGAAGCGCAGCAGGCTCTTGTGTTCGTGGGCCTTGAGATAGGCCTCGATATCCTCGGCGATGAGGGCGGACTGGTGAGCCATCAGAAGTAACCCTCTTGCTTCTTCTTCTCCATCGAGGCGGCCTGGTCGTGGTCGATGACCCGGCCCTGGCGCTCCGAGGTGGTGGTGAGCAGCATTTCCTGGATGATCTCGGGCAGGGTGGCCGCGGTGCTTTCCACCGCCCCGGTGAGGGGATAGCAACCCAGGGTGCGGAAACGCACCGAGCGCATCATCGGCGTTTCGCCGGGCCGCAGGGGCATCCGCTCGTCATCGACCATGATGAGCGTGCCGTCGCGCTCCACCACCGGCCGCTCGGCCGAGAAGTAGAGGGGCACGATGGGGATGTTCTCCAGGTGGATGTATTGCCAGATGTCCAGCTCGGTCCAGTTGGAGATCGGGAAGACCCGGATGCTCTCGCCCTTGTTCTTGCGGACGTTATAGAGGTCCCACAGTTCGGGCCGCTGGTTCTTGGGGTCCCAGCGGTGCTGGGCCGAGCGGAAGGAGAAGACGCGCTCCTTGGCGCGGGACTTCTCCTCGTCGCGGCGGGCGCCGCCGAAGGCCGCGTCGAAACCGTACTTGTCCAGCGCCTGCTTCAGGCCCTCGGTCTTCCACATGTCGGTGTGCAGGGCCGAGCCGTGCTCGAAGGGATTGATGCCGCGCTCCAACGCCTCGGGGTTGCGGTGGACCAAAAGCTCGAAGCCCAATTCCTTGGCCATGCGCTCGCGCATCTCGTACATGGCCTTGAACTTCCACGTGGTGTCCACGTGTAGAAGCGGGAAGGGCGGCTTGGAGGGGTAGAAGGCCTTGGCCGCAAGGTGCAGCATCACCGCGGAGTCCTTGCCCACCGAATAGAGCATGACGGGGCGTTCGGCCTCCGCAACCACCTCCCGCATGATGTGGATGCTCTCCGCCTCAAGGCGCTGCAGGTGGGTAAGTGTCCCGGCGGCCTCTGCGATATTAGCAATCGAGCCCTTGTCTGGGAGCGTCATGGCTAGCCTTAAGTTAGGTTTTCTAAAACTCGGACATCGTACTGGCGCGGTCTTAACTCGATCGGCCAAGGGGCGAACACTGAGCCTGAGCCCCACGGACTTAGGTCCATGGCTATGGCGAGGCAATATTAGATCGTGATCAAATCTGTCAAAGTTGGCGACAGAGGGCATAGAATTTCTAACGCCATGGAGAGTGCCTCTGAGCCTCGACGTTCAGCGGCGGCGATCGGGGCAAGAGAAGCCCACCGCTGCAGATCTTTGGCTGCTGTCGGCAGCGCCGCCGAGACGTCGGGCGCATAGCGACGAGAGGATCGTGGCGTCCTAGTACCCAGGCGATGGCGCCGTCGCCGTCTGACTTGGCTGCCGAGAACGCTCGGCTGAAGCCGGAGAACGACCCACTTCGAGCAGAGGAGCGCGCCCCAGGAGCTGATGACCAGCATGCTGTTCGGCCATTAGAGCACCGCAAAATGAAGGATTCGGCTCGTTGCCGGGTCCGTTAGATCTGCTCTGCGGCAAGGTCGTAGCCGTACGTGAGAGGCCCTGCGGAACGGTCAGGTTGGGCTCATATCAGCGGCTGGGAGCGTCCGGTCTTCGGCAGGGTGCGCTGGCCCGCTAACGAAGCGAAGCCCCACGCCGCCGGTAAACGCCGCCGGTGATTTTGGGCAACCCTTAATAAGCCGCCTTGAGGCACGCTAAGCAAGCGCTGCGGAATTTTAGCAGAAAAATTCGCTGCTAATTATCCGCAGCTATTAATTAGTGGCCCGGTTCGCGGGCGGATCTTCGATCGGCGAGCAAAGCGCGCATCCGCTTCCCCGGCTGAAATTCGCCCCGCTAACTATGCGCAGCCCTTCGTTGGACGAAAAAATCGGATACAATTAATTGCTACGCATAATTGGAGCGAGATTCGTGAGCGAGCCGGCAACACCGAAATCGGATCGTGCAGGGCGCTATGTACGTCAACCGAGTGGATATTCCGCATTTATCCCGCGGCAGCTGCCGCCCGAGCCAGCTCTGAATTTCGATGACGAGATGCAGACGCTACTATCTCGCGCGGATCGCGCACTCGGCCGCCTGGACGGCTCGATCCAGACTCTGCCCAATCCTGACCTCTTCGTGCTGATGTATATCCGCAAGGAAGCTGTGCTCTCTAGCCAGATCGAGGGCACGAAATCATCCCTCGCTGACGTACTCGAGGTCGAGGCCAGCGTCTTCGATCCGCATCATCCGAGCGACGTCGGTGAAGTGCTCAACTACGTCGCGGCGATGAACTACGGCCTGAAGCGACTCGAGGACCTCCCACTCTGCATCCGCTTGGTAAAGGAGATTCATAACGAGTTGCTGCATGACGTCCGGGGGCGGGAGAAGAATCCTGGAGAGGTACGGAAATCGCAGAACTGGATCGGGCCAGGCGGTTGCACCTTGCAGACCGCAACTTTCGTTCCGCCGCCACCGCACGAGGTGATGAACGCGCTCGGCGATCTCGAGACCTTCATGCACTCCAGCGTCCATCTTCCGGCGCTTGTGAAGATCGGCCTGATCCACGCACAGTTCGAAACTATCCACCCATTCCTAGATGGCAATGGCCGCGTGGGCCGGCTGCTGATCACCTTCCTGCTGATGCAGAACGAAATCCTGCGGAAGCCCGTCCTCTACATCTCACATTATTTTAAACGCAATCGGACCGAATATTACGAACGCCTCCAGGCCGTACGCGACCGCGGCGAATGGGAGGCCTGGATCAAGTTCTTCCTGGCCGGGATCGCCACTGTCAGCCTTGAAGCCACTGAAACCGCGCGCGCTATCGTCGGCCTGCGCGAGCGTCACCGGAGCTTGGTGACGGAGCGCTTCGGTCGGGCCGCCGGCAATGGGCTGATCATCTTGGAGACCCTATTCCGCAGCCCGATTGTGACGGTCGGATCGGTCCAAAAGCGCCTGGGCATCACCTATCCACCCGCCAATGGCTTGGTGCAGCGGTTCGTGGACGCGGGCATCCTGTTCGAGGTGACGGGGCAGGAGCGGTACCGCATCTACCAGTACAGCCCCTACATCAACCTCTTCGCCGACAACCGGGAAGAGCCTCTAGTCAATCACGGGCCATCACCGGGATGACCCTATTGGGATCCTCCCGAGTTTCAGTGGACACCCACGCTATGCTTTTGAGCCTGGAGAGGAGTGTTCGATGAGCGGTACGCGTCGGGTGTCTCCAAAGTCGTTCAAGCGCGAGGCGGTGGACCGTGTGGCCACGAGCGGGCTGGCAGCCGCTGGACGGCCTGCACCGGATCATCAACCGACTAAATCGACGCCATCGGCGCAGAGCAGCCATGCAACAGCTAGAGGTCGTTAGCGTGGTCGGGCCGCTGCAGGCTGTTCAGAGGTTACACCCGTCAGGGTGAAGCCGGTCGGGGCGCGGTCCTCATCATGGCCGGGATGATAGGGATCGATGTGGACCTCGACCGATCCAGAGGGCTGAGCGCCGCAATCTACTTGGTAGGCATCGGCGATCCGACCGAAGGCCATCTTGCTCGACTGTCCCAGGCGGTGTGAAACCGGCCGCGAGCCGTCCGCGCACCGCAGCCGGCTGATGTAGATGTAGGAGGCGCGGATGCTGCCGAGGCGGACAGGGTTCTCAGCGCTTCCGAGCGGGTGGGCGGTGGCGGCCTTCAACAGGGCCTGCAACTCTTCGCCCTCAGGGAACTTCGGCAAAGGTGCGCCGATCAGGTCGGCCAGGGATTGAGCTTCACTCTGAGCGCTCGCAGGTCCGGCGCGAGCGAGGAAGGCGACCAGGGCGGTCAAGACCACGGCTTGGGCGACAGGCTTGGTTCGCACGGTCATTTTGCTCGCTCGGATCGTCTAAGGACGCCGAGCAACGTAGCGTAGAACACGGACGAGGGAAGCGACCTACGGTGCCGAGCGCGGGTCTGAGCTGCGCCGTTCGGCAATGGGCGGCGGACAGCCACTGTGCGCTGCTGCATGGCGACACGCTTGGCTTCCGCTTCACGTTCGCCGCCGAGCAACTCGACGTCCGGGGTTGGGTGGTCGATTTCGGATCGGATGGTTTTCGGGCGCATTCGGGAGTGGCTGCACGACGTCTTTGATCGCGCCCTCCTGGTGGCCGAAGACGATCGGGCGAGGTGCGAATTCGATCGGCTGGGATCGTGTCCCAAGCCGTCAGGTCGCCGCAGGCCGGCTGGGCTGGAGCAGGCGTGAGGCTCGAGCCGCGCTTCTCGCAAGCATGGACGGCGTGAGGGGCCGTCCCAAGCGGACACAATGCGCGATCGTGCAAGACGCCATAACGGTCGAAATGACGGGTTGGGGCCGCTCGCGGCCCGGTCTTCGGGCAACAGATCAGAAACGGGGGCCAGGTCAATGGGGAAAGATCACCATTCTCCATGTCCGAAAACCGCGAGACATCCCGGTCGGCCTAGGGAATGGTCGGGCGATGGATCTGGATGACGACGCCTGTTACCGCGCGCTCAGCGCCCGCGACCCGCGACTGGACGGAAGCTTGTTTGTGGGCGTGCGCACCACTGGCGTCTATTGCCGGCCCATATGCCCGGCGCGCACGCCGCTCCGGCGCAATGTGACCTTCTTCGGCTCGGCGACCGCGGCCCAGGACGCGGGCTTCCGGCCCTGCCTGCGCTGTCGGCCGGAGTCTTCGCCGGACCTGGCGGCCTGGCGGGGCAGTTCCAGCACAGTGAGCCGCGCCCTATCGCTGATCGAGGACGGCGCCCTGGACGAGGGCGATGTGGAAGCCCTGGCCGAGCGCCTTGGCATGGGGGGGCGTCAGCTGCGCCGGCTGTTCAAGACCCATCTGGGCGCCTCGCCGGTGGGGGTGGCCCAGACCCGACGGGTGCTGCTGGCCAAGCAGCTCATCCAGGAGACGCATCTGCCCATGGGCGAGGTGGCGCTGGCTGCCGGCTTCGGCAGCGTGCGGCGGTTCAACGAAACCTTCCAGCAGCTCTATGGCCGCCCGCCGCTCGCCCTGCGCCGGAGCAGGGGGGCAGCGTCGATGGAGGGCGGGGTGAGCTTAAACCTCGCTTACCGCCCGCCCTATGACTGGGACATGGTGCTGGATTTCCTCCGTGCCCGGGCCATTCCCGGCGTGGAGCAGGTGGATGGCGACGCCTATGCCCGCACCTTGCGGATCGGCCAGGAGGCCGGCTCTGTGCGTGTGGCGCCTGGGCGGGGGGCGAGCCTTTCGGTGAGCGTGCGCTTCCCGACCCTGAGGGCCTTGCCGCAGGTGATCGCCCGGGTCCGCCGGGTGTTCGATCTCGCCGCCGATCCGGACCGCATCGGGGCGCACCTGTCCTCAGATCCCCTGCTGGCGCCGCTGGTGGCGGCCCGGCCCGGCCTGCGGGCGCCGGGCGCCTGGGAGGGGTTCGAGCTGGCGGTGCGCGCCATCCTTGGCCAGCAGATCAGCGTGGCGGCCGCCCGCAATCTGGCCAGCCGGCTCAGCCAGTCGCACGGGGCGCCGCTCGCCGAACCCCTGACCCTGCCGGGCCTCACCCACCTGTTTCCGACGCCAGAGGCCCTTGCCGCCCTGGACCCGGCCACCCTGCCCATGCCCGGCGCCCGGGCCCGCGCCCTGGTGGGCCTGGCCCAGGCCGCCGCCGCCGACCCGCTGCTGTTCAGCCCGCGGGGCTCTTTGGAGGCCGCGGTGGCGAGGCTGAAGGCCCTGCCGGGGATCGGGGAATGGACCGCCCAATACATCGCCCTGCGCCAGCTGCGGGAGCCGGACGCCTTTCCCCATGGCGACATCGCCCTGATGCGCGCCCTGGCCGATGAGGCCGGGGTGCGGCCCAGCCCTGCTGAACTGGCCCGTCGGGCCGAGGCCTGGCGCCCGTGGCGCGCCTATGCCGCCCTTCATCTGTGGACGGCCGACGCCCAGGCGCCGTCCGCTCCCGCGCCAAGCCGCAAGGACACTGCAGCATGACCGCTCCGCCGCCTGTACGCCTGTTCCGCGCCCCGCTCGCCACCCCGCTCGGTGACGCCGCCCTGGTCTTTGACGGCGAGGGCCGGCTGCGCGCCTTCGACTGGGAGAGCCATGAGAGCCGCATGCTGCGCCTGCTGGCCCGGCAACAGCGCGCGGCGAGCCTGGAGCCCGCGCCCGCGCCCGCAGCCCTGATCGAGCCGTTCGAGCGCTACTTCTCCGGTGAGCTCACCGCCCTGGCCGCCGTGCCCTGGACCCTGGGCGGCACCGCCTTCCAGCAGGCGGTGTGGCGCGCCCTGACGGACATTCCGCCGGGCCGCACGGAGAGCTATGGCGCGCTCGCCGCCCGGATCGGCGCGCCCAAGGCCGTGCGGGCGGTGGGCCTGGCCAACGGCGCCAACCCCTTGGGGCTGGTGGTCCCCTGCCACCGGGTGATCGGCGCCAATGGCAGTCTCACCGGCTATGGGGGCGGGCTGGAGCGCAAGCTCTGGCTGCTGCGCCACGAGGGCGTGGAAAGTGTCGGGACCCGCGTGGACCTTGGCCAGCCGTTTCTCTTCGGCGCCTGAGGGCCGGGAGAGGCGAGGGGCGCCGTCAGGTCTGGGACAGGCTGAGGACATTGCCGTCGGGATCGTTGAACCAGGCGACCTTGGCCTTCCCGTCCGGCGAGGTCCAGACGCCGAGGTCGTCCTGGCCCAGACCCTCGTAAATGGTGAACTTCACGCCCCGCTCCCCCAGGGCTCGGGCCGCAACGGCGATGTCTTGAACGTCCCAGCCGAACACCGGGTGGGGGTGCGGCTTGTAGTCCGGCAAGGCCGTAAGGCGGACAAGGGTCTCCCCCGCTTCCAGAAAATCACCATGTTCGTCGCTGCTGCGCACCGCAAGCCCTAGGAGCTGTGGACTCTTAGGATTCCCACTGGGTCCGAAGCGTGATTCAAG
>NZ_DAIMHV010000052.1:0-17627 GCF_036723115.1 Phenylobacterium sp. | reverse complement strand
CGTGAGCGCCCAGCCCCCCGCGGCGCCGTCTGTGGCGGGCCAGGGCGCGGAGGGTCCCGCGGATATGCCGGCTCTGCGGGTGCTGGCGGCGGAAGACAACAGCGTCAACCAGCTCGTCCTGGCCACCCTGCTGGGGCAGATGGGTGTGGAGCCGGCCTTTGTCAGCGATGGGGTCGCCGCCCTGGACGCTTGGCGGCGCGAGGCCTGGGACCTGATCCTGATGGACGCCCAGATGCCGGTCATGGACGGTCTGGAAGCCACGCGGCGGATCCGCGCCGAGGAGGGGCGGACGGGGCGCCCGCGCACCCCGATCATCGCCCTGACAGCCAACGCCCTGAACCACCAGGTGGCCGAATACGCCGCCTGCGGGATGGATCAGGTGGTGCCCAAGCCTATCGAGATCGCCCGGCTGGTGGAGGCCATGAACGCGGTGCTGGCGGCCTGACGACCGCCGGGGCTCAGCGCTTGACCCCGAGCCAGATGACGTGTCGCGCCCCGCGGCCGCCCTTGCGGGCGGGCACGCGGAGCACCTCGGCGGCCAGACCGCTGCGGCGCAGACGGCGGGTGAAGCCTTCATCGGGGGCCGAGGACCAGACGGCCAGCACGCCCCCCGGCCTCAGAGCCGCCCGGGCCCTTGCCAGGCCCGGCAGGTCATAGAGGGCGTCATTGGCCCGGCGGGTGAGGCCCTCGGGGCCGTTGTCCACATCCAGCAGGATGGCGTCCCAGGCGGCGGGCGTCTCGGCGATCAGCGGCCCCACATCGCCCAGGTGGATCGCCACCCGCGGATCGTCCAGGCAGCCGCCGAACACCCCGGCCAGGGGGCCGCGCGCCCAGGCGGCCACCGCCGGCACGAGTTCGGCCACCGTCACCTGGGCGTCAGTGGGCAATGCGGCCAGGGCGGCCCTGAGAGTGAAGCCCATCCCGAGCCCACCGATGAGGATGTGCGGCGCAGGGCGCGGCGCCAGGCGCTCCCAGGTCAAGGTGGCGAGAGCCTCTTCGGAGCCGGAGAGGCGGCTGTTCATCAGCTCGATGGCGCCGGCCATGATGGAGAATTCGGTGTCCCTGCGCATCAGGCGCAACTCGCCGCCGTCGTCGGGCATCTGGGCGGTGTCGAGACAGATCCAGGGCTTCATGCTGTGGTCTTAGGCCGCCACGCCCCAACGCAAAAGCCCCGCCGCTGAAGCTTCAGCGACGGGGCTTTCGGGTGTCGCTCGCCTGCGGCGCGCGACGAGAGGCGGGTCAGATCCGCGAGGGAATGACCACCTTCATGGACTCATAGCCCTTCACGAAGGTCGAATAGACGCGCTTGGGCTCGGACACGACCTGGATGTCAGGGAAGCGCTTCATGATCTCTTCCCAGATGATCTGCAGTTGCAGTTCGGCCAGACGATTGCCGACGCAACGGTGGATGCCGAACCCGAAGGAGATGTGCTGGCGCGGACGCTCCCGGTCGATGATGTAGGAGTCGGGGTTCTCGATCACCTCGTCGTCCCGGTTGCCCGAGACGTACCACATGACGACCTTGTCCCCTTCCTTGATCTGCTTGCCGCCGAACTCGAAGTCCTGGGTGGCGCGCCGACGCATGTGGGCCAGCGGGGTCTGCCAGCGGATGGTCTCGGAGACCATGGACGGGATCAGGCCCGGGTTCTCCCGCAGCTTCTTGTACTGGTCGGGGTTCTGGTTCAGCGCCAGGACCGAGCCGGTGATGGTGTTACGGGTGGTGTCGTTGCCGCCCACGGTCAGCAGCACGATGTTCCCGAAATACTCCCGCGGGGACATGTTCCGGGTGGCCTCGCCATGGGCGAGCATGGAGATCAGGTCGCCGGTGGGGTCGGCGTTCACCCGCTGGTTCCACAGCTCGGTGAAGTAGGCGTGGTAATCGAGGAAGATCTGCATCTTCTCTTCGATGGTGTCGATCAGGCCATGACCGGGCACGGCGGTGACCACGTCGGACCAGTAGGTCAGCTTGCGGCGGTCCTTCTGGTCGATCCCGAACAGGGTGGCCAGAGTCATGGCCGTCAGTTCCATCGACACCTTGTCGACCCAGTCGAACTCTTCGCCGATGGGCAGCTCGTCCAGGATCTTGGCCGCGCGCTCGCGGATCAGCGGGCCCAGGATCTGCAGGTTGGCCGGCGAGACGGCCGGGCTGACCGTCTTGCGCTGGATGTCATGCTTGGGCGGGTCCATGGCGATGAACATGGGCAGCGGACCCTCTTCGCCGTCCTGATCGGCGATGGTGATGCCCGGCTCGGAGGAGAACACCTGATGATTGGTGTCCACGGCCATGATGTCGTTGTACTTGGTGATCGACCAGTAGGGGCCGTATTCGCTCTCGGCGGTGAAGTGGACCGGGTCTTCCTTCCGCAGCCGTTCGAAATAGGGCCACATGGTGTTGGACTCGAACAACGCAGGCTGAGCCGGGTTCAGCTCGGCCAGGGGCGTGGCGTAGGCCTTGGCCCGCGCATCCTTCAGAATATCAACCGAACCGTCCGCCATGGGGAATCCTCCAGATTTTGACCCTTGATACCCGAAAGATGACGCAGGCGTCAACTTTTTCGCGCGACCCCCTTACCGGCGGGTCCTGATGTCGGCGGAGTTCCAGTTCATCCCGGTCGGCGCCCCCGACGACCCGCGCATCGAACCCTTCACCCAGGTTCGGGAACGCGACCTGGTGGGCCGCCGCGGCCTGTTCGTCGCCGAGGGGGAGGTGGTCCTGCGCCGGCTGGTGCGCTCGCCCGCCCATCGCCCCGTCGCCTTCTTGTGCGCCCAGGGGCGCGCCGAGCGAATGGAGGCCATTCTAGAGCAGGGTATGGCGCAGCTTGGCGGGTCTAGCCCGCCGGGCCATACAGCAGATTCGTCGCCCGAACCCCTGCCGGTCTATGTGGCCCCACAGTCGGTGATGGATGAGATCGTCGGGTTTCCCATCCACCGGGGGCTGCTGGGCCTGGGTCGGCGGGTCGATCGGCCGGTCCGGCCGCTGCTGGCGGGTTTGCCGGAGCGGGCCTTGGTGGTTGCGCTGCACGGCATTTCCAACCACGACAATATGGGCGGCATCTTCCGCAACGCCGCGGCCTTCGGCGTGGACGCGGTGGTGCTGGACGCCACCTGCTGCGACCCGCTCTATCGGAAGGCGCTGCGGGTGTCGGTGGGCGCGGCTCTTGAGACGCCCTTCGCCCGCCTGGCGCCGGGGGATGATCTGGTGAGCGTCCTGATCGAGGCCGGCCTCACGCCCACAGCCCTCAGCCCGTCGGGGGCCTCGGTGCTCGCCGGATGGACGCCGCCTTCGCGCGCGGCCGTGCTTCTGGGGGCGGAAGGACCTGGCCTGCCGGCCGAGGTGTTGCGCCGATGTCAGGCGCTGGGCGAAACCCTGGCCATTCCCATGGCCGCAGGGTTCGATTCTCTGAATGTCGCCACCACCAGCGGGATCGTGCTCCACCACATGGCGGCGGCTCGCAACGCCTAGAACAGCGCCGGCGCGCGCAGAACAACCATCCACAGCAGGGTCGAGGCGGCGACGGTGAAAAGAACGGTTTCCCGCGCCGTCCAGTGATCGCTGCGGGGCATGACCGCGATGTGGCCGCCCGATGCCTGCCCGTGTCTTGCGAAGGCCTGAGCCATAAGCGTGTTCCTCCTGTTGCGTCTTGCAACGCCGCTTTTCACGGCCTGGTTCCGCAAGAGATAGGTGTTCGCCCCTGGGACGCGAGTCCTTTGAGGCCCCCCGCGCCAATCCGTCTCAGTCCTGAGCGGCGCTCGTGGCGCGGGGGGCTGAGACTGGACTTCATGGCCAATGTGGCGCCCAATTGCGATCTCTCTAGTGTCCGGGATGATCCGCCGCCCATGGTCTGGTCCGACGCCGCCGCCCGCCGCCGCTATCATGTGGGGAATCTGAGGGCCCAGCTTCTGGAGGAGGCCCGCGCCATTCTGGCCGAGCAGGGCCTGGCTCAGCTCAACCTGCGCAGCCTGGCCGGGCGCACGGGCATCGCGCCGGGATCGGTCTATCACCACTATGAGGGCAAGGCCGAGCTTCTGGCGGAGCTGGCGGCCGTGGGCTTCCAGGAACTCGAATCAAGCCTCAAGCAGGCCCAGGCCGAAGCCCAGCCCGGCTCGCGCATCCGCACCCTGGCGCGGGCCTATTTCGCCTTTTCCCGCGACGAGCCCGCCTTGTTCACCCTGATGTTTGAACCTGCCGTGGCCCTCCATCCGCGGGTGGAGGGCGCGCGTGACCGCTGCTTCGCCGTGCTCGCCTCTGCGGTGGCGGTGGCGCTGCCGGCCCGTCAGGACCCGGCGGAGATCGAGAAGATCGCCCGCGCGGTCTGGGCCTCGGCGCATGGCGCCGCCTCCCTGAGGCTGGCCGAGCGGTCCGGCGATGATGAGCTGATGGAGGACGTGATCCTCGGCCTGGAGCTGCTCTTCGGTCGCCGTTAAAGCGTGTTCAGGTCCTGGCCCACGACTCAGGCGGCGGGCTCGAGTTCATCGCGCATCATCTCCAGGGCCACCTCCAGCGCGCCCTGTCGGATGCGCGCCCGTCCGACGTCGCCGAAATGGACCACCCGGTGGCGCAGCCCCCGGTGTCGGCGCGCGGTGGCGAAGTGCACAAGTCCGGGTTCGTCCTTCGGTCCAGGCCCAGGGCCCGCAAATCCGGTGATGGCGGCCACGAGATCGGCTTTAGAGCGCTCCAGGGCCCCGCGGGCCAGGGCGAGCGCGCAGGGGGCGGATACCGCCCCGTCCTGCTCCAGAATGTCGGCCGGAACGCCCAGCACCTCGTGCTTGGCGGCCTCCGTATAGACGACGAAGCCGCGCTCGAAGGCGTGACTGCAGCCGGGAATGTCGGTCAGAAGGCTGGCCAGCATCCCGCCGGTGCAGCTTTCGGCGCTGGCGAGTTTCAGATCCCGCGCACAGGCCAGCTCCAGGACCTGGCGCGCCAGGGCGTCAAGTTCGGGAGGGACGGCCAGGGACAGGGCTTCGGCCATGGGACGCTCGCTTGCGGTCTGGAGGGCGCGGATGCCGCGGGAGGGTCAAACTCTGTGGCGGGCGCCTCTGTTCCCCTTGATTTCCGTCGCGCGGGTCGGTGCTTAGGCCCATGAGCACGCCCATGAGAGTCGATGTGGCCGGGGCCGGGGTCCTGGGCCTGGCCTGCGCCCTGGTTTTGGCGCGGGCGGGCGTGCGGGTGCGCGTCTTTGACCCTGCGCCTGCAGGCCAGAACGCCTCGGGGGTCGCCGCCGGCATGCTGGCTCCGGCCAGCGAGGCCCTGACCGATCCGGCCGCCGCCCCGCACCTGGCCCTGTTGAGCGCCGCTCGGGACGCCTGGCCCGCCTTCGCCCAGACCTTCGGCCTCGATCTCGATCGCTCCGGCGCGGTGCTGGTGGGCGACGAGGCCCGGCTGGAGGGGCTGAGCAGACAGGCCGCGACGCTCGGGTTGGCCCTGCAGCCGCTGGGGCGGGCGGACCTGCCGCCGCTGCCGGGGGGAATCTCCGCGCGCATGGGGGGCGGGTTCCTGACCCTGGACGACTGGCGGATCGAGGCGCAGGCTTCGATCCTCAGCATGGCGTCCCGGGCGCGGGACCTGGGGGTGACCTTTGTCGCCGAGCCCCTGCCGCCTTCGGACGCCGACGCCCTGGTGCTGGCCGGGGGTCTCTCGGAGGGCCTTACGGGCCAGGCGCCGGAGCTTGCGGGCTTAAGGCCCATCCGCGGCCATATCCTCGTCTGCGAGTCCCCGGCCTATGGGGGTCCGGTGATCCGAGGGGCGGGGGCCTATGCGGCCCCGGCCGGGGCGGGCCTGCTCATCGGCGCCACCATGGAGCCCGGCGAGGCGACGGCCGAGGTTTCCCCCGCCGTGGCCGCGGCCCTGGCCGCCCAGGCCGAGCAGAGCTTTCCGGGAATCGGCGTCTGGCCGTGGACGGCTCAGGCGGGCGTGCGGGCGGCCGCCCCCGACGGCCTGCCGCTCGTGGGGCGTTCGGTCTCCGGCGCGTTCATCTGCGCCGGCGCCCGGAGGAATGGCTGGCTGATCGCGCCCCTGGCGGCGCAGCTGATCGCCGACCTCGTGCTGGACCGGGCTCCAGGGTCCTGGGCGCGGGCGCTCGATCCCCGCCGCTTCGCCGCCTGAGCGCCGAGGGAGAGCGCCCTCGGCGAACGTGGTTAGCGGGCCGTTAACCATGTCCGCGCCATGGGAGAAGGCATGACGGTTCAGGGCCTCAGAGGCGCGGTCGAGACGGCGATCCAGCGCGCATCCAGCGCGACGGGGGTCGATTTCACCTTCCTCATGCGTACGGCCCACCGGGAGAGCGGCTACAACCCCCAGGCCAAGGCCCGGACCTCCTCGGCGGCGGGCCTCTTCCAGTTCGTGGAGCAGACCTGGCTCGCCACGCTGAAGCAGCACGGCGCCAAGTACGGCTATGCCCGCTATGCCGAGCTGATCGAAAGGGGATCTGACGGCCGCTACCGCGTGCCCGGCGCCGAGGCGCGCAAGACCGTCATGGACCTGAGGTTCGATCCGCACGCCGCCTCGCTGATGGCCGGCGAACTGGCCACCGACCATGCGGCCTATCTGCGCGGACGCGTGGGCCGCCAGCCCACGGCCGGCGAACTCTACGCCGCCCATTTTCTGGGGCCGCAGGGTTCGGCGCGGCTGATCGAGGCGGTGCGCAGCCAGCCAGGCGCCAGCGCCGCGACCCTGTTCCCTGACGCCGCCCGCGCCAACCGGCCCATCTTCTACAAGGACGGCCGGGCCGCCACCGTGGCCGAGGTCTATGCCAATCTCACCCGCACCGGCGGGGCGGGCGAGGCGATCGGCCCGCGGGGGGGCGAGGCCCAGGACAGCGGCTTCATCCAGTACGCCTCAGCCCGCCGCGCCGAAGTCTTGCGCCAGCAGGAAGCTCTGGTGGACCTGATCCTGCGCGGCTCCCAGGGCTCGGAGGATCAGGGCCTGGGCGCGCGCCTGGGCGGCTCCATGTTCTCCTCCGAAATGCTCCGCCTGCTCTCCGAGGCGCGGGAAGGGAGCTGACGCCCCCTCAGGCGGCCGCGCCGGCTTCCACCATGGCGGCGATCTCCTGGGGTGAGTAGCCGATCTCCGCCAGCACCTGGGCGGTGTGCGCCCCCAAGGCGGGCGGCGCGGGCCGCGGCCCCTGCGGCACACCGGGAAAGAGGGCCGGGGCGGCGGGAGAGGGCCAGCTTCCCCCCTGGCCGTCCTCCACCTCCACAAGGGCCCCGGCCGCCTCCACCTGCGGGTCGGCGGCCACCTCGGCGGGGGTCTGAACCGGCGCCCAGACCAGATCGGCCTCGTCCAGCCGGCGGGTGATCTCCGTCCAGGGCAGGGCGGCGAAGGCCGCGTCGAACTCGGCCGTCAAAGCAGCGGTATTCTCCTTGCGCAGGCGCCCCGAGGCGAAGCGCGGATCATCCTGCAGGTCCGGTCGACCGGCGGCCTTTGTCATGGCGGCCCAGTCCACCGATCCGCCGCGGGGATTGGTCACGAACCAGCGCCCGTCCTGGCTCTGGAAGAAGTTGGCCAGAGGGTTCAGCGGCTCCCGCCGCGAGCGGTTCGACGCGAGCCGCCCGAAGCGCAGCTGAACCGCCAGGTCGGAGCCCACCGTATAGACCCCCGTGGCCAGGAGCGAGGTCTGCACCAGGCGGCCCCGCCCGGTCTGTTCCCGCTCATAGAGCGCCGCCAGTATGGCCGAGGTGGTGGCCAGCGAGGTGATGTGGTCGCCAAAGCCGGTGCGCAGCAGGAAGGGATCCTCGCCCTTGGGCGTGGTCATCCGCGCCACACCGGCCCGGGACCAGAAGGCGGTGACGTCGAAGCCCGGCTTGTGGGCGTCCGGTCCCTCCAGGCCGTAGCCTGTGACCAGGGCGTAGATCAGGCGTGGATTGGCCGGCCGCAGGCTGGCCTCGTCCAGGCCCGCCCGGGCGAGCGCGGCGGGCCTGACATTGGTCAGGAAGATGTCGGCCTCTCCCGCCAGCCGGGCCACGGCCTCGCGCCCCTGGGGCTTGGAGATGTCGAGCACCACCGAGCGCTTGCCCCGGTTGTCCATCTCGAAGGTGGGATTGGCGCCCAGCTCGCTCTTGGCGTCGGCGAAGACGTGCCGCATGTCGTCGCCCCCGGGGCGCTCGATCTTGACGACGTCGGCGCCCCAGTCGCCCAGAATGCCCGCCGCGCCCGGGGCGGCGATGTAGGTGGCGAACTCCACCACCTTCAGACCCTTCAACAACACGCTTCAATCCTCCCGCCGGCGTCTTCGTGGGCACGCCTTGTGGGGGCGATACTGGCGGGGTGGAGGCGGGGTGGAAAGGGCGTTCAGGCGCTGTGGCGCAGAAGTCCCTGGCGCTCAGGGGCGGTGGCGTCGGCCACGGCGCGGGCCACGGCGGTCACGCTCACCGGCTTGCGCAGCACGGTGTCGGCGCCGGCCCGGCTGCAGGCGACGGCTTCGTCGGCGTCGCCGCCGATCACCGCAATGATGGGCAGGTGGCGGGCCGGCCCCTCCAGCTGACGAATGGCTTCGGTGGTCTCCGGCCCATCCAGGCCCGGCATACGCCCGTCGATCAGAGCGAGGTCGAACTCGCACACCTTGGCCAGGTCCAGGGCGCGGCGGCCGTCGACCGCGTGCACCACCTGGTGGCCCAGCTGTTCCAGGACCGCGCGCATCATGGCGGCGTTGAGCGCGTCGTCCTCGGCCATCAGGATTTTCAACCGGCGCGGCTCGCCGCCAGCCTCCATCAGAGGCGCCTCGTCCTGCGGTTCGGCCAGCGGCGCCCCATGCGGATCGAAGGGCAGCTCGAGACGGAAGCAGCTGCCGACCCCCGGCGCGCTCGTGGCGCTCAGCTCGCCGTTCATCAGCCGGGCCAGCTGCCGCGACAGGGACAGGCCCAGGCCCGCGCCCGGCACCCCGGCGCTGGTGCGCTCCACCCGGTGGAAGGCCTCGAAGGCGCGGTCCATCTCTTCGGGCGTCAGGCCAGGACCGGTGTCGGCGATCTCGATGGCCAGTCGCCCGGCCTCGGTCATCTCCACCCGGGCCTCCACCCGGCCGCGCAGGGTGAACTTCACCGCATTGCCGATCAGATTGGCCAGGATCTGGCGCACTCGTGCAGCATCGCCCAGGGCGGCCCCGCCAAGGGCCATCACCTCGGGCGCCACGTGGAAGGTCATCTCCAGGCCTTTGGCGCCCGCATGGGGCCTGTGCAGCAGCACCAGGTCGCGCACCAGGGCCGGCGCGTCCACGGGGCGGATGTCCACCGCCAGGCGGCCGGCCTCGGCGGTTTCGGAGTCCAGGGTGGTGTTGAGCACCGCGATCAGGTCGTTGACGGCGTCCAGGGCCGCCGACAGCTGCTCCCGCGAGGGCGCGGCCCGGCCGTTGCGGCCGGCGGCGGAGGCCAGCACATGGGCCACCCCCGTCAGGCCGTTGCGAATCTCGTGCGAGAGGGTGGCCACCAGGTCGGACTTGGACCTGGCGAGGCGGCTGGCCTCCTCGGTTCGTCCCGCCCGGTCGGCGATCAGCACTTCGCGCTCGCTGGCCATGGCGAACTGCCGGCGCAGGATGCGGTTCAGGATCAGGGCCAGCGCGAAGGCCAGGGCCACGGCCCCCCAGGCCACGGTGGCCAGAGTTTCCGCCCCCGGACCCAGGAACAGGGCCGCCAGCGGCCCGGCCGCCGCCGTCGAGCCGACGATCAGCAGGCTCGGAAGCCAGGGGGCGGTGAAGAAGATGCACACCACCGAGGCGGCCACGGCGGTCATCATCAGGACATCGCGCATGGGTCCGGCGCCGTCGGCGAAGGCCGCCACCTGGCCCACCGAACCGGCCCAGATCAGGCCTACCAGCACATGGACCCGGGCCCGCAGGCGCAGATCCTCCGCAGCGGGACTGCGCAGCCAACCCACGGCGGCGTAGGTGGCCGCACAACCGATGGCGAAGAGGGCGAAGCTGGCCGTCATCCAGGCGGCGTTGGGCGCGTGCGAACCCGCCCACACATAGATGGGCAGGCTGACGGCGAAGGTCGCCAGGGCGTAGGGCAGCAGGGCGGTCTGCGCCTCCAGCGCCTGCTGCGTCAGGGATTGTCCGCCACGGGGGGCGAACCTCTGAGAATCGGCATTCATATGCACGGACAAAACCCCTGGCGGCGACGCCCGCAAAGGTAGTGGGTCAGGGTTGGCGGGGGGTTACGCAACAGCGTTAATCCACAGGCGGCGGTGCAACGCTCCGTTAAGCCTAACCAATCATTGTCATGGGGCGGGATGGGAGCCCCGCGCGAGGGAGGGCGCATGACGACGACGCGGGCGGCGCTGACCGAAGACGACATCCGCACCCTGGTTCGCGGCGCCACCGCCGACGAGCGCGCCCTGGTGGCCCACAAGCTGTGCCGACGCATGGAGACCCAGCCCCTGGGGGATGACGAGCGCGCCCTGGCTCAGGAAATCCTCCGTGTCATGGCCGACGACGCCGCCGAACTGGTGCGCCGGGCCCTGGCGGTGACCCTGCGCAGTTCGCCTCTGATCCCCCGCGACGTGGCCCTGAAGCTGGCCCGGGACGTGGAGAGCGTCTGCCAGCCGATCCTCAGCTTCTCTCCGGCCTTCACCGACGACGACCTGGCCGAGATCGTCCGCCTGGGCGGGCCGGTGCGCCAGGTGGCCATCGCCAAGCGGCCCCGCCTCTCGCGCCGGGTGACCAAGGCCATCGTGGAGAACGGGGTCGAGCGGGCGGTCGAGGTGGCCTGCGCCAACGACAACGCCGAATTCGCCGACAGCACCCTGGCCGAGGTGCTGGCCCGGTTCGAAAAATCCGAACGCGTCCTGGCGGCGGTGGCCTATCGCCAGGTCCTGCCCCTGGCCATCACCGAGAAGCTGATCGACCTGGTGGGCGACCAGGTCCGCGACCATCTGCTGACCCATCATCCCGTTTCCCCGGAACTGGCCCTGCAGATCGCCACCGGGGCCAAGGAGCGGGCCACGGTCGACCTGGTGGATCAGGCCGGACGGGCGGCGGATCTCAAGGCCTTTGTCGCCCATCTGAACCGCAACGAACGCCTGACCGCCTCCCTGCTGCTGCGGGGGCTGGCCCATGGCCATATGGCCTTCTTCGAGTGGGGCCTGGCGGAGCTCGCAGGCGTGCCGCATCATCGCACCTGGCTGATGATCCACGACGCCGGTCCGCTCGGTCTGAAGGCCATCTATGAGCGGGCGGGGCTGCCGGCCCGACTCTTCCCGGCCTTCCGCGCCGGCGTGGACACCTTCCACGCCATGGAGATGGAGGGGGCGACCCGGGACCGCGACCGGTTCCAGAAGAAGATGCTGGAGCGCTTCCTCACCCAGCCCCATGTGGGCGGCCGGGAGGACGCCGACTATCTGCTGCAGCGCATGGACCGCCTGGCCGAGCGCCCCGCGGAGGCCGTGCTGAGCGCCTGAGCCGCGCAAAAAACCTGGCTGGTCAGGCTGAAGAGCCCAGGCCAAGGTCCGACCTATGGAAACGCCGAAAGAGGGCGGGATTCGACCCGCCTCGACCCTGATCCTGCTGCGCGACGCGCCAGGTTACGAGGTGCTGATGGTGCAGCGGCACCACCAGATCGACTTCGCCTCCGGCGCCCTGGTCTTTCCCGGCGGCAAGACCCACGCCGGCGATCATGACGAGGCCTGGCAGGGCCATATCATCGCCGCCGGCGACGGGGTGGACCAGCAGGCCCTGCGCATCGCCGCCATCCGGGAGGTCTTCGAAGAGGCCGGCCTGCTCCTGGCCCGCGACCTCGACGGCCGGCCGTTGGAAATCGAGCCCTGTCCCCTGGACCTCAGGGCGTCGGTGGACCGGGGCGAGACGCCGTTCCTGGAGGTGGTGCGCAGCTATGGCGTCCGGCTCGACCTGGCGGCCCTCGACATCTTCGCCCGGTGGATCACCCCGCCGGTGACGCCCAAGCGGTTCGATACCTGGTTCTATGTGGCGCGCGCGCCGGAAGGCCAGCTGGCGGTGTGCGATGGCCGTGAGACTGTGGACGCCTGCTGGATCGCGCCCGATGCGGCCCTGGCCGATGCGGCCGAGGGCCGTCGCAAGGTGGTCTTTCCCACCCGCATGAATCTGCAACTGCTGGCGAAGGCGCGGAATTCAGACGGCGCCATCGAGGCCGCGCGGTTGCGGCCAAGGATCGCGGTCGAGCCGGAGATTCGGCGGCAAGAGGGGGGCGCCCTGCTGGTTCTGCCGGAGGCGGCGGGCTACGGCGCGGTGGCCGAGCCCTTCGTCCCGGGCATGTAGGGCTTGGGTCAGACCAGGCCGGAGGCCGCCACGCGGCGTTCCAGTTCCTCGACCAGGATCTTCCCCACCGGGTGGTCGTCGGTCTTGATGCTGTCGCGCACGGCGGCCTTGATCCCGTCGATATGGGCGTCGATCAGCACCATGGGCGCCTGCAGGCGCTTGTCCTTGTCGTCGATCAGCTTGCACAGCGAGGCGGCCATGCGGGTGATGATCGGAAACTCATAGGTGGCGCCCAGGCCTTTAAGATCATGGGCGCGCAGATAGAGCGTCTCCAGGGTCTCAGGCGTGGCGCCCAGGGTCTTGACCTGCGAGCGGGCCGTTTCGAGCTTGGTGATCTCGTCCTGCAGCCAGGCGGCGAAGTTCCCCGACAGGCTCTTGAGCGCCGCCTCGGCCTTGGCGATGGCCCCGGCGTCCACAGCCCCGAACCGGCCGCCCACGCGCAGGCGAAGGGTGTTGGGAACCTGAATGACCTGACCGGTTTGCGGCTGACTCACGACCATCTCCTTCTGGGATGCTTAAGCGCAACTGTAGGACGCAGTCGTTAACAAGGCATGAGATGGGATCAGCCGGAAAACTGCTCGGCCAGCACCCGTTCCTCCAGGCTCCGCCCGGCGTCGAACAGCATGACGAGGCTGATGTCCCGGTTCTCCGCCACGTGAACCTCCAGCACGTCGCGAACCTCGAAATTGTCGGCCACCGCGCTCACAGGGCGCTTGTCGGCCTCCAGTATCTCGAAGCTCACCCGCGCCCCGTGCGGCAGCAGCGCCCCGCGCCAGCGCCGGGGGCGGAAGGCGCTGATGGGCGTCAGGGCCAGGACCTTGGCGTCCAGGGGAATGATCGGGCCATGCGCTGAGAGGTTGTAGGCCGTCGAGCCCGCCGGGGTCGCCACCAGGGCCCCGTCGCAGGAGAGTTCGTTCAGCCGGACCTTGCCGTCGATGGAGATCCGCAGCTTGGCCGTCTGGCGGGTCTGGCGCAGCAATGACACCTCGTTGATGGCGAGCGCCCGGTGCTGGCGCCGGCGCGCGTCCACCGCCACCATGCTCAAGGGGTGGATCACCGCCCGCTCGGCCGCGTTGATCCGCTCTAGCAGATCATCGGCGCTGTATTCGTTCATCAGGAAGCCGACGGACCCGCGGTTCATGCCGTAGATCGGCTTGGGCGCCCCCATGTTGCGATGCAGGGTCTCCAGCATGAAGCCGTCGCCCCCTAGGGCGACGATCACCTGGGCCTGGTCCTCGGGCGTCTGGCCATAGCGCTTGGTGAGCGCCTTGAGCGCGTCCTGCGCCTCGGGCCGGTCGCTGGCGGCGAAGGCCACCCGAGTCACGAAGGGTTCGGCTTTGAACATGGAGCCGCACAAGCCGGAAGCGCGCCGGGCTTGTCAAATCCCAAGAGGCTCCACGTCCCGGTTCGGCTCAACGAACCAGGGACGACACCGCCTGCCGAAATGCGGCCGAGGAAATCTGGGGCGAGAACGGGCCAAAGGCGCTGAGCGCGCGGCGGGCGCCTTCCTCGCCGCCCCCCGGGCGGCCGCCATTGATGGCGCGCACCAGCTCCAGAACGGTGGGAAAGACGCTGCGGTCGATGCCGACCGCCGCGCAGGCCAGGGCGAGAAGTTCCGGGCGGTCGCTGTCGATGGCCGCCCGGACCAGCTCCGGCGGAAACCCGCCGAGCGTGGACAGGGCGCCGACGAACAGGCTCAGCCGCTCCTCACGCAGGGCGCGTAGCAGATAGCCGGGACGAAGTTGGCCGGCCGCCGCCAGCTTGGCCAGCAGACGGGTCTCCATGAGCTCGCGCTCATCGTCTTTCTCCATGACGACGGCGGCGGAACCGCCGCCGTCCGAAGACGGGGCGCTGGCGGAATGGGCCTCGCCCACCGCCTCGGCCAGCACGCGGTCCAGCACGGCCGGATCGAGCCGGAAGCGGGTCAAGAGGCTCTGGCGCAGGGACTGGCCGACCCAGACATAGAGCTGCAGGGCCAGATCCTCGGTCAGTTCAGGCCGGCGCGCCAGGGGCGAGCGCAGGGCGGCCACCCGGCGCGAGGCCTTGACCAGGGCGGCCATGTCGCCGCTGTCCAGGGCCGTCTGGGTGTTGCCGGCCAGGGCGGTCAGCACTGCAGGCTCGGCCTGGCGCAGGATTTCGGCCACGACGGGACGCCCCAGGCCCGGACGCCTGGCCACCTCGATCTGGTGCTCCACCGTGGCTTCCACCAGCAGACGCACGAGGTCGGCGTCCTGAAGGACGGGGCTCAGCGCGATGACCGGCCGGGCGATCTCGATGTCGTCCAGGGCCAGGACGTTAATGAGGCCCGGCGGCGCCCAGTCGACGGCGGCCAATTTCTCGGTCAGCCTGCGGCGGATGTCCCGCTCAGCTTCCACCACCAGGCTCATGAAGATGGAGTTCAGCAGATCCTGCACCGGCGGGGCGGACATGATCTGCCGGCTCTCGGCCGCGTCGCAGAGCTCCACGACCGCCAGCAGCAGTCGCTCACGGTCGCCCGCAGAGCGGCTCTTGGCCAGATGGAGGAGCTCCTCGGTCTTGGCGACCACGTTCAAAACGACCTCCGGCCCAACGCGAGTTCCTGCGAAATCTGCGGGGGCCAAGTGAAGACATGCTTAAATGGGTACACCCAAAGTGTCGCAGTCGCCTGTGTCACTTCGTCCCGGCGGCCCCGATCTTGAGAGGTTAAGGCACATTGGCTGATTCCCGACAAAGTCCGGCGACGGAGCCGCTGATCCTGGCCCTGGACCAGGGCACGACCTCCACCCGCGCCATCCTTTTCGACAAGGCGGGTCACGCCCTGGGCGAAGCCTCCCGCCCGCTCGCCCAGCACTACCCTGCCGACGGCTGGGTGGAGCACGACGCCGAAGAGATCTTCCGGGCCAGCGTGGACGTGCTGCGGGAGGCGGTGAGCGGCGCGGGCCGGCAGATGTCGGAGGTGGCGGCCATCGGCATCACCAATCAGCGCGAGACGGTGGTGATCTGGGACAAGGCCACGGGCGCGCCCATCCACCGGGCCATCGTCTGGCAGGACCGGCGCACGGCGCAGGCTTGCCAGGCGCTGAAGGACGCCGGCGCCGAGGCGGAGGTGACCAAGATCACCGGCCTGCTCATCGATCCCTATTTCTCCGGGACCAAGATCGCCTGGCTGCTGGACCATGTCCCCGGCGCCCGGGCGCGGGCCGAGGCCGGCGAGTTGCTGGCCGGGACCATGGATTGCTGGCTTATCTGGAAGCTCACCGGCGGCGCGGTCCACGCCACCGACGCCACCAACGCCTCGCGCACCCTGCTGTTCGACCTTCGGGGCCAGGCCTGGTCACGGCCCATGCTCGACCTGCTGAAGGTCCCGCAGGCCCTGCTTCCGGAAGTGCGCGACTGCGCCGGCGATTTCGGCGAGACCGCGCCGGAATTCCTGGGGCGCGCCGTGCCCATTCGCGGCGTAGCCGGCGATCAGCAGGCCGCGCTCATGGGGCAGGGATGCGTCCGCCCCGGCGAGATGAAGGCCACCTATGGCACTGGCTGCTTCCTGCTGGTGAACACCGGAGAGTTCGCGCCCGTCTCCCAGGCGCGGCTGCTGACCACCGTCGCCGCCCGGGTCCAGGGCCGGACCACCTATGCCCTGGAGGGCGCCATCTTCATCGCCGGCGCGGCCATCCAGTGGCTGGTGGAGGGCCTGAAGGTCGGCTCGCCGGCCGAGGCCGAGGCCCTGGCGCGGCAGGCGCGGGCCGACAGCGGCGTGGTGATGGTGCCCGCCTTCACCGGCCTTGGCGCTCCCTGGTGGGACGCCCAGGCCCGCGGGGCGATCGTCGGGCTCACCCGTGATGCGGGCCTGGCCGAGATCTCCCTGGCCGCCTTCGACGCCTGCGCCCTGCAGACCGCCGACCTGATCGAGGCCATGCGGGCCGATGCGCCCCAGGCCTTCCAGGCCGGATCGGAGCTGCGGATCGACGGCGGCATGGCGCGCAGCGCCTGGTTCGCCCAGCGCCTGGCCGACCTTACCGGCCAGGCCGTCGCCCGGGCGCGCTATGAAGAGACCACCGCCCTGGGCGCGGCCCTGTTCGCGGGGCTCGGCGCGGGTCTCTACCCCTCGCTGGAGGCCGCCGCCGCCGCCCGGCCGCAGACCGACCCGTCCGCCCCCCAGAGCTCGGCGCCCGCCCGTCAGGCCGCGCGGACCCGGTGGCGGGCGGCCGTGGCCCGGGTCTCGTCCGGCGCGGCGTGAGCGGCCCTGGGCGCGCACGGCTTCGCCATGCTTGACGCGGGGCGGGGAGGGGAGGACTCTCCGCCTCGAAGATTAAAGACATAAAGGGAGGCCGCCATGGCCGATGGTTCCGCGGGCGTGATCACGTCCCTCAAAGGCAAGGTCAGCGCCGAGGAGTGGCAGACGCGGGTGGATCTCGCCGCCCTCTACCGCCTGGTGGCTCTCCATGGGTGGGATGATCTGATCTACACCCACATCTCCGCCCGGCTGCCGGGGCCCGATCACCACTTTCTGATCAATCCGTACGGCATGCTCTTCGACGAGATCACCGCCTCGTCCCTGGTGAAGATCGATCTGGAGGGGAACATCCTCCAGGACACCCCCTACTTCATCAATCCGGCGGGCTTCACCATCCACTCGGCGATCCATGACGCCCGCGAGGACGCCAAGTTCGTCATGCACCTGCACTCCGACCAGGGCGTCGCGGTGGCCGCGCAGAAGGAGGGGCTTCTGCCCCTGTCCCAGCACGCCCTGATCGTGCTGCCGCGGCTGGCCTATCACGACTATGAAGGCATTGCGCTGAACCTCGACGAGCGGGAGCGCCTGGTGGCCGATATCGGCGACAAGACCCTGATGTTGCTGAGGAATCACGGCACGCTCTCGGTGGGCGAAACCGCCGCCGAGTGCTGGGTCGGCATGTTCTATCTGGAGCGCGCCTGCAAGCAGCAGGTCATGGCCCTGTCGGCTGGCCGGGAGAATGTGCTGTTCGCGCCCGAGGCCTCTCAGAACGAGGTCCGCAGCCAGGTCGCCCGCGGGATCGGCGGCAAGCTCGCCTGGCCGGGATGCCTGCGCCGACTCGATCGGGAGATGCCCGGCTACGACGCCTGACCACGGCTGCCGGGGGCCGTGCGGAAAACTTCACCGTAAGGTCGCATCCGTCCGGGCGTTCTGTTCGAATTAAGGGCGATGGCGTCTGTGTTTCAGGGCTGACACGCAGCGCCATCGTTCTGTTACTGGACGCGGCGTAAGCCAACGCCTCGATTCCAGGAATCTCGTACCCCCATTCCGCCCCCAGTCGGGGCGACGGAGCCCGCATTGGTCAGACGCCACTTCTTCCTCGCCGGCGCGCTCGTCATCCTCGTGATCATGATGGTGGCCGGGGGCCTGCGCATCATCGGCGGCAATGAGGGACCGGGCGGTCCGGGGGGACC
>NZ_DAIMHV010000051.1:0-17643 GCF_036723115.1 Phenylobacterium sp. | reverse complement strand
CGCCAGAACACCGCCGCCTGCGTTTCTCTTTCCATTCCACAATGTCAAAGAGCGTGACCAGTAGAACCGGCCCCACCGATTATCGCCCGGCGGCTGCGAGGAGCGGCGTATCTATTGGCCGCTCTCCTTCGTGTCAATCAGCCTTTTGAGCTAATTTTGCATCCGCCTTCCGGGTGGAATTTGGCGCAAAAATCACACCGGGCCGCCGACGGGCAAACCCCGAGATGTCCGATGTGATTCGACTGAAGGACCGGAACCTAACGAAGGATGAAGGCGAAATCAAGACCCATTCGGTCTCGCTCGTTTCGCCCCCCGGCATTTCCGGCGAGCGGCGTATCTAGGGGGCGGCCGGGACGGAGTCAACACGCTCTCCAACCCATCATGGCGCGCAGCGACGGTTTTCCCTATGTGGTGTGCGATACGGAGGAGGCCGCCCGGCATGCTGTCGCAGAAGACGAGATACGCCCTGCGCGCCCTTGTGGAACTGGCGCGCGCCGGCGGCGCGCAGCAGACCTCGGGCGAGTTGGCGCTTCGGGCGGACGCCCCGCGCAAGTTCCTGGAGGCCATCCTGCTGGAGCTGTCGCGGGCGCGCATCGTCGTCAGCCGACGCGGCAAGTTCGGCGGCTACATACTGGCGCGCCCGGCGGGAGAGATCAGCTTCGCCGAGGTGATCCGCGCCCTGGAGGGGCCGCTGGCCCTGGCGCCCTGCGTCTCCCTCACGGCCTTCCGGAAGTGCGACGACTGCCCCGACCTCGCCACCTGCACCCTGCGCGAGGCGCTCAGCCGGGCGCGGGACGCCACGGCCAGCGTGCTTGAAGCCTACAGTCTCGCCGACGCAGCCGCCCAGGGACGGGCCGATCCCCCCGTCCCCGGCGCCGCCGCGCCCCCCTAGCCAGCGGCGATATAGGCCTTCAGCGTGTTGGCCTCGGCCTCCACCTCGGAGATCTTGTGCTTCACCAGGTCGCCGATGGAGACGATCCCCAGCAGGCGGTCGTCTTCACAGACCGGAAGGTGACGGATCCTGCGGTCGGTCATGCGCTCCAGCAGGACGTCCACCGTCTCGCCCGGGCGGGCGAAGAGCACGTCGCTGGTCATGCAGGCCGAGATCGGCCGGTCCAGGGCGCCGGCGCCCTGCTCGGCCAGGAGCCGCACCACATCACGCTCCGAGACGATGCCGACCACCTTGCCGCCGTCCACCACCACCAGGGCGCCCACCCGGCGGGCGTGCAGCAGGGCGGTCACGGCGCTCACCGTGTCGCCGGACGTGACGGTGAAGACCAGGTCGCCCTTGGCCTTCAGGATCTGGGATACAAGCATTCGATCATTCCTCCCTATATCCCCAGGTCACAGCCTCTCGCAGAACGGCGGTCATGGCAATCGTCGCCGCGGGCGCCAGGCTCAGGGCCTGCGTAGCCAGGCGAACGGGCCGATCAGCAACAACCCCGCCAGATAGCCCGCCACGTGGGCCTCCCAGGCGACGGCCGCCCCTTGAGAGCCGGGCGCCGCCACCAGTCCGCCAAAGACGACATTGACCGCGATCCAGGCCGCGCTCATGCCCAGGACCTGTGCACTCAGGATCGGCGCCGGCCTCCCCTGGCCCGCAAGCAGGCGCGTGGCCGCCCCGATCAGGCCGAACACGGCGCCCGACGCCCCCACCAGCACCGCGTCCAGACCCGGATGCAGGCGCGCAAAGGCGTAGTTGGCCAGGACGCCGGTCAGCAGAAAAAACCCGTAGAACAGGACCGGTCCTCGCCCGCTCAGCCCGAAATAGCGCGCCACCGGCGCACCGAAAGCCAGGGCGGCCACCGTGTTCATGGCCAAGTGCAACAGACCGCCGTGTAGAAAGAGCGCGGTGACCAGTCCGCTCCACCGCCCTTCATCCAGGCTGGCCGGCACGAAGCCGAACCGACCATAGGCCGCCTCCCCCAGCACCAGGACCTGCCAGGCATAGGCGCCCACAAGCGCTCCGATCAGCGCCAGCACCGGCCAGGGCGCCTTCAGGATCGGCTCTCGGGGCGGCCTCGCCTCGGCGTCGGGCTCCGGGAAACCATGCGGATCGGACAAGGGTGGGCCTCCTTAAGCGGCGGTGTTCAACACAAAGGCCTGTCAGCCTTAACGAAATCGCCAGGGTTGCGCCCCTTAGATAGGGCCGACCCGCAAGTTTTGGCACGCGGCTTGCTTAACCATGGCCGCAACCTAGTACCGGAGCCTCGAAGCCCATGGCCTCCCCCACCGTCGCCAGGACGGCCCTGCTTATGTCGATCGCCCTGACCGGCCTCGGCGCGACCACGGCCCAGGCCCAGTACCTGTCCACCAATTCCGCCGATTTCAACGCCGGCTACGGCCGCGTCGCCGGCAGCGAGAACCGGCCGGTGGAGGTCTCCACCCGGGACCTCAACGGCAATCGCGTCATCATCGACGGCATCATCCAGGCCGGCGAGGATCAGTCCGCCTTCAGCCGGTCCTGGGGATCGGCCGACTCATACGCAGGCGTAGGCGCCTGGGGCGGCGGCGCCACGGCGATCGGCAACAATCTGGTGGTCGTCACCCAGGGCAGCCACAACACGGTGATCATCGACTCCACCCAGATCAATAACGGCTCCGTCTCCGCCAGCACCCGTGTGGTTCGCGGAGGCGTCGGCGATGAGGATTAAGCGCGCCCTCGGCGGGCTGAGCGCCGCGGCCCTGCTGCTGTCGGCCTGCGCTACGCCCGTGGCCGGTCCCCGCGGCAACTATGCCAGCCCCATCGGCAGTGCGCCGGTGACCGCCAATCCGACCCCCTACTCCACCGCGCTGGTTTGCCTGGCCGCCTATGCGCGCCAAGCCAATCTGACGGCGCCGCGGATCGCGGTGGGGCGCATCGCCGACTATACGGGCAAGACCGAGTCCGACGGCTCGGGCCGCAAGATCACCCAGGGCGCCTCGCTCATGGCCATGTCGGCCTTCGCCAAGGCCGGCATGCCACTGGTGGAGCGGTTCGACACCTCGGTGTCCGAACTCGAGCTCAAATACGCCAACAACAAGCTGATCTCCGACACGCCCCGTCCTGCGCCCGACGCGCCGGCGGAGTATCGCCGCATCCTGGCCGGTCAGGTTCCAGGCTCGGACTTCTACATCGCCGGCGGTCTGACAGAACTGAACTTCAACATCCGCTCTTCGGGCTTTGACGTGGCGGGGGGCGACCCCGATCCCCAGGACCTGAAGGGCCGTCTCGGCGGCCGGCTGTTCGTGATGAACATCGGCATGGACCTGCGCCTCATCAATACGCGGACCCTGGAGGTGGTGGACGTCATCTCCTACCAGAAGCAGGTCATCGGCCGGGAGGTTGGTATCGGCCTCTTCGACTTCCTGGGCGGCAATGTGTTCGACGTCTCGGCCGGAACTGGCGCCCTGGAGCCCATGCAGCTGGCCGTGCGCTCGCTCATCGAGCGGGCGGTGGTGGAAATGACCGCCAACCTCTACGGCATGCCCGGTCCGCAGGCCTGCCTGACCTCCGACCCGCTCTCCGGCTCCACCGTGGGCCTCACGGGGGCCTATGTCCCGGCCTACAACAATCTGGGGACCAACAATGCGCAAACCCGGCAAGATCCTAATCGTTGGAACGTGGATCGCGATTCTGCCGTGCGCGGCCGCTACTAGTCAGACCCTCGACAGCGTCATCGTCAGCGACCAGGTCCAGACCGACGACATTTTCTCCGGCCTGGTGCTGAACGTCGTGGAGGTCACGGAAACCACCACAGGCGTCTCCACGGCCACCGGCGCGGCCTTCAACGGCTCTGGCGAGGGCGTGAACCTGGACGTTCGCGCCAACCAGAATCTGCAGGCCAATGTCACGGCCGACACCCGGCTGGAGGCGGCGGTCTCCTCCGGCGCCAGCACGGTGCTCCACACCGCCGCCACCGGGCTGACCAGCGAGTCCAACATCTATGGCGGGGTGCTCACGGGGGTTTACACCCAGACCGTGGGCCCCGGCGCGATCTACGCCCACAGCCATGTGGAAGCCCCCCTGGCCGAGGCCGGGGACGTGACCGCTTCCACCCAGGCCGTGGGCGCCAGCCAGGGGTTCGGCGTCAGCCATGGCGCTGTGGGCGCGAGGGTCCGCCAGACCAACCAGGCCGATGTGGTGACCGATGGCGGCGGCGTCTATGGGCATGTGGACGGCCAGGCGGTGTTCGCCGGCCAGGCCAGCGGCGCCAATGTCTCGGCCTCCAGCATCGGCGGCTCGGGCGAGCGCTATGTGATCGACCAGGCCAACACCGCCGAGCGGGTGCAGGCCAGCCAGTTCACCGCCTTCGGCAGCGCCTACATGGCCACCACCAGCGCCACGGCCAGCGGGACCAATGTGAACGCCTATAACGAGGGCGGCTTCCTGGATGTCGCCAGCCAGCAGACCAATACGGCCTATATCCGCGGCCAGGCGGTTTCCTCGGCCTATCAGTTCGGCGCGGCCTCCAGCATCGCCTATGGGGTGGGCAATTCTTTCCTGGCGGGCAATTCCGGCTGGGAAACCGTGATCGACGCCGTCCAGCTCAATGACGGCGGCGGGGTCGAGGTGATCGCCGAGTTCACCGGGGCGGAGGGCTATGACGCCAGCGCCAACGCCACGGCCATCGGCAACGCCGCCACGGGCTATGTCTGCAGCGACTGCGAGGGCCGGCTCACCGCCGTCAGCCAGCAGGTGAACAATGTGGACGTTTCGGCCACGAGCACGGTGACCGTCACCGGCTACGCCCGCAGCGCCACGGGCCTGGCCAATGCCGTGGGCAACACCGCCACCTATTATGTGAGCCGTCCGGGCGAACACTGACGCCCGCCGCGAGCTCGACCGGGAACGGCCTTGCCCTCGCCACAGGGCGCGGCGAAGGTGTCGCGAATTTGGCACCTGTCCGGACGTTTTCATGTTGGTTCTGAAGCGAGGCGCCCCGGCGCTGGCCGCCGCCCTCGCCCTTGTGGCCTGCGCCACCCTCCCCCCCTCGCCGGTCGCCGCCCAGGCGCCGGTCGCAGTGTCGCCGGGCGCAGTACAGGCGGCCCCTCCCGCCGCCTGGCCCCAGGACCGCAGCGATGTGACGGCCGACGCCGACGTCCTGTTCGGCGTCCTGGACAACGGCATGCGCTACGCCATCCGCCGCCAGACGATTCCGCCGGGCCAGGCCGCGCTCCGCCTGCGCATCGACGCCGGCTCGCTGATGGAGGAAGACGATCAGCTGGGCCTCGCCCACTTCCTGGAGCACATGGCCTTCAACGGCTCCGAGGCCGTGCCGGAAGGGGAGATGATCAAGATTCTGGAGCGGCTGGGCCTGGCCTTCGGGGCCGACACCAACGCCTCCACCGGCTTTGACGAAACCATCTACAAGCTCGACCTGCCACGCACCGATGAGGAGACCGTGGCCACCAGCCTCATGCTCCTGCGCGAGACCGCGATGAACCTGACCATCGCCGACGACGCGGTGGACCGGGAGCGGGGCGTGATTCTGTCGGAGGAACGGGCGCGGGATAATCCGGCCTACCGCATCTATCGCGAGCGGCTGGCCTTCCTGCTGCCCGGGCAGAGGTTGAATGCGCGCTT
This sequence comes from Phenylobacterium sp., assembly GCF_036723115.1. Lineage (GTDB taxonomy): Bacteria > Pseudomonadota > Alphaproteobacteria > Caulobacterales > Caulobacteraceae > Phenylobacterium. Next base: position 12,077 of record NZ_DAIMHV010000051.1, on the reverse strand, counting down.
CCCCATCGGCGATGTCGAGGTGCTCAAGGACGCCCCCGGCCAGAGAATCCGCGACTTCTACCAGGCCTATTATCGCCCCGAGCGCGCCCTGCTGGTGGCGGTGGGAGACTTCGACGTCGCCGCCATGGAGGCCCGCATCATCGAGGCGTTCGGCGGCTGGCGCCCCGCCGGCCCCGCCGGGGCCGACCCGGACATGGGCGTGGTCGCGTCCCGCTCCACCCAGGCGCGCATCGCCGTCGATCCCGGCGCGGCGCCCGCCCTGCAGGTGGCCTGGGTCCGCCCCCCGGACACCCGCGACGACAGCCAGGCGCGACGGGCGCGGGAGCTTGTGGAGCGGCTGGGCCTGGCAGTCCTGAACCGGCGCCTGTCGGTCCTGGCCAGGGCCGGCGATCCGCCCTTTCTGGGCGCTGGCGCCTTTGTGAACAACGAGTTCAACGCCGCCGAGACCACAAGCATCGTGGCCAACGCCCAGGCGGGCCGCTGGCGCGAGGCATTGAGCGCCCTGGAGGCCGAGCAGCGGCGACTGGTGGAGTTCGGCGTCCGCCAGGACGAACTCGACCGCGAAATCACCGAGGGTCGGGCGCGGCTGCAGGCCGCCGTGGCCGGTGCGGCCACCCGGCGCCCTTCGGCCCTGGCGGAGCAGATCCTCAGCGCCGTCGCTGAAGACCGGGTGGTGACCAGTCCGGCCCAGGACCTGGCCCTGTTCGAGGCCGTGACCTCCGAATTGACCGCCGATCAAGTTTCCGCAGCCCTGGCGCGCACCTTCCAGGGCCAGGGTCCGCTGATCTTCCTCGCCACCCCCACCACGATCCCCGGCGGAGAGGCCGCCGTCCTGCAGGCCTATGAGACCTCTCGCCAGACGCCGGTCAGCGCGCCCGAGGCCCTGGCCCTGCTGGAATGGCCGTATGGGGATTTCGGCGCGCCCGGCCAGGTCGCCGAGACGCGGGAGGTGGCCGATCTCGACACCGTCTTCATCCGCTTCGAGAACGGCGTCCGGCTGACGGTGAAGCCGACGAGGTTCCAGGACGACGAGATCCTGGTGGCCGTCAATGTGGGCCAAGGGCTCAGGAGCCTGCCGGCCGACCGGCAAAGCCTGACCTGGGCGGGCCGAGCCCTGATCGAGGGGGGCCTCGGCCAGATCACCGCCGAGGATCTTGAGCGCGTCCTGGCCGCCCGCGTCTATGGCGCGCGCCTGAGCGCGCTGGACGACGCCTTCCGCCTGGGCGGCTCCACACGGCCCGAGGACCTGGAGGTGCAATTGCAGGTGCTGAGCGCCTATCTGGCGGATCCCGCCTGGCGGCCGGAGGCCTTCGCCCGCATCCAGGCCGCCGGCGCCACCATTCACGAGCAGTATGAGGCCACGGCCAGCGGCGTGCTCTCGCGCGACCTGTCGGGCCTGCTTCATTCCGGCGACCGCCGATGGACCTTCCCGTCGCGGGAGGAGATCGCCCAGGCGAGCCTCGCCGACCTCCAGGCCCAGCTGCAGGACCCGTTGGCTCGGGGCGCCATCGAGGTGGTCATTGTCGGCGACACCACGGTGGAAAAGGCCACCGAGGCGGTGGCCCGCACCTTAGGCGCCCTGCCCGCCCGACCGGAAGGCCAGGCCGCCAGCGCCGCCGGCGTGCGCTTCCCTGCGCCTTCGGCCACGCCGGTCCAGCGGACCCACAAGGGGCGCGCCGACCAGGCCATCGGCTATGTCGCCTGGCCCACCACCGACTTCTTCGCCGACCCGCAGGGCGCGCGCGAAGCCGCGGTGCTGGGGGAAATCCTGCGTCTGCGCCTGACCGCGGAACTGCGCGAGAGCCAGGGCGCCACCTATTCCCCGTCGGTGGGCTACAACCACGCCATGGTCTGGGAAGGCTGGGGCTATATGTCGGCCAGCGTCGAGATACCGCCCGCCGGGCTGGAGGCCTTCTTCGCCGACGTGGCCGAGATCGCCGAGGACCTTCGGACCACGCCGGTGAGCCAGGACGAACTGGAGCGCGCCCGCCAGCCCCGGCTGGAGCGGATCGAACGGGCGCGGGTGGGCAATGGCTATTGGCTGGAGGAACTGTCGGGCGCCCAGGCCGACCCCCGGCGCCTGGACGCCATCCGCTCCCTGAGGTCCGGCACCGAGCGGGTCACCGCCGCGGCGGTGCAGGCCGCGGCGCAACGGATCCTGCGGCCGGAGGCGGCCTGGAAGCTGGAGGTGCGGCCGCAAGCCGCGGCGGATCGCGTCCAATGACGATGCGCCCCCGTAGCTGGTAGAGTGATCACCACCTGCTGGAGGCCTGAAATGTCCGCAGACCCTGGTATGACCCGCCGGTTCGCCCTGGGGGCTGGTCTTGCCCTTGCGCTTCCCTCCATCGCCGGCGCAGCGGCGCCCGGAGGCGGCCGTCTGAGCTTCTCCGTCCTGCGCAACGGGACCAAGGTGGGCGAGCACGCCATGCGGTTCAGCCGCGCGGGCGGCCTGACCACCGTGACCACCGAGGTGGAGATGCGCGTGCGCATCGGGCCTGTGCCGGTCTTTCGCTATACCCATTCGGCCGAAGAGGCCTGGCGCGAGGGCGTCTTCCAGCGCCTGACCACCACCACCAACAGCAACGGCAAGATCGAACGGGTCGTGGCGCAGCGGGGCGATGACGGGGTGGCTATCGAAGGCCCCGCCGGTCGGGTGCGGGCGGCCCAGACCGCCGCCCCCCTGACCCACTGGAACCGCGAAGCCCTGAACAGGCCCCTCTTCAATCCCCAGCTGGGCAAGCCCCTGGCGCTCCGCGTCAGCCGCGCCGGCCGTGAGACCATCGCCCTGGACGGCGGCGAACAGATCACCGCCGAACGCTGGTCCCTGCGCGGCGACGCCGAGATCGACAACTGGTACGATTCGGCCGGTGTCTGGTCGGGCTTGCGTGGCAAGCTGGAGGACGGCTCCACCATGGTCTATCGCCGGGTCTGACGACGCGGGCGCCTGAGCCATCCGAAAACCGTGGCGAACCGCTCGGGGCGGGCCTAAATCTTTCCCATGCGCCAGACCTTCGACGAAACCACCGACCGCTCCTTCGGCTCCAAGCACGTTCCCCTGATCCGCCAGGCCATGGCCGAACAGGCCCTGGACGGCTTTCTCGTGCCCCACGAGGACGAGCACCAGAACGAGTATCTGCCGCAGGCCAATGACCGCCTGGCCTGGGCCACCGGCTTCACCGGCTCGGCCGGGGCCGCGGTGATCCTCAAGGACAAGGCCGCCGTCTTCGTCGACGGGCGCTACACGCTCCAGGTTCGCGACCAGGTGGACGAGACCCTGTTCGAGATCCGCGACCTCGTGGAGGGGGGCGTGCCGGCCTATCTGGAGGCCGCCGCCGGCCGCGGCCAGGCCATCGGCTATGATCCGCGCCTGCACAGTCCCGACGCCCTGGCGCGCATCCGCGCGGCGGTGGAAAAGGCCGGCGCGACCCTGAAGCCCGTCGCCACCAACCCCCTGGACGCCGCCTGGGGCGCGGCCCGACCGGCCCAACCCCAGGCGCCTGTCGTCCCTCATCCGCTGGGCTATGCCGGCGAGGACTCCGGCTCCAAGCGCGCCCGGGTGGGCCAGATCCTGGCCGACAAGGGCGCCGCAGCCGCGGTGATCACCGCGCCGGCCTCCATCGCCTGGCTGTTCAACATCCGCGGCGGCGACGTGATCCGCACCCCCCTGCCGCTGGCCCAGGCCATCCTGCGGGCCGACGGATCGGCCCAGCTGTTCCTGGACCCCGCCAAGGTCACCCCTGACCTGCCCGCCTGGCTGGGCAATGAGGTGGCCCTGGAGACGCCGCAGGCCCTGGAAGGGGCGCTGGGCGCGCTGAAGGGCCAGAAGGTGCTGGTGGACGCCGGCCAGTCCTCGGCCTGGTACTTCGACACCCTGGACGCGGCCGGCGCCGAGACGATCCGCGCGGAGGATCCCTGCGCCCTGCCGCGGGCCTGCAAGAACGCGGTGGAGCTGGAAGGCGCCCACCGCGCCCATGTGCGCGACGGCGCGGCGCTGGCCCGCTTCCTCCACTGGCTGGCCACCGAGGCCCAGACGAGCCTGCCGGACGAAAAGACCGTGGTCATGAAGCTGGAGGGCTTCCGCGAGGCCACCGGCGCGCTCAAGGACCTGTCCTTCGACACCATCGCCGGCGCCGCCTCCAACGGGGCCATCGTCCACTACCGACCCACCGAGCGGCTGAACAGGCGGACGGAGGCCGGCTCTCTGCTGCTGGTGGATTCCGGCGCCCAGTATCTGGACGGCACCACCGACGTGACCCGCACCGTGGCCATCGGCGACCCCTCCCGCGAGATGGCCGAGCGTTTCACCCTGGTGCTCAAGGGTCATCTGGCCTTGGCCCACATCCGCTTCCCCGCCGGGACCACCGGCTCGGCCCTGGACGCCCTGGCCCGCGCGCCCCTGTGGATGGCGGGCCTCGACTACGACCACGGCACCGGCCACGGGGTGGGCAGCTATCTGGGCGTCCACGAGGGGCCGCAACGGATTTCCAAGGCGCCCAACACTGTGGCGCTCAAGCCCGGCATGATCGTCTCCAACGAGCCGGGCTACTACAAGGCCGGCGCCTACGGCATCCGCATCGAGAACCTGCAATACGTCACCGCCGAGGACGAGATCGACGGGGGCGAGCGGCCGATGCTGGGCTTCACCACCCTGACGCTGGCCCCCATCGATCGCCGGCTGATCGTGGTGGACATGCTGAGCACCCAGGAGCGCGTTCAGATGGACGCCTACCACGCCCGCGTCCTGCGCGAGGTCGGGCCCCTGGTGGATGGCGAGGTCAGGGCCTGGCTCAGTGAGGCCTGCGCGCCGCTATAGGCGCAGCCCCCGCCCCTCGCGAGGAGGGGGAGCCGCGATCAGCCGGCCACCAGCTTCAGCCAGTCGTCCTCGCTGATCACCTCGATGCCGAGGTCGGTGGCGGTCTTGAGCTTGGACCCGGCGCCTGGGCCAGCCACCACCAGGTCGGTCTTCTTCGACACCGAACCCGACACCTTGGCGCCCAGCGCCTCGGCCTGGGCCTTCGCCTCGTCGCGGGTCATGCGCTCCAGGGCGCCGGTGAAGACGATGGTCTTGCCGGCCACCGCCGTATCGGTCTTGGGCCGCTCGGCCGGTTGGACGTCCAGCTCGGCCAGCAGGTTTTCCACCGTCCTGTTGTTGTGGTCCTCGGCGAAGAAGGTCCCGATCATTCGGGCGGCCACGGGGCCGACACCGTCCACCGCCTCCAGTTCGCGGAAGGCCTCCCCCGGCCGGTGCGCCACGGCCGCGCGGGCGGCGCGCTCGAAGGCCGCCCAGCTGTGGAACCGCTGCTCCAGAGCCTCGCGGGCGGTCTTGTTCAGCTTGGGAACGGCGGCCTTGGCGCGGGTCTCGAAACTCGCCCCCTCGGGCACGAGCAGGTCGCGAGGCGGAGCCTCGGCCCAGGCCAGGATGGCTTCCAGGCCGGTCGGACCCACCCCTTCCAGATGCACGAACTGGGCGTGGTCTTCGCCCTCAAGGGCCGCGGCCGCCGCCCGCGCCGCCGCCAGGAAGGCCTCCACGGTTTCGAAGTTGCGGGCGAGCGCCAGCGAGGTGGTCTCGCCGATATGGCGCATGCCCAGGCCATAGATGAAGCGGTCGAGGGGGATGGGACGGCGCGCCTCGATGCCGGCGATCAGATTGGCGACGCTGGTCTCGCCATAGCCCTCGGTCCCGCGCAACTCGTCGAGCTTCGCTGTGTCCCGGGCCAGGCGGAAGATGTCGGCCGGCTCCCGGATCCAGCCGCGATCGAAGAAGGCCTGGAGCTGCTTCTCCCCCAGACCCTCGATGTCGAAGGCCCGCCGCGACACGAAGTGCTTCAGGTGCTCGATCCGCTGGAAGGGACAGGCGAGTTCTCCGGTGCAGCGGCGCACCACCGTCTCGGCGCCCGAGGCGGTGGTCTCCCGCGCCAGCGGCGTCTTCAGCGGACAGGGGCAGGTCTGCGGAAACACAAACGGCGTGGCGCCCGCCGGCCGCGCCTCCAGCACCGGTCCCACCACCTGCGGGATCACGTCGCCCGCCCGCTGAACGATGACCGTATCGCCGATGCGGACGTCCTTGCGGGCGATCTCGTCGGCATTATGCAGGGTGGCGTTCTCCACCACCACGCCGCCCACCGTCACCGGCGCCAGCCGGGCCACCGGCGTCACCGCCCCGGTACGGCCCACCTGCAGATCGATGGCGTTGAGCACCGTGCGCGCCTGCTCGGCCGGGAACTTGCGCGCTATGGCCCAGCGGGGCGAGCGGGAGACGAAGCCCAGCCGGTGCTGCCACTCCAGGCGATCGACCTTGTAGACCACCCCGTCGATGTCGAAGCCGAGGCTGGGGCGCTCCACCTCCATGGCGCGATAGGCGTCGAGCAGACCCTGCGCCCCCTCCACCCGCCGGGACTGCGGCGTCGTCTGGAAGCCCCAGGCCTTCAGCAGCTCCAGCGCCTCCCACTGGGTCTGCGCGAACGGTGCGCTGGTCAGCCCCCAGGCATAGGCGAAGAAGCGCAAGGGCCGCTGGGCGGTGATGTTCGGGTCGATCTGGCGCAAGGAGCCGGCCGCCGCGTTGCGGGGATTGGCGTAGGTCTTCTGGCCGGCGGCCTGCGCCGCGGCGTTCAGGGCCTGGAAGCCCGCATGCTCCAGATAGACCTCGCCGCGAATCTCGACCACGTCGGGAAAGCCCGAGCCCGCCAGCCGGTGGGGGATGTCGGAGATGGTCCGCAGATTCGCCGTGACGTCCTCGCCCACCCGGCCGTCGCCCCGCGTGGCGCCGCGGACCAGCTGACCCTTCTCATAGCGGATTGAGGCCGACAGCCCGTCGATCTTGGGCTCGGCCGTATAGGCGAAGACCGCCTCGTCGAGCCTCAGAAAACGGCGCACCCGGGCGTCGAAGTCCACCGCCTCGTCATCGGAAAAGGCGTTGTCGAGGCTCAGCATGGGCACGCCATGCTCCACCGGCGAGAACTGGGCCGAGGCCGCCGCCCCGACCTTCAGGCTCGGCGAATTCTCCCGGATCAGGTCTGGGAAAAGCGCCTCGATCTCACCGTTGCGGCGCTTGAGCGCGTCATAATCCGCATCGGAGACCTTGGGCGCGTCCTCCTGGAAATAGGCGATGTCATGGGCCGCCAGGGTGTCGGCGAGCCAGGTCAGCTCCTCGGCCGCCTCGGCTTCGGAGAGCTCGGCCGGAGCCTTGGGGTGGGGCGTCTCAAGCATGCATCAGGGCCCGGGCTGCGGCGCGGGCCGCATCGGTGATCTCCGCGCCGGCCAGCATGCGGGCGATCTCCTCCTCCCGATCGTCGGGAGAAAGCGCCTCGACGGCGGTGCGCACGCCGCTGGCGTCGCCGGCCTTTTTGATGCGCCAGTGGGCGTCGGCCCGGGCGGCCACCTGCGGACTGTGGGTGACCACCAGGACCTGGGCGTCGGCCGCCAACCGGCGCAGGCGCAGGCCCACCGCATCGGCAACGGCCCCGCCCACGCCCTGGTCCACCTCGTCGAAAATCATCAGCGGCTGCGCGCCCTGGGCGCGGCCGGCCAGGGCCGCCTTCAGCGCCAGGGCCAGACGGGCCAGTTCGCCGCCCGAAGCGATCTGACCGAGCTCCCCGAACGGCGCGCCCGGATTGGTGGAGATTTCGAAGGCCACGCGGTCCTGACCGGCGGGTCCCGCCTTTTCCGGCGCCAGGGTCTCCACCGTGACCCGGAAACGGGCCTTGTCGAGTTTCAGCGGGCCCAGTTCGCTCATGACGGCCTCCGCCAGACGCTCGCCCGCGGCCAGCCGCGCCTTGCTGAGCGTCTGGGCGGCCGCCAGATAGTCCGCCCGAGCCCGGGCCAGCGCCGCCTCGGCGGCCTTCAGGTCCTCGCCGGAACTTTCGGCTGAGCGCAGACGCTCGGCGAATCGCACCCTCAGCCCCGGCAACTCCTCGACGCTGACGGAAAGTTTGCGCGCCATGCCGCGCAGGTCGAACAACCGCTCCTCGGTCTTCTCCAGGCGTTCAGGCTCGAAGTCGAAGGCTTCGGCGGCCGCATCAAGAGCGGCCTCGGCCTCCTGCGCCTCCACCAACGCCCGGTCGATGGCCGCCGAGGCCGCCGCCAGACGGCTGACGGCGGGGCCGTCATCGGCCGCGCCGGCGCTCACCGCCCGCTCCCGCGCCCGCTCCAGGGCCCGAATCGCCTGGCCCATGCGAGGGGAAAGGCCGTCAAAGGCCTCGCGGGCCGCGGCGATGTCGGCCAGCGCCTTCTCCGACGCGCCCAGGACGGCGCGGATCTCGGCGAGTTCGGTCTCCTCTCCTTCCCGCGGCTCCAGTCGGTCGAGTTCGGAGAGGCGCAGCGACAGTTCCTCCATCTCGGCGGCGGCGCGATCGGCCATGTCGGCCAGTTCGTCGCGGCGGGCCTGCGCCGCGCGCCAGGCCTTCCACCGGTCCGCCACGGCGGTCAGAGGCTCAGACAGCTGGCCATAGGCGTCGAGCAGCGGCCGGTGGGTCCGTGAGTCCAGCAGGCCCACCGTCTCATGCTGGCCGTGCACCTCGATCAGCAGGCCGCCCAGCTCGCGCAGGACCCCGACGCTGGTGGCCTGGTCATTGACGAAGGCGCGGCTGCGGCCGTCGGCCGAAACGGTGCGGCGCAGGATCAGGTCTTCCGAGGGGTCATAGGCCAACCCCTTCTCGTCCAGCACCGCCCAGACCGGATGGTCCGGCGGCGGGGCGAACAGGGCCGTAGCCTGGGCCTGGGGGGCGCCCTGGCGAACCAGCGCCGCCTCGGCGCGCGCGCCGACAGCCAGGCCAAGGGCGTCGAGGATGATCGACTTGCCCGCCCCCGTCTCTCCGGTCAGGGCCGTGAGGCCCGGCCCGATGGGCAGGTCGAGCGCCTCGATCAGCACCACGTCGCGGATCCACAGTCCGATCAGCATGGGCGCAAGATTGCCTGGAATCGCCTTGGGCGGAAGCCCGTTCTGTTCGCCTTAGGTTCTCGCCCCTTACGGGGTGACCGGCGGCCGGAGGGTGTTGTCCTTGTCCGCCGGGAGGCCTTCGCTCTGACCGCGCCCGACAAAGGGCAGCCGGGAGAGGAGGCCGCGCTCCGAACTCGCCGTGGGCGCGTTGGCGGGGCGCAGGCCGCGGTCGGTGAGCAGGTTGTAGGCGTCCCGGTACCAGACCGTGCCCGGATAGTTGAAACCGAGCACCGCGCCATTGCGCTTGGCCTCCTCGGCCAGGCCCAGGGTCAGATAGGCCTCCACCAGTCGATAGAGCGCCTCAGGCGTGTGGCTGGTGGTCTCGTAGCGGGTGACCACCGTGTTGAACCGCCCCACCGCGGCCAGGGTGTCGCCATTGCGCAGGTAATAGCGCCCGACGGTCATCTCCTTGCCGGCCAGCTGGTCGCGGACCATGTCCACCTTCAGGCGGGCGTCCTTGGCGTATTCGCTGTCGGGATAGCGCTGGATGACTTCCTGCAGGGCCGAAAGCGCCTGGCCGGTGGCGGCCTGGTCGCGGCCCACATCCACGATCTGCTCGAAATAGCAGATGGCCTTCAGATAATAGGCATAGACGGCCGCAGGGTTGCCCGGCGCCTGGGCCAGGAACCGATCGGCGTCGGCGATGGCCTCGGCATAGTCATTGGCCTGATAGTGGGCGTAGGCGGTCATCAGGATCGCCCGACGCGCCCACACCGAATAGGGGTGCTGACGTTCGACCTCGCCGAAATAGTCCACCGCCTGACGCCACAGGCCGCGATCGAGGCGATCGGCGCCGGTGTTGTAGAGCAGTTCGACAGGACGCTCTTCATAGGCCAGCCGGGGCCGGTCCTGGCGGCCGGCGCAGGCGCTGAGCGTAAGGGCGGCCAGAACCGCCACGAGAGCGGGACCCCGAAGGGAATTGTGAAGCAGAGACACCTTCACCTCAAAAGGACCAACGCGCGCCCCCGCGCCGCGAGCCCTCGCTTCTACACCACGCGGGCGGCGGCGCAAACGGAAGGTCAGACCGCGAGGGCCAGCTCCGGCGCGAAGCTGCGCAGCCTCCACGAATCCGGCTGGGCCAGGAGCGCGCGGACCAGGGCGTTGTTGATCCCGTGACCGGCCAGCCTGCCCTCGAACCGACCGATGATCGGCGCCCCCAGGACATAGAGGTCGCCGATGGCGTCCAGGGCCTTGTGGCGCACGAATTCATCAGGCCGGCGCAGGCCTTCGGGGTTGAGAATCCGGTCGCCCTCGATGACCACCGCATTCTCCAGCGAGCCGCCCCGGGCCAGGCCCATGGCGCGCAACGCCTCCACCTCGTGGGCGAAGCCGAAGGTGCGGCAGTCGGCGAGCTCGTCGCGGAAAGCCTGTTCATCCATGGGCAGGTCCACGGCCTGGCGGCCGATGACGGGCGAATCGAACACGATTTCGAAGGCCACCTCGAACCGGTCGCCGGGCAGCAGGCTGGCGCTCTTGTCGCCCTCGGTGACGATGATGGGCGCGAGAATCTCGATGAAGCGCCGCGGGGCGTCCTGTCGGCGCAGGCCCGTCTGATCCAGGATCTGGACGAACGGCAGGGACGAGCCGTCCATGATCGGCATTTCCGGCCCGTCCAGCTCCACCACGGCGTTGTCCACGCCAAGCGTGGCGAAGGCGGCCATCAGATGCTCGATAGTGGAGACGGTGACGCCGGCGGCGTTGCCGATCACCGTGCCCAGCTGGGTCTTGCAGACCGCCTCGCCGGACACCGGCACGCGGTTGTCGCCGGAGAGGTCCGTGCGCACGAACACGATGCCGCTGTCAGCCGGCGCCGGACGCACAGCGACGCGAACATGGGCGCCGGTATGGACGCCCACCCCGGCGAAAATGGCGGGACCGAGCACGGTGTGCTGGAAAGCGCGGGCGGCCTGGTGGCGGATTTCGGTGGCGGACAAGGACGTAGAACCTTCTCGACTGGACTTCGCAAAGGCGACCACGTCTGCGGTCACCAAGGCCCCAGCTACCCGATAGGGTTTATGCTGCGGCGCCGCAACACACGTCCTGTTTCCGAATGTTTCGCGCTCAGCGCAGCGAGAAACCCTGCAATATCAATGACAAACCAGATCCCTGCGCAGGTCTGATCAGGCCGCCCGAAGCCGCCTACCTGCTGAATGAGTGGAAGCGTAAACGCAAACGGCCGGGACACAGGTCCCGGCCGTCCAGACTTTGGTGACCCACAGGCTTAGTTGGCGAGCCGTCTCAGGAAGGATGGGATCTCGAGATCCTCACCTTCAGGCTCGGCGGACGGCGCCTCGGAGGGTTGCGCCGCGCCCCGGGCCGGGGCCCGCGGGCTCGCCGCTGCAGGCTGGGCCGGCGGGGGGCCATCATAGCGGGGACGTCCGCCGAACAGGCTCAGAAACCCGCTTTTCTGGCGCCGGTCGTCGACGAAGCTGTTGTCCGCAAACAAGGGCTCGTCCTCATCATCGGCCACCAGGGGATCGACGATGCGGGTGACGGGTCGCTGCACGACGGGCGCAGGCTCCGGCTCAGGCGCGTAGAGTTCGGGTTGGGCCAGTTCGGGCTCGGCCATGGGCGGTGGCTCGGGCGCGCGGACCGGCGGAGCGGGCTCCGGCGCACGGGCCACCGGCGGCGGGGCCGCATAGGTCGGCGCGGGCGCAGGCTGGGCCGGCGGCGGGGCGGCGGGACGCTCGAAATAGGAGGGCTGCTGAGCCACCGGGCGGCTCACCTCCGGCGCGCGGGGCGCAGGGGCCGGCTGCGGCTGCGGCGCCGGGCGGCGAACCTCGGCCTTGGGTTCGATGGCGGCGATGGAGGCGCCGTCCATGCCGGTGGCCACCACCGAGACGCGGATCATGCCGTCCAGGGACGGATCGAAGGCCGCGCCGAAGATGATGTTGGCCTCGGTGTCCACCTGCTCGGCGATGGCGTTGGCCGCCTCGTCCACCTCCAACAGGGTCATGTCCAGACCGCCGGTGACGTTCACCAGCACGGCCTTGGCGCCCTTCAGGGAGACTTCGTCCAGCAGCGGGTTCTGGATGGCGTTCTGCGCCGCCATCAGGGCGCGGTCGTCGCCCGTGGCCTCGCCCGTGCCCATCATCGCCTTGCCCATCTCGGTCATGACCGTGCGGACGTCGGCGAAGTCGAG